>CAZNRT010000137.1:0-6231 GCA_964575445.1 uncultured Proteiniphilum sp. | reverse complement strand
CTCATAAATATGCTTTTTATAACTTTTAATGAAGGAGTTGTTGTCTAATAATTCATTTATACTTACTTTTACGGTTGATTTCTTAAACAAGTAATTAAAAATGAAGTTTTTTACAAAAATATTGATTACGCTAACGGCGTTTGCTTTCTTCTCTAATATCGTAGTGGCTCAAAATAATATCATCGACGAGATTGTGTGGGTGGTAGGTGATGAGGCAATTCTTAAATCAGAAGTAGAAGAGCATAGAAAAGAATTGCAGATGCAGAACCAACGTATCGAGGGTGACCCTTATTGTTTTATCCCCGAACAGTTAGCAGTAAGAAAATTGTTTTTAGACCAAGCTAAATTAGATAGTATCGAGGTCAATGATGCTAACGTAAGCCGTATGGTGGAGTATTATATGAATGAATATATAGCATCTTCGGGATCTGCCGAGAAGCTTGAGGAATATTGGGGTAAAAGCATTAGAAAGATACGTGAAGATCTTCGCTCACAGCTTAGGGAGCAGGAGCTGATAGAGGGTGTGCAGCAAAAACATTTTCATAACATATCATTGACTCCGTCCGAAATTAGAAAGTTCTATAATAGTATCCCTCAGGATAGCTTGCCGTTTATACCGACTACCTTAGAGGTGCAAATTATAACGGTTGAGCCTGTTGTGCCATTGGAGGAGATAGATGTTGTGAAAAATAAACTTCGTGATTATACAGAGCAAATAAACTCGGGCAAGCAAACTTTTTCTACTCTTGCATTATTATATTCTGAAGATGGCTCGGCAGTCAAAGGTGGTGAGTTGGGCTTTATGAATAGATCTCAATTGGTGCCCGAATTTGCTAATGTGGCTTTTGCTCTAAATGACCCCACAAAGGTATCGAATATCGTAGAAACAGAATATGGTTATCATATAATTCAGCTTATAGAACGACGAGGTGATATGGCAAACTTTCGTCATCTTCTCCTAAAACCTAAAGTGCCTCAAATGCAAATTGATACTGCATTGGTTCGCCTTGACTCTATTAGACAAGGTGTGTTGGATAAGAAAATTAATTTTGATGACGCTGCATTATATCTTTCAGCTGATAAGGATACCAGAAACAATAAGGGTATAATGGTAAACAATAATCCACAATCTCTTAATAGAGGTACACCAAGATTCCAGTTGAGCGAAATTAACCAAGATATAGCTCGAGTGGTTGGTGAAATGAAAGTTGGTGAGCTGTCCAAGCCTTTTGTAATGACTAATGATAAGGAGCGTAAGGTTACCGCTATCGTTAAGATTTCCAATAGAATTGAGGGGCACACTGCCAATATTAACAACGATTATCAGGTAGTGAAGCAGATGGCAGAAAATGCTCGCCGTCAGGATATGATGGATGAGTGGTTGCAAAATAAGATTGACAATATATTTGTTAGGATAGATCCTCAATGGAAGGGTTGTGATTTTAAGTATAAGGGTTGGGTGAAGTGATTGCTTTATGTGTATATAAAGTATTTGTTACATGAGTTCTACATATAAATTAGTATAAGCTTCAATTAATATTATAAATTAGAAAATACGGATGAGAAGAATAATACATCCTCGTTCTATACGTGAAAGCATGCTTTTTGTAAGTGTGCTTTCTGTGCTTTTGGTATCTGCTAATGCAGTGAAGCCTCCTCCAGCACAAAAAGCAAATGTGAAAATAGTAGAGCTAAAGCAGGCGGATATCCTCTATAAGCAAGCTAACTCAGATGCTCAGGTGCTTAAAGATAATGTGATTTTATATCACGAGGGTGCTTTTATGTATTGCGATAGTGCATACTTGTTTGAAGCAACCAATTCGTTTGAGGCATTTAGCAATGTGCGTATGGAGCAAGGAGATACTTTGTTTGTGTATGGTGATTATTTGTATTATGATGGAAATACCCGCTTAGCTCGTCTTCGTGATAATATAAGGATGGAGGACAAGCAGGCAACTTTATTTACCGATAGTTTAAATTATGATAGAGTTGCCAATTTAGGGTATTACTTTGAGGGTGGAATGCTGGTGGATGAAGATAATGAACTTACATCTTATTGGGGACAATATGACCCAGATAGTAGGGATGCCCTATTTAGCAATACTGTGAAGTTGGTAAATGAAAAGTTCACAATATACTCTGATACTTTAAAATATAATACTGAATCAAAGATTGCTGATATATTAGGTCCCTCTACTATTGTGTCAGATAGTGGTTATATTGTTACTAACCATGGGTGGTATAATACCAATACTGAAGATGCACGCCTCTTTAATAGGTCTGAAATTTATAGTAGTGATACCACCAAGGTGCTAATAGGTGATACTATTTATTATAATAGATTGACGGGCGATGCTGACGTATATGGCAATATGTACATGGAAGATTTCAAACAGAAAGCTATATTGTATGGCAATTATGGCAAATACAATGAGAAAACGGAATATGGCATGGCTACTGATTCTGCTTATGTTGTCGATTACTCTCAGTCTGATAGCTTGTTTCTTCATGGCGATACATTGGTGATGATGACTGATTCAATATTCAAAGATATCAGGGCTTTTTATAATGTTCGCTTCTTTAGGAATGATATGCAGGGGGTGTGTGATTCTATGAACTTTGTGCAGCGTGATTCTGTGCTATATCTAATTGGAAGCCCTGTGATATGGAATGAGACAAATCAAGTGTTGGGTGAAAGAATCGATATCCATCTCAACGACTCCACTATCGAAATGGCTCATGTGAGAGACTATGCTTTGGCAATTCAGGCAAGGGAGAAGGAGGGGCAGTATAATCAGATTAGTGGACGTGATATGAAGATATATTTTGATGAGGAAAGCAACTTGAAGCATCTGCTCGTTGATGGTAATGCCGAGTCGCTGTACTATTTGGTGGAAGGGGATAGTATTGGCTCAATGATAGGGCTTAATAAGACTGAAAGTGCGTATTTATCAATGGATTTTAAAGATAATGAATTAGATAAACTAAAGCTATGGTCGTCAACCAAAGCTGTCGTTACTCCGCTGAGCCTGTTAGGACCAGATGATTCAGTCTTGAAAGGGTTTATGTGGTTAGACTATCTTCGTCCGAAATATAACATGGATATATTTAGACGTAACGATAGGAAAGCTGCTGATAGTGAAGTCAAGGCTCCTCGCAAGTTTAAGCGCGAGTGATGCAATAATTTTGGCATTTGTCTCATTTTTAATTACATTTGTAATACTAAAGGTTTAAAAGCTATGGGAATATTCTTTTTTTATAATAATCGTAAGCCGCGTAAATTTCAACATCATACTATTCTTTTCAATCCTGATGAAGAGGCACGAAAAGAGCAAATGGAGAAAAGAATACGCCGCATTCAGCAAGAAGTAGCACGAGAAGAGGGGAGAGAGATCGAAGTTGAGGAAAAGCCTGCCAAAGTTGATTTCGGTAAAGAGTTTATTTCACAAACAAAGTTTCTTAAGCGTCGCAAAGAGCGTGAGGAGGGGGGTGATAAGCCTTTTTTTACCAATAACATTACAATTATTCTTGTTTTAGCTGTACTAATTGTTCTGTTCTATCTCATATTCTTAAGATAGAGCAATTGATACATTCGTTTATTAATATTAATTGTTATCTAACACGATGAGTGTTGGGTGTAACTCTATTTCTTAAAAACAAATCGCACAAACAAACTAATATATAAGCATGTCGGATATTATAAATTTATTGCCTGACTCTATTGCAAATCAAATTGCTGCTGGTGAGGTGATACAGAGACCTGCATCAGTGGTAAAAGAGCTCGTTGAAAACTCACTTGATGCTGATGCAACACATATTCAAATTATAATAAAGGACGCTGGCAGAACACTTGTGCAAGTGGTGGATGACGGAAAGGGCATGAGTGGAACTGATGCTCGTATGTCATTTGAAAGACATGCAACATCTAAGATCAAAAATGCGAACGATTTGTTCGCACTCTATACACGTGGTTTTAGGGGCGAGGCATTAGCATCTATTGCAGCTATTGCACATGTGGAGCTTAGATCACGACAATCAGAAAATGAGGTAGGTACGTTATTAAAAATTGCTGGTTCTAAAGTAGAGAGCCAAGAGGCAGTGTCGTGCCCTATTGGAACAAGTATTTCTGTTAAGAATATATTTTTTAATGTGCCTGCTCGTCGCAAGTTTTTGAAATCAAATGAAACTGAGCGTCGCAATATCATGATGGAGCTGGAGCGTATAGCTCTCGTAAATCCTAATGTCGAATTTACCTTATTCGAAAATGATGTGCAGACAATGCACTTTCCTATTGGCAATCTGCGCCAACGTATTGTACAATTGGAGGGTAGAAATATTAATCAACAGCTTATAGAGATTGAGGAAGAGACTACTATGGTTAAGATATATGGTTATATATCTATGCCTCAGTTTGCTAAAAAGGGGAGAGCAAGGCAGTTCTTTTTTGCAAATGGTAGATATATTCGTCACCCATATTTTCATAAGGCAGTTGCCACCGCATTTGAAAAACTGATATCTCCATTAGAGAATCCTCATTATTTTATTTATTTGGATGTTGATCCAAATGCTATTGATGTTAATATCCATCCCACAAAGACTGAAGTCAAATTTGAAAACGAACCTGCTATTTGGCAAATATTGTTGGTGACTATCAAGGAGTCTCTTGGTAAGTTTAATGCTATCCCAAGCATTGATTTCGATACAGCAGATGCACCCGATATTCCCGTTTTCGATTCCTCGCAGTCAAGTTCTAATAGATATACGCCTGGTGTGCGTATCAATCCAGAATATAACCCCTTTCAGGTGTCTCAGTCGGGATACAATCCGTCAAGCAGACCATCTATTAATTGGGAACAATTATATCAAGGTTTTGAAAAAGGAGGCGAGAGTGACAATGAGGGTGATGAGTATGATGAGGAGGCAATACCTGAAATACCAGAGGCAAGTGTCGAGGAGATTTTCTTTAGTTCCAATAATAAGGCTGATGATATCATGCCTGCTATTAGCAATATTGAATCTACAATACATGCACCAGATCATTATCAATACAAACAAAAGTATATAATCACCTCTGTCAAGTCGGGCTTGATGCTTATAGATCAACATAGAGCTCATGTGAGAATACTGTTTGACAAATATTTGCTGCAAGTAGCTGATAGGAAAGGGGTATCTCAGCGTATCTTATTTCCTGAGATGTTGGAGTTGTCGCCCATAGAGGCTTCTGCTTTCACAGAGATTATTGATGACTTTGAGGCTCTTGGTTTTGAGTTTTCTAATCTTGGAAATAATGCATATGCTATTCAGGGGGTGCCATCCGAACTTAGCAATCTTGATTTTGTTAAGCTTGTTCGTTCTATGATTGATCAAAGTTTAGAAACAAGCAATGATATTAAGTACAAGGTATATGAATCTCTGGCTTTGTCTATGGCAAAATACACTGCAATACCTTCTAATAGAGCATTGAGCGAAGAGGAAATGTTGTTGATGGTGAATCAATTGTTCGCCTGTCGCACTCCTAATCATACACCTGATGGACGGTCTATCATTGCTATGATATCAGATGATGATTTAAGTAACAAGTTCAAATAATCATTCTTCCAAACACAAATTTCATTATGAATAACATATATCGTACTCTCTTGGCTCTATCACTTGTGTTTGTCGCAGTTTCATGCGGCAAAGAGGAGTCAGCATTCACGGTGCCATATGCTAAAGTTAATTTTGAAATAGATTTAAATGGTATTGATTCAGATTTAGGACCATTTAAATGTAAGGTGTTTACAAAGAGCCGAGCGGCTAATGAATATGTGGGATATGGGGGGCTATTGATTTTTATGTCCACTGATGGTGTCATGTATGCTTACGATCTTTGCTGCCCATATGAGGATGATAAGAGGGTGTTGGTGCAGCCACTAAATAATGGAAAGGCAGTTTGTCAAAAGTGTGGCAGTTCGTTTATTTTAATGTATGGATTGGGCACTTGCGAATCTGGATCTTCAAAAGAGTCTCTGCAGAGATATCAAGTTTTGCCAGTTTCGCATCGTTCGGGAGTGTTTTATATCAGAAACTAAATAAATATTGTATTTTTTTCTTGAAAAGTTTTGGAGTTATAAAAAAGTTGCCTACCTTTGCACACGCAAAACGAAAGATAAGCGAGTCTTCAAAGTTGCATATAGTGCGGAAATAGCTCAGTTGGTAGAGCACAACCTTGCCAAGGTTGGGGTCGCGAGT
>CAZNRT010000136.1:0-6270 GCA_964575445.1 uncultured Proteiniphilum sp. | reverse complement strand
TTAACAATAAAATCAACAGACTCCCCAGCAAAAATCTGAGCTTTAGACGCCGACAATTCGAGCTTTTTCAGCTCTACGGGCTCATCCTTGATACAGCTATGAATTGCAAAAACAAGCACTGCTAAGAGAGCCAATAACCTAAGATAATATGTCTTCTTCATTGTTAAACAAAATGATTAAATATAAGACCCTGTGATTAGAAAACATTCAATTAAAACGAAAAATGACGACATATTGTTTTAATAATGCAAATAAATAATCAAATAGTATGCCTTTGGGTGTTGGGACGCTTCGCTGTTAGTTGCCTTCGGCGTTAGTACGCCTTTGGCTGTTAGTACGCTTCGCTGTTATCGAGTACCAGGATGTCCAGAGGACATAATGTGATTAACCGTATGATTTATCTTACGGATGTGATATCCACACCACCCGCACCACCCGCAAGGGTGGCACTATTGAAACAAAAAAACATGCCTTGAAAGGCATGCCTATTGAATCAATAATCATGTCATCCTGATCCCGTCAAAACGGGAGAAGGATCTCATGAATCACCACCGAATATCTATCGAATATCAACTGAATATCAATCGAATATCAATTGAATTACAATTGAATTACAATTGAATATCTATTTTCCTTAAATTTGGCAAGAAATAAGCCACAAGACCTATGAGCGGAAGATAGGCACACACATGGTAAACGAAATTGATGCTCGTGTGATCAGCTACAAAACCGAGAATTGCAGAACCCAAACCACCCATACCAAAGGCGAAACCATAAAACAAGCCCGACACCATGCCCAATTTCTTAGGTAATAGCTCTTGAGCATAAACAATGATGGCAGGAAATGCAGAGGAGATGATCAACCCAATGATGACAATAAAAATAGCGGTGAAAGTGGCATTGAGATATGGCATGGCAAGAGTAAACGGTGCAGCACCAAGTATAGAAAACCATATGACAGGCTTGCGACCAAACTTATCTCCAAAATATCCGCCAAGCAAAGTACCCACAGCTGCGGCTATCAGGAAATAAAAAAGATAGATCTGAGCCTGCACTTCACTAAAGTGAAACTTATCAAGGGTATAAAACTGAAAATAGCTGGTAATGCTCGCCATATAAAAATACTTAGAGAAGATAAGAAGCAATAGAATGCCTACGGACAATTTCACCTTGAGAGGAGACATATGAAGAGATGATGTTTCTTTATGATGGTGCTCCTGAGGTAGCTTTAATACTTGTATTCTCCACTTTGCGATATAAACCAAAACCGCCATAGCCAATAGAGCCAACAATAGAAACCATATTATATGACCCTGTCCATTGGGAATAACAATGAGCGCAACCAAGAGTGGAGAGATAGCCACACCAGTGTTTCCACCAATTTGAAAGATAGATTGCGCCATGCTGCGCTTGCCACCCGAGGCTAAGAATGCAATTCTTGCTGACTCGGGATGAAATACTGATGAACCAATCCCTATCAAAGTGACGCCCACCAATATCCACATATAAGTGGGAGCATAAGCAAGAGTGACGATACCAAGCGAGGAGAAAAACATCCCAATGACTTGAGAAAAAGGCTTAGGATTTTTGTCAGTATAAAACCCAACTAAAGGCTGAAATATAGAAGCCGACAACTGAAAACAAAGTGTGATAATACCAATTTGCGTCATGGAGAGACCAAACTTTTGTTCGAGCTGCGGATAGATAGCGGGAATGATGCCCTGAATCAAGTCATTGAGTGCATGAGCAAATGATACCGCAATAAGTATAGGATATGCTGTCTTTTTTAAATCAATTTTCAAAACGGAGAGATATTTATTATTAAAACTTTTGTTGATAACCCAATGAATGAGCGAGTGCAAAGGTAAGAAAAATGATTGGCTATTGACATTATGGAGGTATCCCGTTCAAAGTGGGAATAAATCCAAAAGATAAGCGGATTATGAAATAAAACATGTATTTTTGTGGCGAATTTAAAAACCAGACAATAAACTATATACGACGCAACTAATTGTCAATTAATTCACAAACAAACGACGAAGACTATATTTATTATTACAAAATATTATTACAAAACAAACTATGCTTATTCATAAAGAAGGCAGAAGAGCTGTCTATGTTTCATCAATAATTTTGATTGCAATAAATGCAATTGCCATCTACAGCTTTTCGCAATGCTTTTTCACCTACGCACTACTCACTGTATCCATAGTGCTTCTTTTGCTGATGCTAAACTTCTATAGAAAACCTCGCCGTGTGTATGAAGGAGATTTGCTCAACTATGTGAATGCCCCTACTGATGGCAAAGTTGTGGTGATAGAGAAGGTATTTGAGGATAGATTCTTTAAAGACGAGAGAATACAGGTATCCATTTTCATGTCGTTTTTTAATGCTCATGCCAATTGGATGCCAGTAACGGGAACCGTAACACATTATTCTCATGACAAGGGCAACTTTCATGCCGCTTATTTACCAAAATCAAGCCATGAAAATGAGCGTAGCAACATTGTGATAGAAACACCTTGCAATCAAAAAGTATTGGCTCGACAAATAGCGGGGGCAGTTGCCCGTCGCGTAGTTACATATGCCAAAGAGGGACAATATTACCACATTGGAGATCCACTTGGCTTTATCAAGCTTGGCTCGCGAATGGATATCTATCTCCCTATTGATAGTGAAATATTAGTTCAACTTGGTGACGAAGTTAGAGCAAACAAAACCCTTTTAGCCCGTTTGCCCAAAAGACCTGTGATAAAAAATGAAGAGACAAATTCCTAATATAATAACCCTATTAAATCTGTTTTCAGGTTGTATAGCCATTGTAATGGCTTTTGGGGGGAACTATCAAGCAGCATTCTTCTGGATTGTGGCAGCTGCGGGATTTGACTTTTTGGATGGTCTCGCTGCACGTGCATTAGGCGTATCATCAAAGTTAGGTATTGAGTTAGACTCTTTGGCAGATGTGGTTAGCTTTGGGGTGGCTCCTGCGGTGGCACTCTTTGCGGTATTGAGCAGCACCACACAAAGCATTGGAATGCCTATGGGTGATATTATACCCTATATAGCCTTTCTTATTCCTACCTTTTCTGCTTATAGATTGGCAAAGTTTAATATCGATGATAGGCAAAGCACTTCATTTTTGGGATTGCCCACACCTGCAAATGGGCTGTTTTGGATAAGCTACACATATGGATCTACACAAATACTAAATACGAGCGAGAGCACATTATTTGTAGTTGTGTCAATAGTATTAGTCCTTTTACTATCTATGCTGATGGTATCCGAACTACCAATGTTTTCGCTCAAACTGAAAGGGATATCGCTAATAAAAGCCATGCGCCAGATAGTCACAGCTGTAGCAATGATAATCTTTATTGTGATTTGGGGAATAAGTGGAGTAGCATTAGGCATTGTTGTGTATATACTTATATCACTGTTTACAATTAAAAGAGCATAAAAACAACCACATTAGCACGTTAATGTTTCAAAAGCTATATATTAGTTTTAATGATTAATACTACCTTTACATTATAGCTAATTCAAATTATTACATTGTATATGGTATTATCTATTTTAAGACTCATACTTTTTGTAATTGTTTTCTCGTGGATTCTGAAGATTGTGAGAAGATTAATTGCATTTTTTTTCTATAAAAAGAACTTTAATCAAAACAACAACAATCCCTACAACAGAGCTCCGCAACAAGAAAGAAAGGTTCCAGAAACTCAGGAAGATAGAATACTTGAGTTTCAACGAAAGAATTTTGAATCAACAGAAGTCGAGGATGCAGACTTTGAAGAGGTGAAATAAGTAGCCATCATTATTGACAAATGAAAACTGCTTTCCTCACAATATTCACATTATATCTTTGTAGCAATATATACTTGGCATACAGCTTGTGGCAACTAATGCCTATAAATATTATATTGCGCATCATAGTGATTGCCATATTAGTTATAGGCTTTGCGGCTCCATTTATCTTCTTTGCTTTTGGCGAAAGCCTATCCTTATCCACATCTGAGGTTCTATATAAGGCTGGAACATCTTGGATGATAGTTTTCCTTTATCTATTCATATTTGTTCTTCTGATCGATATATTTAAAGTATCGGCGAGCCTACTACATTTGGTCAACAAGGAGACTCTGCAAGCAATATTTAAACACAATGCTATCACTTCACTTATACTTATAAGCACCACCGCACTGTTGCTCATCATGGGCAATATCAACTATCACAACAAAAGGAGAGTACATATCCCAATAAGCTCCTCGAAAATAGATAAACCAATGAGAATAGTAGCAATAAGCGACCTACATCTTGGATATACTATATCTAAAAAGGAATTGAGGAAATGGGTGAAAATGATTAACAAGGAAAAGCCCGACATTGTCCTTATTGCGGGCGACCTTTTAGACAACCAACTAAGACCCGTACTGGCACATTCGCTTCACGAAGAATTGCTAAAGATAGAGGCAACAAGTGGAGTATTTGCTTGCACTGGCAACCACGAGTATATATCTGGAATAAAAGGTAGCATAGACTTCTTCAAAAAGGCTGGCATTACTCTCTTGCGAGATTCGTCAGTCATAGCAAACGGAGTAACAATCATTGGACGTGAAGATTATTCCTACAAAAATAGAAAAGAATTGAGCCAAATAACTCAAGATATTAATAAAAAGTCCTTCTCAATTCTTTTAGATCACCAGCCCAACAAACTAAATAATGCGGTAGATGAAGGCATAGATCTACAAATATCAGGACATACACACTATGGACAGGTATTCCCAGGAACATTAGTTACCAAAAAACTATTTGAGCTGCCACACGGTTATATACAAAAAGAGGATACACACATATATGTATCTTCTGGTCTTGGCATATGGGGAGGCAAATTTAGAATTGGCACTCAATCTGAATATGTGGTTATTGACTTGAGCAACTCATAGCCACTGAATCTCTCTTCTCGGCTTATAACAAATTAATTAGTTCACAACAAACCATCCTACTATTCTCATGCGTGCTCTCACATTAGCTCTTTTATTTCACTTCACACTCAATCCTCTCATCTATTTAAGAGGAAGAATAGTGCTCAAACCATACAAATCTCTATTAGGTGTATGGACAACTATTTTCGTTAGCGAATTATTGCTATATACCACTGTTTATTTTTTTTATGATAGTATATCACCATCTATTGTGCAATTTGGAAGAGTTCTTGGCACAAGCTGGATGCTCTTTTTAATTTACTGTGGAGGTATGTTCTTCTTTTTCGATCTATTTTATCTACTGATAAAACGGCATTTGAACAAGCCTAAAACACTATTAGAACAACCACAAAAGACTAAGAATATCATATTCCTCACAATACTCACTACGGTGATTATATCATTATCATACGGAAGATATAACTTCAAAAATCCAACTGTAAATAATATCAACATCAGTATAGACAAAAGTGGTAACAAACATGACTCATTGCGCGTACTGATAGTCGGCGACTTACATTTGGGATACACTATCAATGATGAAGATGCAAGAAGGATGGTAGATTATATAATGGAACAAAAGGCGGATATTATTCTTATGGTTGGTGATATCATTGACTCGGGCATCGAACCACTAATTGAACAGAACGTTGGAGAGATTCTCAAAGATTTGCATGCTCCTCTTGGAGTTTATTCCTGTCTGGGCAATCACGAATACAGAAAAGGCACAGAGGAAAATATTGACTTTCTCAACAAAGCAGGCATCACAATGCTGAGAGACTCCGTTGTGTTGGTTGACAGTTCATTTTATATCATAGGGCGTGAAGACTGGATTATTGATTCACGATTATCAACAGAGCAGCTAATTAAACAGAATCATGTAGATAAGACAAAGCCAATATTTGTATTGAATCACTCTCCTTATGATCTATCAGAAGAGACCAATGCACAAGTGGATATTGCACTGTATGGGCACACACATCATGGACAAGCATTCCCAGGCAATATAGCAACTGACATCAAATTTGAAGTGGCTTATGGATACAAGAAGAAAGAAAATACTAATATATATGTTACATCAGGGTTAGGATTGGCGGGACCTCAGCATAGAATTGGCACAAACTCTGAAATTGCAATAGCTAATATCGTATTTGAAAAGTAGAACAAATTTGCCATAAACAGCAAATAAAAAAAGCGTTCATAGGAGTTATCCTTGAACGCTTTTAAATATTGAGCGGAAAACGAGACTCGAACTCGCGACCCCAACCTTGGCAAGGTTGTGCTC
>CAZNRT010000135.1:0-6315 GCA_964575445.1 uncultured Proteiniphilum sp. | reverse complement strand
CTAACAGGACGTGCCTACCCTATCCGCAACATGTCGGAATATAGCGTACCTGGTGTTTCAACAGAAATCGGACAACGATTCCGAGTGGTATCAATTGCCAATGACCAGATGAGCAAACAGAGCGTGGGCAACGAAACCATAGAGGTATTCGCAATGGACAATCAGATTGGTGTTACAAATAATAGTGATGAAAACTGCGCTGCCACTGTGTATGACATTACAGGCAAGGCAGTAGAAAAGATGTCAGTAAATAAAGGTAGCACTCAAATAATAAGTGGCTCTCTTAAAATAAGTACTGGTATATATGTAGTGAAAGTGACAGGAAAAACTGTAAGTGAAACTAAGAGAGTAATGGTTAAATAGCTGTTAGCTGTTAGCTGTTAGCGATTAGCGATTAGCGATTAGCTAAAAGCTAAAAGCCAAAAGCTAAAAGCCAAAACACACACTCCCGTCTATCAGCAACGCACTGATAGACAACAAAGCCAAGTGAACTATCGGCTGTAAAGCCCAGACGTTACCCCATAGCGTCTGCAAGAAACAGTCGATAGTCATGCGGCTAATTGAGAAGCGATATTGAATATAATGAGAAGTAGATAATGTAATAAAAAACCAAAATATGAGTAACTATCTATACAAAGAGAAGGATGAGATACTAAGCAACGTAGAAAAAGTGGTTGTTCACTTTGCCAACGGTAAAGAGAGGGTTATATATAGCCCAAAGGAGAACAATGTGCTCTCAGTGAATGTATCGGAATTTAAGTCGGATGAAGACAACTTTATCGAATTAGTGCTGTCTAACTACAAAGGAGTGGAATCAGTAGAGGCATTTTCGGAAAAGTGTGGATTTAATTCAAGTAAAACATTCACAAGGCATTTTCAAAAAAACCTTGGCACCACGCCTAAGCAATGGTTGCTACAGATAAGGAAAAGAGATGTAGTGCATCAACTCAAGAACACAAATTACTCCTTTGCCGTAATTGTCGCCAATCTGGGCTTTTCGAGTGCTTCACATCTTTATCACTTTTGTGTAAATAGAATTGGTGAAACTCCAGGAGATATCAGAAGAAAGAGAAGCAAAAAATAAGGCAAAAAGATAGGGATGCAAATAGATAATAATATCAGTTGCATCCCTATCCTTTTTCATGCAGTATGGAGATTTACTTGTATAAGAATCTTTTTATACTCTTCTTAGGTGTCTTTTCAAACTCTTTTCTTACGACCTCGATAGAGCTAATTCTCTCATATTTGGCTATTGCATTATTCAAAATGTTGCGGTTTATCTCCATAATGTCGTATAGCGACTCCTCTTTAACAAAGTCTTCCTTCAAAGCAGCATAATCAGGATGCACAAGTGCCACAAGTCTATTTTCACGCTGCACTACAAGACTTTCGGCTACATAAGGAAAGTTATTCAGCTTAGCCTCTATCTCTTCAGGATATATGTTTTGCCCGTTTGCACTTAGCAACATTGTCTTTATACGCCCTTTGATAAATAGTCGTTTACCAATCATAATACCCGAATCACCAGTCTTGAGCCATCCATCTTCGGTGAAAGCCTCTTTGGTAGCCTCAGGGTTTTTATAATATCCAGCCATCACATTCTCGCCTCTCACCTGAATTTCTCCAGGCACCTTATCGGGTTTGGGCGAGTCTATTCTTGCCTCCATTATTCCTTCAAGAACTGAGCCACAAGAGGTGGGAACGAAGTCATAGTGATGATCATACGATATTAGAGGTGCGCACTCTGTCATGCCATAACCAACAGTAAACGGAAACTTAATTTTGTAGAAGAATGATTCGATATCCTTTCCTAATGCGGCACCACCAATAATAACCTCACGGAAGTTGCCACCCAAAGAATCAACTAACGACTTCTTGATTTTCTTATAAATTATATTGTTTATGCCTGGAACTTTGAGCAAGAGTTTCATTGTTGGCTTATCGATGATGGGAAGAATCTTCTTCTTGTATATTTTTTCAAATATAAGAGGCACTGTGATAATGATATTGGGCTTAATTTCCTGAAATGCCTTTACAAGATTCATTGGCGAAGGAATCACATCAAGCAGTGTGACATGCACACCAGTAGAAAGAGCATAAAGAAAATCAAAAGCACAACCATAAGCGTGTGCCATTGGCAAGAAAGCGAGGTCTTTTTCGCCAGGATATAGTAGCTCTAACGTGTGAGCATAGGTAACATTGCCTGCATAATTATTTGCTGTAAGCATCACCCCTTTGCTAAAGCCCGTGGTGCCCGAAGTGTAATTGATGCAAATGACATCTTGGTTTGCTACATCAGCATACACAATATCTTTTTGCGAGAAACCGTCAGGATATTTGATATCAAACGCTGTGTTCACTCGTTGCTTCAATTCTTTGTGAGTTTCGTCAGAACTTTGAAGAAGATCAAACGAGGGAATAGAGAACGAGGGGACTTTCACATTGTTGTGATCTAACGTAGTCCATATATTATCATTAATGAATGCACATTTTGAATCGCTATGATCTATGATGTGCAGCATACTTTCTGGATTGAACTCGTGCAGAATGGGCACTATCACAGCACCATAAGTAATGGTGGCAAGAAACACCATTGACCAAGAGCTATGATTCTTACCAATCAATGCCACTTTATCCCCCTTTTTGATACCAAGTTCATCAAGTAGCAAATGGATGTGTGCTATCTCTCTTGCCAATTCTCCGTAAGTAAGACTATTCTTATCCTTATAGTCAGTAAGTGCTGGCTGCTCCCAATACTTTCTGAAGCTATTCTCGTATATCTTTATAAAATTCTGCTCTATCATCTTGCACAATATTAGTATTTGTGTGCAAAAATAATACGAATTTGTAGATAAGCCAAGAAATAGTACTGCTTAATTAGTGCAGATTTTGTATTTTTGCCGATTGTAATTATTAGTAATGAATAATCACAGCCCTATGTTTAACAAAAAATGAATTTAAAATGATTGATCAATCTGTTTTTGAAAATAAAACTGCAGCATATTATACTTTAGGTTGCAAGTTGAATTTTGCCGAAACTTCAGCTATCGGCAAGCAGCTTCTCAATGCCGGAATTTCGCGAATGCGTGAGGGTCAAGATGCTGATATATGTGTCATCAATACTTGCTCGGTTACTGACTTGGCTGACAAGAAGGGGCGTCAAGCAATTCGCAAGATGATTCAAAGTCATCCTAATGCCTTTGTGGTGGTGACGGGCTGCTATGCTCAGCTAAAACCTGAAGAGGTAGCAGAGATTGAGGGCGTTGACTTAGTGTTGGGTTCGGAGCAAAAGTTGGACGTATTGAAATATATCGACGACCTGAAAAAGAAAGATAAGGGAGAGGTTGTAACCTCCAAAACTCACAGAATCAAATCTTTTGTTCCTTCTTGTTCTGCCGACGATAGAACCAGATATTTCTTGAAGGTGCAAGATGGATGCGACTATTTCTGTTCGTTCTGCACTATACCTTATGCACGTGGCAGAAGCCGAAATGGGTCAATAGCCTATTTGGTGAAACAAGCCGAAGGCGTGGTAGAACTTGGTGGAAAAGAAATTGTGCTGACAGGAGTAAACATTGGTGACTTTGGACACTCCACAGGCGAAACATTTTTTGACTTGGTGAAGGCACTTGATAATGTGGAAGGAATAGAACGTTTCCGTATATCATCAATAGAACCCAACTTGCTCACCGATGAGATTATAGATTTTGTGGCAAAGTCGAAGCGTTTTGCGCCACACTTTCACACCCCATTGCAGGCAGGAAGTGATGCAGTGTTGAAACTGATGAAGAGAAAATATGATACCGAGCTTTTTCGTCATAAGATGGAGAAGATAAAATCTGTTCTTCCTGATGCCTTTATTGGTGTGGACATAATAGTGGGAACACGTGGTGAGCTTGACGAATATTTTGAAGAGAGCAAAGCTCTTGTGGAGTCATTAGATATATCTCAACTTCATGTATTTACATATTCAGAGCGAGCCAACACTCAGGCGCTGGCTATAGATTATGCTGTGGACCCACAAACAAAACAGAGAAGAAGCAAAGCTCTTCACGATATTTCTGACACCAAGTTGATTAGCTTCTACGAGTCGCAAAAAGGAACTACTCGCAAAGTGCTTTTCGAGCACACACGCCGTGGCAATATGATGCATGGCTTTACCGAAAACTATATAAAGATATGTGCCCCCTTCAATCCTGATATTATAAACGAGGTGATAGATATTAAAGTGGGCGAATATAATGCTGAAGAGATGGCAATGAGTGCCATATTCTTAGATAACTAATTGAATAAAAATGACCGATAAAAAAAGAAAAGGAATAGGATATTACTTAGTTTATGGTCTGTTTTCGCTCACAGCGATGTTGCCGTTCCGCATTTTGTATTTTATTTCAGATATACTATACTTACTTGTATATAGGCTGGCAAGATATAGAAGAAAGGTTGTAAAGAAAAACTTACGCAACTCCTTTCCCGAAAAGAGCACAAGTGAATTATTAGTTATGGAAAAAGAGTTTTATCGGCACTTTTGTGATTACTTTGTAGAGACAATCAAAACCTTGCGCATCACAGACAAAGAGATACGTGAGCGCATGGTTTTCGAAAATTTAGAGGTTGTGGAGGAACTCACTAAGGATGGCAATTCATGTCTTATGAGTATGGGACATTATGGCAATTGGGAGTGGATACCTTCACTAATTATGCATTTGCCAGAGCGAATCAAATTAGGAATGGTGTATAAGCGTTTGTCTTCCAAAGATTTTGATGATCTATTTTTGCGTATTCGATCTCGCTTTGGACCCCGAGCTATTGAGATGAAATCAATATACAGAACTATTGTGCAAAATCGGAATGAAGGAGTGACAATGCTGATTGGCTTCCTGAACGATCAGCGACCTCGAAAACATGCCAATGAGTATTGGGTGAGATTTATGAATCAGGATACTTTGGCGCAAACTGGAATGGAGCGAATTGCCTCACAAATGAGCTTTGCTGTGGCATACCTTGATATTGTGAAGGTGAAGCGTGGGCATTTCCGTTGTTCAGTATCCACAATCACTACTGACGCCAGCAAAGAGGAGGAGTATGTGATAACAGATAGATATACGCACAAACTTGAACAAACTATTAACAACAATCCCGCATATTATTTGTGGACACATAACAAATGGTCGCGAACAAAAAATACTTGCAATAAATGAAAACTTCTGTAGTAATACTAAATTGGAATGGACGCAAGCTGTTGGAGGAGTTTCTACCAACAGTATTGGAGCATACCCTTAGCAAAGATACTGAGGTGGTGGTAGCAGATAATGGCTCTACAGATGATTCGGTGGAGTATCTCAAAGCCAACTTCCCGCATGTTCCTTTAATAATATTTGAGGAGAATCATGGATTTGCAGAGGGCTATAACTTGGCTCTCGAACAGGTGGATTCTGAATATGTGGTGTTACTCAACTCCGACATTGAAACCACTGAGGGATGGATTCAAACTATTGTAGATTACATGGATGCCAATCCTGGTGTGTCGGCAGTGCAACCTAAGATATTGGCTCATAAACAAAAAACACATTTTGAATATGCTGGTGCATCAGGTGGTTTTGTGGATAGATATGGTTATCCCTTTTGTAGAGGTAGAATATTGGGCAATGTGGAAGAGGACGAAGGACAGTATGACAATGTAATGCCAATCTTTTGGGCTACTGGGGCTTGCCTATTTATTCGCCGAAAGGATTACTTTAAGGTTGGAGGATTGGACAAACGCTTCTTTGCACATATGGAAGAGATCGATTTGTGTTGGAGACTAAATGCTCGTGGATACGTTGTTAAGTGCTTGCCACAATCTACTGTTTATCATGTGGGTGGAGCATCGTTAGCAATGGAGAGCCCCCGAAAAACATATCTCAACTTTCGCAACAATCTGCTGATGCTGTATAAAAATGTGCCACAAGACAGACTTATGCCCATCTTAGTGGTGCGTTTCTTTCTCGATATGCTTGCATTTGTTCATTTCTTGATAAGAGGAAAGACCCACAATGCTATGGCAGTGGTGGGAGCATTTAGAGATTATCTGAAGATGAAGCCCGATTTTAAGAATTGTCGTGAAGAGAATATGAGATTGTCTATCACTAAGCATCCAGCTACAATATATAACAAAAGTATTCTTTGGGATTATTACGTTAGGGGCAAACGAAAGTTTAGGAGGCTATTTTTTTAAGTGTTAAAAACATTTCACCCATATAGAGTTGTTGCATCCCATCCAATAAATCCCGTTGAGATGATAGGATTGCAAATGATTGAGAGCCCCAAAAAAAA
>CAZNRT010000134.1:0-6500 GCA_964575445.1 uncultured Proteiniphilum sp. | reverse complement strand
ATTGACTATCATTCATACTCGAATGTTTCATTTTAATATTAAATAACTGATTCAAAAAAGATTATCGAATAGTTTTATATAAATTTGCACACTCAAAAGTCATAATCTTCATGCAATTAGAAGATTGAAACCTAAAAATAGTGCATAAAAAGATAATCCTATTCATATCAACACTGTTCTTCTTGGCCTCTTGTGGTGTCCAGAAGAAAGCTTCGTATCCCATCGCTAAAGCCGATGGCATACAAAGTGAGATATTAGAATATGGCATGAAGCACCTCAACAAACCATATCGATATGCAGGAAAAGGACCAAGTTCTTTTGACTGCTCAGGGTTTACATCCTTTGTTTTCAAAGAATTTGGGTATAGATTAAGCACAAGTTCACCAGGACAAGCAAGACAGGTGCCATCAATCAGCAGGAAAGAAGATTTGAGAGTTGGAGATTTAGTTTTCTTTGAAGGACGAACGCACAATGAAAGCGTGGGACACGTAGGAATTGTAAAAGAAGTCTTACCTAATGGCAATTTTACATTTCTTCATGCATCTACAAGCTTTGGCGTCATCGTTTCTCGCTCCACAGAGCCATATTATTCTTCAAGATATCTATATGGTGGCAGAGTTTTGAGAGAGAATAATCAGATTGTCTTGTCAAAAAACAATAGAAGAAACAGCAGCGCAGAAGCATCAGTGGTGAATGAATTGCGAAAGGCTAAACAAAACAACACAGAAAATAAAGAGCCCGTTATTGTAAAAGCTCCTAAAACAAAAACAGAACAAGAACTTGAATTAGCGAGTAATACCAGCAATAATGTCAAGAATGATTCAATCATCATCCATACTCGACAAATAGCATTCCCAGCATCTAACGAGTCTCCCAAAAGCAAAGAAGAAAAGGACAAAGAGGCAACAATTTCAAAAGATGCCAGAAGATCTAACAATAGAGGAGTACCTAAACCTAAGATGGGTGGAAAAGCCCCTCTTCTATATAAAGTGATGGCTGGAGATACTCTATACTCCATTTCAAATCAGCACTCGTGCAGTTTGGAGCAATTACGTCAGTGGAATCCCCATATTGGAAGCACTCTAAAGGCAGGCGAAACAATTAGCATTTATCAATAGCCCACGCAAAGGTTGATTAAATAGCGTTTGAATAGTATTCAAACAGCGTTCAAACACTATTTGAATATCATAATATATAACTTCAAAATACATTGCTCATAAAACTAATTGGGCAATGTTTTTTGTATTTTTGTAGCGAAAATAAAATATTAAAAATAAAAACAATGATTACAGCAGACCAATTGAAAGAGGTACTGGAGCGCACGAATGCGCTGAGGGGGTATCTTTGACATAGATTCGAAGATTATCCAACTTGAAGAAGAAGAATTAAAAACACAAGACCCCAACTTCTGGAACGACAACAAAGCCGCAGAGGCTCAGATGAGAATAATTCGTGAGATAAAGTCATGGATTAACGCTTTCAACGAAGCAAACTCAGCAACTGAAGAACTTGAATTAGCTTTTGAATTTGTGAAAGAAGAGGTAATTAGCGAAGAAGAATTAGATGTAATATATAAGAAAACCGTAACGCTAATTGAAGACTTAGAGCTAAAGAATATGCTTCGTCGAGAAGAAGATCAACTTGGTGCAGTATTAAAAATAAATGCTGGAGCAGGAGGCACAGAAAGTCAAGACTGGGCGGCAATGCTATTTAGAATGTACCAACGCTGGTGTGATAGCAAAGGATACAAAAGCACTATAACGAACTGGCTTGATGGTGATGACGCAGGAATCAAGACAGCCACACTGCAAGTGGAAGGTGATATTGCTTATGGTTTTTTAAAAAGCGAAAATGGTGTTCATCGCTTAGTAAGGGTATCCCCATTTAATGCGCAAGGCAAACGTATGACTTCTTTTGCATCAGTTTTTGTTGTACCATTGGTTGACGATAGCATAGAAATAGATGTGAACACCGCTGACATTACGTGGGACACATTTCGCTCATCTGGTGCTGGTGGACAGCACGTAAATAAAGTAGAGACTGGTGTTCGCCTCCATTATACCTACAAAGATCCAGACACGGGCGAAGAGCAGGAGATTATTATCGAAAACACAGAGAGTAGATCTCAAGTGGGCAACCGAGAGAATGCTATCAGAATGCTGAAGTCGCAAATATATGAGATAGAGCTTGAGAAGCGTCGTGCAGCTCAAGCAAAGATTGAGGCTGGCAAAAAGAAAATTGAATGGGGCTCCCAAATTCGTAGCTACGTATTTGATGATAGAAGAGTGAAAGATCATAGAACCAACTACCAGACATCAAATGTAAATGCAGTGATGGATGGTGATCTTGATGATTTCATCAAAGCATACCTTATGGAATTTGGAGGGGAAAGTTGAGAAATTGTTAGATGCCTGTGGGGTTATTCGCCTCCACCGATATACCAAATAATGCAAAATCATACTTAGATGGGTCCTCAGGATCCATCTTTCTCAAGTTCTCAGTAAGCTCAATTGCAGTTTTCCAATCTGTTTGTTTACGGGTAATTAGACCAAATTGTCTCGCAGTGCGATCAACATGCACATCAATGGGGCAAACTAAATGACGTGGATGTATCTTTTCCCATATACCAAAATCAACACCACGATTATCATTACGCACCATCCATCGCAGATACATATTTAGCCTTTTGCATGTAGAGTTTCTTGCAGGTGTTGCCACATGCTTGCGTGTGCGTTGAGGAGCATCAGGACTATCAAAGAAATAATCTTCAAAGTGAACCAACGAGCTTTCCATATCAACGAGACCAGTTGGTGGTATAAAAGCTACCTCTAATGAGTCATGTATTGAATAGTGCCTTTTTAAAAAGTCAACAAAATAGAGCAGATCAGTATCATTGAATGTACGATGCTTGAATCCTAACAAATCTTTTAAGTCTTGCTCGGAATGATTGAGAATAAACTTATACGGCTCGCCCCCCATCCTATCGACCAACTCGAATGATTTATTGATAATAGTCTTGCGTTGCCCCCATGCAAAGATAGATGCAAAAAACCCAGTAATTTCAATATCCTGCTTCAATATAAAAGAGTGCGGTATAGATATCGGGTCACTTTCAATAAACGACTCACGATTATATTCATCAACCTTCTCATCCATAAAACTTTTCAAATCGGCGGGCAATCTTTTCATTATTATATAATTTATTTTTCTTATTGGAGACAAAGATAACCAAAGCGACTAAGCTCTCAGCTTTAGATAACAACTATATGCTTACACCTCTCCAGTAATGTCATATATTTCTTTGATTCTATCAAGCTCTCCAACAAAATCGAAATTCAAATCATGAAGACGAGCATCCTTGATATCAAAAACCCAGCCGGCTACCTTTGGATAACCTTTATTGTAAAATGATTTTTGAACCTCAGCCAATTTTATAACATTGCGACATTGCTCATAAGTATTTATCTCGATTAAGCGACGATATCTTTCTTCCGAATCTTTGATGCTATCAAGTTCGGACTTATGAAGATTATACACATCCCTTATACTACACAACCATGGATTAAGCATACCATAGTCTTTATGTTGCATAGCAGCACGCACTCCACCACACTCGTAATGTCCACAAATAATTATAAATTTTACTTTAAGGTTCTCTACTGCATAATTGATTACTGAAAGAGCACTAAGGTCGGTAGAGTTTACCATATTGGCGATATTACGATGAATAAACACCTCGCCAGGTTTCAATCCCATTATCTGATTGGGATGCACTCTACTGTCAGAGCAACCTATATATAAAAAATCTGGATGCTGTTCGGCTGCCAGCAAGTCAAACAGTTGTGGATTAACCTCCTTGTTCCTTTCAATCCACTTCTTGTTTGCTTCAAATATTTTATCGTACTTCTCTTGATCAGTCATATTACAATAGATTTAAATTATTTGCTAAAGATAATGTTCGTTTGAATAAATAATAATTTTGTGGTTTTATATGAAATAATATCTTCAACTTTAACATAAGAGTTCCGTTCAAAGTAAACAATCATTGAAAAGTAATGTTTATTTATCGGGATACATTAACCCACATAATTAATCAAAATAGAAGTCTATATTACAAAAACATTTTACTTTTGTAGTATGATTCAAGATAAGTCAATATCGAACATAGTTATGAACAACATATCAACAGCAAGAAAAGACCTTCGGGTATTCTTATTATTACTTTCATTTTTTGCAACATTAACCACAACGGCACAAATAAGCCACGGTGGCAATCCACTACCTCTTGAAGCAATCACAACAACACGTTCGGTGATGCCGTCACAAATACCATTTGTGGATATGGAGCACATTGACAATCAGTCGGCATTGTGGCGATCTGTGCAAGGAAATGATAACTTTAAGAGCTTAGAATTTGCGCATAAGTTTTTTGTTAATCTTCGCCCTGATAATTCGGGTATCACATTCAACACTTATGATAATATGAAAGTGTGGCGTGTGGGCATTCGTTCTGTTAAAGCCTATTCTTTAAATATTCTATTCTCAAAATTTAATTTACCAGAAGGTGCAAAACTATTTGTTTATAACTCCGACCAATCGGAAATACTTGGCTCATATACACATATGAACAATAGTGATATCAATATGCTACCTATACAACCCATAGCTGGAGATGAAATAATTGTTGAGTATCAAGAACCCTCAGATTCAACATTTAGGGGTGAAATAGAAATAGGGGAAGTAAATCATGATTTTATTGGAATATTAAGAGCCACAGAGCCACGCGACCCAGAGCAAAACTGCCACCCAAACCTTGTATGCTATCCCGAAGATATAGAAGCTGGAAGCGGTGTGGTAGCTATAATAATTAATGGGAAAACTTATTGCACTGCATCTCTAATAAACAACACGGAGAACAATGGAACACCATATTTAATTACCGCAACACACTGTTTGAACGACGACTATAATACGTCCTTCTTAAGCAACAGAAAATATGATATGGTAGCAGGCAATATTGTTGCGTTCTTTGGATATGAATCACCTAATTGCGAAAAGGAAATACGAGGAAATGTACAAATGTCTATGGCATCATTAGACTCTGTTTTCATAAGCGAAAGACATGATGTTTCACTTTTGAAATTTAAGGAGATACCGCCAGTGGAATACCAACCATATTATCTTGGATGGAATGCTACGAATAACAACAATCAGGCTCCCTATCATGGCATTCATCACCCTAATGGTGGAATAAAAAAAGTTGCAATAGAAAATGATGCATTAGCTATTGGCTCATTTGGAACGCAACCACCATACAACATGGAGCCTAATGTACATTGGGAAGTGAAAGCTTGGGATGTAGCAGCTACCGAAGGTGGTTCTTCTGGATCTCCTTTATTAGACAATCAGAAAAGAATAGTAGGCACTTTGACTGGAGGCCAATCTTACTGTTCTTCTCCTAAGGGTCCAGATTTATATGCTTCGCTTAACAAAGTATGGGATTTTGTGGATAATAATGTCACCCCTATATCTCTAAAGTCTATATTAGATCCAGAGAATAGTGGTGCACTATCTATTGAGGGATATAATCCTTACACAAGTCAACCATATACTAAAGGGAGCAATTTTTTGCCTACTGATATTGTTACTGAAACATATCACAAGTCGGTACCGATGTTTGCGACCAACAACACTTATGGTTATAGAGAATTTGCTGAAGAGTTTTATTCTAAAAGTGGCACAAAGCTACAAGGTGTATTTATTACTTCTCCGATAATGAATAATGCGCAAAACATGAATATTAGAATAAAGGTATATGGAGATAATGACGGCACACCTGGTCAGCTAATTCACGAACAGCAACTTACTTATTCATTCAAATATTATCAAAATGGAGGATTTCACGAAGAGGATAGAGCTATGAATAAGAATGTAGAAAACTATTTGCGCTTTACGACACCAATTAGTGTAACTGGTAAATTCTATATCGCATACGCTGAAAGTTCTCAAAAAGCCGATGGCTTTAAAGTGATGAATGTACAACCAAGAAAAGTTGGAGCCAATCACCCAACTACTGCATGGGTAAAAGACCCTACTGGATGGGTGAAGAGTTCGGAAACGATTGAGAATCCTATTAATACATCTCTAATGATTGCACCATATGTGAGAGGAATGGGCTTAGATATCAACCCCGATATCAAACCCAACCAGACTAAGGTTAGAGCATTTTATAATAGAGAAACTGAAAAAATATTTATAGAAGCAAATAGAGATATCATAAGTTGGACTTTATACGACACTTCTGGGCGCATGATTGTAAAAGGCGAATCAGATAGTAGTATTAGTAGAGTAGCATTACCTTTGAGCACTAATCAAGCTGGTATTTACTTATTGAAGGTGGTGGCTGAAGGCAAGAAAGAAACGATTAAAGTATTGGTTAGATAGGAGCGAATTATTTAGTTCTTAATCAGCTTCTGTGTATATGATTTCCCATCTTTTAT
>CAZNRT010000133.1:0-6503 GCA_964575445.1 uncultured Proteiniphilum sp. | reverse complement strand
TTCAGCTCCCTCAAATACTCAATCATATTCTCGGCAGTGCCCCGAAAAAGAGATCTACCCTCATCAGCCTTCTCAAACCTATATGCAGAGGCAATAAAACTATTAACCGCCACAGAGTATATTTTGTCCATATCAAATGGCGAACCATCAGGCATGAAGAAATCTACATCAATCATTTTTTTATCCTTATCGAGATAGTACACCGCATTGATGCCCGAAGCTATGAGCGCAATATCCTCGTCCATAGGGAATGCAGCGAAGTAAAGATTCCTTATTTCGTGTCCCGATAGATTGAAAACCACAATCTCATTGCCAAACGGGTCGGCACTATATACATCCTTGATAGTTACATCACCTTTTTCGATCTTGCTGATGCGCACACCACCTGGGTTGATAATAGCAATATCTGTATCTGCACCCTTGCGCAAAGCATCCACCATGAGGTAGCCCACTTGATCAAAGGAGTTGAAATCTGCTTCGGCAACGGCAATCTTTTCATTCAGCATAGGATTATCATTAAACTTATCCACCATTGCGAGAACCGTTTCGTTTTTGTTTCCCTTTTTGCCAACATCCATCAGCTTCATGCTTCGCTCAAGCGTTCCATCAGGTCGGAGATTTAGTTTGATGAGCGTTGCATATTTTAGCTTACGCTCCGCTTGAGTGATTAAAACTCCGTTGTGAATCTGCTCAGTATCTACCTTAGTATGCGAGTGTCCGCCAATAATCAAATCCACCTTGTGAGGAGGTAGCATTTCTGCCAATTCCACATCGTTTTCAAACCCAAAGTGATTTACATAAACCAATATATCTGCACTATCTTTGAGGTGTGTCAACTGCATTGCCGTTTCGAAAGGATTATCAAATCTAAATCCTTTGACATTGTCGGGGTGCGAATCGGGAATACCCATATCATTGATATCAAGCACGGAGGTGAAAGCCAACCTCACGCCATTGGGCATTGTCATTATCTTATATGGCTTGAGCCTCACGTTGCTATCTTGTGGCGGAAAGGCATTGGCACAGATGAAATCAAAGTGAGCGCTATCAATGAGTGTTGCGAATCCATCTTGAGAGGTATCAAACTCATGGTTGCCCACCACAGTGAAATCAAACTTCACTGCATTCATCAACGCAATCATTGGGTATCCCTTGGGTTTATACTGATCGTTGACAGGACCCCCCGTCTGATTATCGCCTCCCGAAATAAGCAGCATATCGGGATACACCTCTCTAAGGCTATCAACCATAAATGCAAAGCGAGGGAAATTATCGATAGCAGCGTGCATGTCATTTACAGCAAGAATAATTGCGGGTCTGTCAGTAAGATCAGCTTTGATGGTCTTGCCTTTCACCCCACAGCCAGTCATCAAACTAATAGCAATCAGCGTTGCCCCTAATGCAAAAAAGGATTTAATTTTTTGTTGATTCATCTCTCTTGGTTTTAATTTTAATGTAAATATGATTTCCCTCGGATAGTCTTCCATCAATTGCCACAGTGTTTCCATACCTATCTTTGGCAATGGGTGTTTTGTGGGGAATGGCTCTGCCAATCTCCGTATAATAGGCTCTCACAGCATCAATTACTCTTGCTCCTGCGAATACTCTAATCTCTATATCGTTTACAAATATTATCATAGCATTATATGGTTAACAAAAAAATGAGAATATGGTTTTGTGAATGATGGAATTAATCGATTAATCGATTAATTGTAGCGAAGAACAAGCCTGCCCGTAGGGCAATATGTGAATAACCATAGGTTTCAACCTATGGATAATTAATCACCCCTCTATTCCTGCCCGTAGGGCAGCACAATCTCGTGGTTCTTAGTTAGTACCACCCTTGCGGGTGGAGGTGGTGGGAGTGGGTATCCATGTCCGTAAGATAAATCTTACGGTTAATCACATTATGTCCTCCGGACATCTTGGTACTCGATAACAGCCGAAGCATCCCAACAGCCGAAGGCAACTAACAGCGAAGCGTACTAACCTCGCCTTTGGCGAGACAGGCAGCCGAAGGCAAATATCTACCGAATGCCCCCCAAAATTCTGACCCAATAACATTTGTATTTAACACCCTGAAATCTCGCACCCTTCCAGTAAACATTGTTTTTTAGCCACCATAGACTCAAAAGTGATTAAAAGCAGACTGATTTGATACGTCCTTAACTAATTATGACCCGATCGCAAATTGAGAAATGTATACCTGACTTCCGGAAATATAAATCGCAAATGTTATTGGGTCAGAATTTCCGAATTTGGACACATTTTTAAATTCCATTAACTGTTTTGGCTCTCAAAGTGATCAATCCATTTTTGAATCACCTTATCCTGATGTTAAAATAACATGATTCAATGTTAAATCGAGTCGTTTTGAAAAAATCTTGACTCAATAACATTTGTAAGAGACAACACCCGGCTCCTGGGATATACGATTTACTTTTAGATTGGCTCATAATTTCCATTTTAGTGCCGTTTGGAGACTATTTTGGTTAGTATCTGTTAATTGGGGTTGTCGTTTCATTTTGTAATTGGGTCATAATTTTCGAGATGCAACCATTTTAATTCTGAAATGAGTCATTTTGAGAAAATAATGACCCAATAACATTTGTAGGAGGTTCACCCCCAAGAAAAAGGTAATGGATTCATTTTTGAATAGGGTCATAATGGGAAATTCTGCCCCGATAACAAAATGTATCGGGTACCCCAAAAGCAAATAATGACCCAATTACAAAATGAATTAAGGCAAAAAGGCGAAATTCTGACCCAATAACATTTGTAATTCTCATTTTTGAACTCCAGTTGTTATCTTCTCCATTTGTTATTGAGGTATAATGAACTCAGGGTAGCTTTCTGAATTTGTTATTGAGTCAGAATGTTTTTTCTGACCATTTTTCAGATTAAATGCACATCTAAAAAAAAGAATATCAGTATCTAATAAAAAAGAATGGAAAATATTTGGTTGGTATAATAATATATTTTGTATATTTGCATTATACTATTTGGGTGAAATTAGATATAGCGAAACGGACAAATTAATCCGCATATCGAACCATAACATTATTAAGCGCAATCTTCGCAAAAAATATTTTCACACTAAAATAATCCTATCAAATCGGTAAGAGCTAAGGGTGTCTCACTATATATATAATGTAGAAGATATATAAGTGTGTGAAAAATAACAAATCCCAATTTTTGGTTTAACAATAATACAAAATTAATTGTACACATATTTGTGTATAAAGTATCGTAATTGATTATTGTTTTCAATTTGAAAGGCTTTTAACATCACATGCAATTAAATTCACACCATGCAATTAAACTCACACTGTGCGATTAAATTCACATCATCGATATAGGGCTCTAAACGCTATTTTAACGTTAAAGATTATTGATTTCGCAAAATATGTTGACTTTCTTCAAATTTCTTTTGGAATGTAAAGATTCTTAGTCTATATTTGTATCGTCTTAAAAGTTAAGACATAGTGGATGGAGCAATCCTGATGCTATTAGTTAATTACTGGCGTATAGTCTTATTGAAAAAATGAATGTATAAGACTGCCAAAAAAATTTTTATTTATGGACATTTTGTCTAAACTATTACAAGATTCATGGAATCGCTATCTCGGAAACGAGGAGTACGCTCGAATGTTTGTTGACATTGTCGATGCAGTGGAAAACGTGCCTATGCCTGTGGAGCATCCTCAGTTTGTGGCGAGCTTTGCGTTTGTCAAGCAAGAGCTCATTAATGCAGCTAAGATCTTAGTAAAGGAGAAGGGTCATGTTCTCACACTAAACATCAACAAGGTGCATGCCGACAGAAAAGAGGCAATTACTTCTTTTTATGACTATGTGTATGCAGGACAAAAGCATCCCGACTCAGAGGTGAAAGCGGCATCGATAATCTTGGCGAGAAATCTCAAGAAGTTCGGAAAGTGGTGGATTGAAGGAGCTCAGGACTTAGTGACGCAGCGCATCAATCAGATCGTGGAAGAGCAAGATGCAAATGAGGAGCTGACTAATGCTGCAAAGACGGCAATGGTGGTGAAGCAACTTGAGGTGGTTAAGCGTCTCCAGTCTGAGTATGTGCTATTGCGTATGCAACGAACCATTATTTTGACGGGAGAGGACTTGACAAAAGTAGATTCAAGCAAATTGCGCAATTCTACTTGGGACACAATGAGATCATTCTTAAGAGTATTGAAACTGCTTAAAAAGTTTGAGAATGTTCCAAACTTGGATTTCGTTATCGGTGCAATCGACAAAGTGACAGGTCGTGCAAATACAATCGTTTTGCAACGCTTGAAGCTTAGGGCAAATGCGAAGTCTAAAAATGAAAATGGTGAGACTGCATCTGAGCCAAAGGTTGCCAAGATGATGCATACCCCCAATGCATCTGAAGCCGATAACAAAATGATCAAGATTTTTGATAATGGTTCGGAAGATGCAAATGCAAGCGCAAATCCTTCTGTAGAATCGGATGGAAATGCTAAGTCGCATGTGTCTAATACAAATCATGTGGATGGAGCTGCATCTGAGCAAATGCCTCAGGCAGGTGGAGCCTCTGAAGTAAAAAATAGAGGTGATCTTAATAATGCCGTGTAAGTAGTAGTAACGGTATTGACTTGAGATAATAGCTTTGCGAGCGGGGGGTTGGCGTAATGTCAAGCCCCCGCTTTTGTTTGATTAAAAGGGTTAACGATAATTGGTTAATCGGTTAATTGGTTAATCGTTTAACTGTTTAGGTGTCGCTAATAATCAAGACTGTCATCCTGATCCCGTCAAAACGGGAGAAGGATCTGATGAGATTTCTCTCCGCCAAAGGAGAGATCGAAACGGCATGATTATTGATTTAATAGGCATGCCTTTCAAGGCATGTGTTTTTTTTATTTTTCTCCCATTACGAAGCCAACGAGTAGATATTTTTGTAACTTTACCAATTATTGAATTTAAAATAAACACAAGGTAAAGTATAAATATAATGGCAAAGAAAAATCAGGTGATTGACGAACCTATTGAAAGAATACTGTGGAAAGCAGCAGACAAACTACTAAAAGGGATGGATGCAGCAGAATATAAGCACGTTGTGTTGGGATTGATATTCCTTAAATATATCTCAGATTCGTTCGAGGAGCATTATCTTTTTCTTACTTCACCAGAGCAAGTTGCAGATGGAGCCGATCCCGAAGACAGAGAGGAATATAAAGCGGAAAATATATTCTTTGTGCCCAAAAGTGCTCGTTGGAGCCACTTGGTAGCTCAAGCCAAGCAGCCCACCATTGGCAAAATAGTGGATGATGCTATGGATGAGATAGAAAAGGAAAATAGCTTGCTAAAAGGTATTTTGCCAAAGGTGTATGCACAACAAAATTTGGATCCTTCTACATTAGGTGAGATAATAGACCTTATTGGAAACATCAATATAGGTGATGCCAAAGCACGCAGTGCCGATGTGTTGGGACATGTGTTTGAGTATTTTTTGGGAAATTTTGCACTTGCCGAGGGTAAAAACGGTGGTCAGTTCTATACTCCTAAAAGCATTGTAGAGCTATTAGTGGAGATGCTTGAGCCATACCAAGGTAGAGTATTCGACCCCTGCTGTGGCTCGGGTGGCATGTTTGTGCAGAGCGAAAAGTTTGTTGCCGATCATCAAGGTAGAGTTAATGACATCTCGATATATGGACAAGAGAGTAATCTCACCACATGGCGATTAGCTAAGATGAACCTTGCCATTCGTGGCATTGACAGTAGCCAAGTAAAATGGAACAGCGAGGGCTCATTTCTTAATAACGCTCACAAGGGTTTGAAAGCCGATTATATTATTGCCAATCCACCATTTAATATAAGCGACTGGAGTGGCGATTTGCTTCGCAAAGATGCTCGCTGGCAATATGGCACACCTCCTGCGGGCAATGCCAACTTTGCCTGGATACAGCACTTCCTATATCATTTGTCGCCAACGGGGCAGGCAGGTTTTGTATTAGCTAAGGGTGCGCTCACTTCCAAAACGTCGGGCGAGGGTGATATCCGCAAAGCCTTGATAGAAGCTGACTTGATAGACTGCATAGTGAACCTACCAGCAAAACTATTTCTGAATACTCAGATACCCGCCTCACTATGGTTTATGCGTCGAGGCAGAGACAATGGCAAGTATCGCAACCGTAGCCGACAAATACTATTTATAGATGCTCGCAATATGGGGCACCTTATCAATAGACGCACACGCGAACTGAGCAGAGAGGATATTGAGCTTATTTCGCAAACGTATCACAATTGGCGAAACCCTGACGGTGTGTACGAAGATGTGGCTGGCTTTTGCAAGTCGGAGAGTGTGGAGCGTGTAGCCGAATTAGACTATGTGCTTACGCCTGGACGATACGTGGGGCTTCCCGAAGAGGAAGATGATTTTGATTTCAACGAGCGTTTCGCTGCTCTCAAAGCTCAGTTTGAACAGCAGCTTGTGGAGGAGGAGGGGTTGAATAAATTGATTGAGGAGAATTTGA
>CAZNRT010000132.1:0-6513 GCA_964575445.1 uncultured Proteiniphilum sp. | reverse complement strand
GTGTTTGGTCTTCTCAATCAAGGACATTGGAAACTGAAAACCTATTTCTATGATTCGGAAAGGGGAGTGCCAGGAGCCATCGTGAACAATAGATGGATGAACTCGCAGCGACAATGGGATAGGAGCTTCTTTGCTCAGGGTTCGTTGCAAAAAAGTATAACCAACAACTATCAAATATTGGTAAATGCTAAATACGCCAACGATTATATGCGTTACCTCAATCCCGACACTACACTTATGTTTATCGACAATTCGTTTAGGCAGCAGGAGTCGTATCTATCTTTGGCAAATCAGTATGAAATCTTCAAGAATTGGAGTGCTTCACTATCTGGCGATTTTCAGTACAACACCCTGTCATCTGATATGGCAGGATTTACTGAACCAGAAAGGTTCACATCTATGGTGTCATTGGCTTCGGCATTGGATTTGGGTGCAGTGAAAATGCAGGGTAGCATTCTATCAACATTTGTGAATGATAGAGTGCGTATTGACCGCTCAAATCCTAACAATCAAAGCAAGGCAGCAAAAAACAAAAGCGAGTTTACACCTGCCATATTTTTCTCTTATTCACCATCGTATCAAAGTCCTATAAGCTTTAGGGCTTTCTACAAGCGTATTTTCAGAATGCCAACCTTCAATGATTTGTATTATACTGATGTGGGCAATAGTAACCTAAAACCTGAGTTTACAAATCAATACAACTTAGGAGCTCAATATCTGAAATCGAACATGAACCGATGGCTAAAGCGATTGGAGGTGCAAGGGGATGTTTATTACAACAAAGTGGATAATAAAATAGTGGCAGTGCCTAAGGGTAGTGGTCAATATCGTTGGATGATGATGAACCTTGGCATGGTGGAGATTAAGGGCATTGATTTCTCATCGTCGGCTATTGTGAGTATAACAGACCAATTGTTGATGAATGCAAAACTAACTTATACCTATCAAAAGGCGCAAGATTTTACTAAGCGAAAGGGTAGCACACTACATCAGTCAACCTATGGCGGACAGATTCCATACATCCCGTGGCATAGTGGCTCTGCCATTGCGGGGATTAGCTACAAGGGGTGGGGGCTCAACTATAGCTTTATATATGTGGGCGAGAGGTATCATAACTCGGCAAATATTCGTGAGAACTATGAGCAACCATGGTACACTAATGATATGTCGCTAATAAAAGATATAAAGCTAAGAGGGTATAATGTAAAACTAAGTGCCGAGGTAAATAATCTTTTGAGTCAAGATTACGAAGTGGTACTCAATTATCCTATGCCTCAACGGAATTATAAATTCTCTATTACAGTAAACATTTAACACATAGATATAATATGAAACGATTTGATTTTAAAAACTTATTGATGTTTGCACTGCTCAGTTTTGCAGTGATGATGAATCAATCTTGCCGAGATGATATTGAGGTTATTGGTTCGGAAGAAATTGAATTGGAGAAGCCTGAAGATAATAATGATGGATCGGATGATGACCCGGAGCCAGAACCAGAACCAGAACCCAATCCAGGAGATGAGGAATTAAAAGTTATCGGATATAAAGGATTTTACTTGTTGAACGAAGGAAATATGGGAAGTAATAAATCTACTTTAGATTTTTTCAACTTCGAAACTGGTAAATATATTAGAAATATATATGCTGAGCGCAATCCGGAAGTTCCTAAGGAGATGGGTGATGTGGGTAATGATATTGCCATTTATGGAAGTAAGCTGTATGCTGTAATCAACGCATCAAATAAAGTAGAGGTGATGAATGCAGAGACTACAAAACGTATTGGCCAAGTGGAGATTCCAAATTGTAGGTATATCAAATTTCATGAAGGTTATGCTTACATAACTTCATATGCTGGGCCGATAGAAATTAATCCTGACTATCAACAAAAGGGATATGTGGCAAAAGTGGATACTGCCACGCTTGAGATAGTGGATAAGTGCATCGTTGGTTTTCAGCCTGATGAGCTTGAGATATTGGATGGTAAAATATATGTGGCAAACTCGGGTGGATACATGGGTACTGGAAACTCGGCAGGATATGAGCGCACGGTTTCTATGATAGATATTAAATCGTTTACGGAGGATAAAAGAATAGATGTTGCTATCAATCTTCATAGGATTAGGGCTGATAAACAAGGTAACTTGTGGGTAACATCGAGGGGGGATTACTTTAGCAAGCCTGCTGAGATTTATATAATAGACAAAGATCTTAAAGTGGTGACCGACACTATTCCTATTGCAGCCAGCTCTATGTGGATGGATGACGATTTGCTATATGTGGTGAGCAGTGCTTTTAGCTATATTACTTATGAGTATGAGGTGAGCTACTCAATTATTGATACAAACACTCGAAAAGTTATAACTCAAAACTTCATCACAGACGGAACTGACAAAGAGATAGAGAAGCCTTATGGTATTATGGTCAATCCCAAGACTAAGGATATTTATGTAACTGATGCGGGAAATTATGTGACTTCGGGTGTGCTATATTGCTTTGATAAGAATGGAAAGAAGAAATGGGATGTTCTAACGGGTGATATACCTGCACATTTTACACTTCTTCCCATTAATGGAGAGAAATAAACTTAATTAAATTATAATAGTAATGAATCAAAAATCATTTTTACTGACGTTTTTATTCTTGGCTCTACTTTTTGTAGGCTGTAAGGATGAGGAACAATTTTTTGCACCAGAGATATCTGGTATCGAAGAGAGTTATAAAATTCTCGATAATCAGTCAATCAAGTTTAGTCCTGAAATTAAGAGCGCACATGATGCCGCTTATTCATGGTTGCTAAATGATGTAGAAGTAGCGAATACCCCCGAATATACTTTTGAGGGCAAAGAGGCAGGCGAATACAAACTTGTATTTAGAGCTGTGAATAAAGGTGGAACCACACAAACTGAGTTTGTTGTAACAGTATATTCATCAACACACACATTCAGCACAGAGGTGTATTCAATTCTTCAGTTTGAGTTGCCCGGATTTGTGGGCGAAGGGGATAATTTGGAGCTTGAAGTAACTGAGTCTGACTCAGAAAAGTATCGTTTGACGCAAAATGAAGAGGGTGACATATTATTTGCCTCTGTCGAAGCTGGTAGTTATTCGGTAAAGCTAACTTCAGGCAATTTTGTAACAGAATATACTATCATCGTGTCAGAGCGAGAAAAAGAGATATCAGGATACACTGCAAATGTGTTTGACTATCTACCCGCACCAGGACAGTTTGTGAATAAGCTACCAGCATATAAAGAAGGTGACACTCACGAAGACATGGTGACAAAAGTAGCAAACGCAATAACTGGATCCAAAGGAAGCTTTATCACTCTTGGAGGATGGGGTGGAAGTGTGGTTGTTGGATTTGACCACACTATTGTGAATATTGAAGGCAAACGCGACTTCAGAATTCATGGCAATTCATTTTCGGGCAGTGCTGAGCCAGGAGTTATTATGGTGGCATATGATAAAAACAAAAATGGCAAGCCTGATGAAGATGAGTGGTACGAAATAGGGGGTAGTGGAAACTTTACTGCAGAAAAAGAACCATGGTATGAGGATGCACTTGCAGCAGGAGGTGATTTGAAAACTTATCGTGATTATGAAATGACGTTCTATCGTCCTGAGGTTGAAGACAACAACGTAACAAACACCTACATTCGTTGGACTAACAATAAAGGTGGTGAAGGACATAAAGTGAAGAACTCATATCACAGACAACCATATTTCCCACAATGGATCAAAGAGGATAAAATCACATACAAGGGTATCAAATTAGCTGATAACGGATGGGATAGAAGTGGGTCGGGAACTTACTTTTTCTTAGAGTATTATAGCTATGGATATGTAGATAATTATCCAAATAATGACCCAAGAGCTGCTATTGATATCGATTGGGCTATTGATAAGGATGGTAAGCCTGCAAATCTGCCAGGTATTGACTTTGTGAAAATCATCAATGGTGTGGACAAAGAGAATGGATGGCTTGGCGAAGCTTCAACAGAAGTGGGCAAGGGGGAAGACCTTCATGCGCTTGGCATTGATATCAATTCTGTAATAGAGTAAATGTTTAACACAATAATTATATTATAACAAAAATGAAAAGACAATTAAATTTATTGATGCTACTTATAAGTGGTATTCTATTCTTCAGTTGTGAGTACGACGACTCATACCTTAAAAATGAGATTGATAAAATCAAGACTGATCTCTCAGAACTTAAAAAGCAAACTACTGCAATACAATCATTAGTGGATGCTTTGAATGAGGGCAAGGTGATAACTAAAACAGAGGCTTTGGAAGGTGGCAAGGGTTATAAAATCACCTTTAATAATGGCGAAACTTTAGAAATCAGGAATGGAAATGATGCACCCGTTGTAGGTGTGAAAGAGGAGAGCGGTGTTTACTATTGGACTATCACAACCAATGACAAAACTGATTTTTTGACCGATACTAACAATAAAAAAATAAAAGTATATGGCAATGATGGTGCTACACCTCAGTTGAACATTGATGCAGAAGGATATTGGACAGTAAACAATCAGCGAATAAAAGACGCAAACGGAGATTTTGTGAAAGCGCAGGGCGATTCTTTTTTCACCACCATCACTGATGGCGCAGATGATGTAACCTTTGTGATGGCTGATGGAAGCACTATTGTGTTACCCAAATCCAAAGGCACCTTCCTATCATTTGACAATCCAAGCAATGAGCCTTTCTTCCTTTTCAAACCAGGGGTGAGAAAAGATTTGAAAATCAAATTTGCTAATGTAACAGAGTTGAGAATTGTGGAGAAACCCGAGGGATGGACTGCTGATATTCATATTCCTAACAAAACTGTTAACATACTTGCACCACAGAACTCGAACTTTGGTATTGGCAATATTCGCATCGAGGGAGTTGATAGCAAAGGCATGGTATATCAAGCGGTAGCTAAAGTGGGAACTGAAGGAAAAGTATTTAACGATCCATACGGTGTTTATATCCTTAACGAAGGGAATATGACAACTGAAAACGGTTCACTTATCTTTATTACTTCTACTGGCGACGTGATGAACAATGTATATTACAATGCTAATGGCACCGAATTAGGAAACGTTTCTCAAGACCTTTTTATTAAGGACGACAAAATGTATATACTTTCTCAAAATGGCAATAATAATTCTGCTGCTACTGGAAAGGTAAATGATGGAATGTTAGTAGTTGCAAATGCGCAGTCTCTTAAAAGAATAAAAGCCTATAATAAAGAGATATCAAAACTTAGCTGGCCTTCGCATATTGCAGTATTGAATGACGAAAATGTATTTATCCGTGATAATAATGGTGTGCATATTTTAAATACTACTACAGACGAGCTAAAGCTGATTGATGGAACAAAGGGGGCTGCCAAAAATAATATGTCAGTAGTGAATGGTAAGGTTTACGTTATTTCAGGGAAAAAGGTTCTAAAACTTGAAGCAGGAAACACTAAGATAGTCAAAGAAGCAGATTTTGGCACAAATATCACTGGATTGCTTCGCAGCAAGGATAATAATCTGTGGATATCTACAAACGGTACACCTGCCAAAATTTCAAAAATTGATAGTGAGACACTTGCAGTAATTCAAACAAATGAAATATCAGTAGGAAAGCTTGGCATGGGCATGGCGTCCACTCCTGCTATTACTGCCAAAGGCGACACATTATATTATAACAATGGCGGTATGACCATTTATCGTCACATCTTCTCTAAAAATGAATCGAAACAGATGATAAATGCAAAGGAAGTGCTTACCAACGCAGGCATGGCTTACAACAATATTGCTGTTCATCCACTCACGGGCGATGTGTATCTTAACACTATGAAGGGATATGGTTGGGATTTCACAATCAACAACATTAGCGTGTTTCAGGATAAAGATGACGAAATGACATTGAAAGAAAACTATAAAGACTACACTCGTATGCCCGCAGGAATTTTCTTCAATGCAAACTTCAAATAAATATATTAATCACACAGGTATCACAATGAACTCTACTATTTCATAGAAGTGATATTTGTTATTTTGGGTGAAAAGAGGTGCTCGTGAGAGTACCTCTTTTTGGTATTACGAAATCTAATTTGAACTATAACGATACATTAAAAGCTAAAGATGAGGGAGCATTTCTGATTGGTTGAGAAATCGAAACACGATATAATATCTTGGCATTTGGGAAAAGGTTTATAACCCCTATTTTAATTATGGCGAATTCGATACAATTAGAAGTTCAGCTGGGAGCAATAATTTGGATCTATAACGAATCAAGAGAGTAGTCAAATTTTAGCTTACCCGTTAGGAAGCAAATCATATTGATATAGTTATTGGATCGAAAGATGAGCCAACCGAACAGAGCATCTTGTGTTCAAATACTATTCAAACAGTGTTTGAATAGTATTTGAATAGAAAGCAAGTGTATGTGTCTGTTTGATTATGGAACCTAAAATAAATATTCTACCCCATTGTAATTTTACAAAGGCACTCCAAACTCCAAACA
>CAZNRT010000131.1:3779-6758 GCA_964575445.1 uncultured Proteiniphilum sp. | reverse complement strand
TTCCCCCTCTACCTCTACTCCGAACCAACTGAGCAAACAATCTTTGACCAACCCATCAAAAGAACTCCCAACCTCAACCCCGAGATAGTGAAACAGATAGAGAAAGGATTGGGCTTGACCTTTGTGCCCGAAAAGGAGGAAGACGGCAACCTATGTTTTGCAAACAATAATGATGAGCTGAGAGACGAGTTCAAACAAACTTTCGCTCCCATTGATTTGTTGGACTACATATATGCCGTATTGCATAGCCCCGCATATAGAGAAAAGTATAAAGAGTTCCTGAAAATAGATTTCCCACGAGTGCCATATCCCAATGATGTCGACACATTTTGGCAATTAGTGCGCTTGGGTAGCCAGATACGGGAGTTGCACCTGATGGAGACACCCATTGTGGACAATTATATCACCAACTATCCGATGGAGGGAACCAACGAAATCACCAACTCCATTGCTCGCAAAGATTGGCAAATAATAGACGACGAAAAACAATTGGGACGCATCTGGATCAACGACACACAATACTTTGACAACATACCGCTCTCGGCATGGGAGTTTTATATAGGTGGATATCAGCCTGCGCAAAAATGGCTGAAGGATAGAAAAGATAGAGTATTGGACTTTGAGGATATATTGCACTATCAGAGAATGATTGTGGCACTATACGAAACAGAGAGATTGATGGAGGAGGTTGACAATTACTTAATTGAGACTTTGGAATAATTTTTAAAAAAACGGAACTCTAATACAACTTTAAAACAGTTTTAAAAACCCATTAAATATGAAAGCACTTAAACATTTAATCGCATGTGCAATAGCACTATTATCAATTATGTCATGTACTAATATGAATAAAGAAACAGAGATCAAAAATCAATCAGATTTTACCGCACCGCCGCTGGCAGAGATTGTGCCAGATACTTTCAAGAACTTCAACAGCGAACGAGTTGACAATTACTTTTGGCTAAAGGATAAGAACAACCAAAAGGTGATTGACTACCTAAATGCAGAGAATAGCTACACCGACGAGGTGATGGCATCAACCAAAGAGTTGCAACAAACCATCTATGACGAGATTGTGGGGCGAATGAAGGAAGATGACGAAAGCTACCCCATTCTGCGTGACGGATATTATTATTATAGTCGCACCGAAAAGGGCAAACAATATCGCACCTATTTGCGCCGCAAGGGCTCGATGGATGCACCTGAGGAGGTGATGTTTGACGTAAACAAGATGGCTGAGGGAAAGGCTGCATATATCTTTGCAGGCTACACTATCAGCCCCGACAATAACAAGGCGGCATACTTTTATAACGAAACAGGATCGTATGCCGAGTTTACATTAAAAATAAAAGACCTCGCTACTGGACAAACAGTGGGCTTTGGGGTGGAGGGCGTGTCGTCAGCTGCATGGGCAAATGATAGCGAAACACTATTTTATAGCATCATTGACGACAGATTGCGACCATATCAGATATATCGCCGAAAGCTGACTGAGGACAAGCCAACATTTGTGTATGAAGAGAGCGACGGCAAATTCACTACACAAGTATCGGGAAGCAAAACGAAGAAGTATATCTTCATAAGCAGTGCAAGCTCTACCACCTCTGAGGAGCATTTGATATCTGCAGACCATCCCACAGAGAAATATAAAACCTTTTTGCCAAGAACAAAAGATGTTGAATACTCGGTGTATCCACACAATGAGAGATTCTTTGTGAGATATAAGGATAAGCAAAACTTGAATGGCAAGATATACGAAGCCCCTCTTGTGGGATATGAGAATATGTCAACATGGAAAGAGTTTGTGCCCCACAACAATGATGCACTAATAGAGGGGATAGATGTTTTGAAGGACTATTTATCAATAGAGTTTCGCGAAAATGGGCTTGCCAATATTCAGATAAAATCATTGAAAGGGGGAGATGATAAAAATATCTCATTCCCCGAACCAGTTTTCACAGCTTCGCTCAATGGCAATCCCGAGTTTGGAGCAAACACAATAAGATATACATATACGTCGCTCAATCGCCCCAGCACTCTATTTGAGTATGATATCCTAACTGGCGAAAGCAAAACATTGAAAGTACAGGAGATACCATCGGGCTTCAATCCTGACGATTATGTGGTGGAAAGACTATGGGCTACATCACATGACGGAGCCAAAGTGCCAATGGCTATTGTATATAAAAAAGGATTGAAACGAGATGGTAGCAACCCTGCCCTGCTCTATTCATACGGAAGCTATGGCAATAGTTCGGATGTATTCTTTGGGTCCAACTTTTATAGTCTTATCGATAGAGGTTTTGTATTTGGTATAGCGCAAATACGTGGTGGTAGCGACTTGGGCGAACAATGGTATGAAGATGGCAAGCTATTGAAAAAGAAAAACACATTTAATGATTTCATTGCTTGCAGCGAGCTATTGATAAATGAGAAATATACTTCGCCCAAAAAACTTGCAGCAATGGGTGGTAGTGCTGGAGGATTATTGATGGGTGCGGTGGTGAATATGCGTCCCGACCTTTATCAAACCATTGTGGCGCAAGTGCCATTTGTGGATATAATCAACACAATGCTTGACGAAACGCTACCCCTCACCACTGGCGAATATGAGGAGTGGGGCAATCCCAACGAGGAGGAATATTATAACTATATGTATTCCTACTCGCCATACGATAATATAAAAGCTCAGGATTACCCTAACATTTTGGTAACGGGAGGTATTAATGATTCGCAAGTGCTATTTCACGAGCCAGCAAAATATGTGGCAAAACTACGGTCGTTGAAAACAGACAACAACCTTTTGTTGTTACATATGGACATGACCTCAGGACATGGAGGCGCAACTGGCAGATACGACAGCATCAAGGATTGGGCTTTCGAGTTCGCATTTATACTTAATAGAGTTGGGATAGACAAGTAGCACTCAATGTTTGATATTTTAAACAATTGATGTATATTTGTTCAGGATATAGAACA
>CAZNRT010000131.1:0-3679 GCA_964575445.1 uncultured Proteiniphilum sp. | reverse complement strand
ATAGAAAAATAAAAAACAGAACCAATGATTAAAAGCAAACGCACATATGAGCCAATTGGTGACGATGATGGATATCGCATCCTCATTGATCGCCTTTGGCCGCGTGGGCTTTCGAAAGAGACGGCTCACATAGATTTGTGGCTCAAAGATATTGCCCCATCTACCGAATTGCGAAAGTGGTATGACCACGATGTGGACAAATGGAGTGAGTTTGAAAAGCGATATGAAGAGGAGCTGAAATCTAAGCAGGAGCTTGTGAAGCAGATAAAAAATCTTGAGAAAGAGCATAAAACTATCACGCTACTCTATTCGGCAAAGGATACTGAACATGCCAATGCTAATGTATTGATTCAATATTTGGAAGAAGCACAATACTAATTAAACTACTGACCAACCCTTAAACTTATCACAAAAACACCATCTTTTAAAACAATATGCTAACTTTGCAACCATATTGATTTCAAATTCACATAAAAGATGGCTGTAAATTTAAAAAACGATGTTCTATTATCTCTCGCAATACTATTGAGTGATAATCAATCTGAAATCATTTCAAAAAATCAAATTGATTTGAATAATATTTCGGATAGCGACATCTCGATGATAGATAGACTAAAAGTTGATGAAGCTAAAATAGAGGGGATGATAAAATCTCTTCACGAAGTGGCAGCACAAGACGATCCTGAATCCAAAATATTATATGACTACACTCGCCCAGATGGATTGCATATTGTCAACAAAACAGTACCGTTTGGAACAATACTAATAATTTACGAATCTCGCCCCGATGTAACAATTGAAGCTGCAGCCACTGCCTTCAAAGCTGGCAACAAGATTTTGCTGAAGGGAGGAAGAGAATCATTGAACACAAATGTAGCTCTCACCAATCTATGGAAACAATCTCTTGCTGATAATGGATTTGACAGCAACTTCGTTGAGTATCTCAACACATCGCGCAATGAGACTCAAAGAATGATAAAAGATAATGATAGAAATATCGACCTCATCATCCCCAGAGGTGGCGAAACACTTATAAACTTTGTTACGCAAAATAGTTCTGTGCCAGTGATTGTGAGCGGACGAGGCAACAACTTTATCTATATTGATGATGAATGTGATGTGGATATGGCGGCGCAGCTAATACTAAACGGCAAACAGCGCATCAGCGTATGCAATGCTATCGACAAGGTGTTGATAAATAAAGATATGCCTAATATTGATGTTGTAGTAGATGCCTTTGTGGATATATTAAACGCTCATGGAGTAGAGGTGTATGCAAACACTGAGATGCTACACATCAACAAGAATATGATTGCTGATGACAATGAGGAGGTAATGTATGAAGAGTTTCTTGCCCCCAAAATGTATTTCTCATTGATTGATGATAACAATCATGCAATAAAAACAATAAACAAGTACTCGGGGGGACACTCTGCCGTGATTGTCACAACCAATAAGGATAAAGCCAATCATTTTATGCAAGATGTGGACTGTGCGGCGGTGTATCACAATGCGTCGAGTCGATTTACAGATGGGGGACAATTGGGAGTGGGAGCCGAAATTGCTATTAGCACACAAAAGATACATTTCAGAGGTCCACTTGGTGCCCAAGAGTTGGTTACCAATAAATGGTTTGTATATGGCGAAGGTCATGTGAGAGACCAACAGAAATTATCACCCACATCATGCAACAATGCTTAGACAACGACTGATAACAAATGAAGAAAAAACTAATTATAAAAATAGGCACCTCGACACTTACCGCAGGTACCAATAGAATATCATTTGCCGTAATTGAAAGCTTGGCGCGCCAGATAGTCATACTCAAGAAAGAATACGACATCGTGATTGTATCGTCAGGAGCAATTGCAACAGCCCGCCAGTTTGTAGAGATTAAAGGATTTAACAAACAGGTGGATTCAAAACAGGCATTGGCAGCCATAGGGCAAACAAAATTGATGGAGCTATATGACAATATATTTTCAACATTCGGATTGAATATAGCACAAATACTCCTTACGTATCGTGACTTTGAAAACCCAGTGGCTAACGAAAACACTCGCAATACGATAAAAAAACTGTGGGAAGTGGATTACATACCTATCGTAAATGAGAATGATACCGTTTCGATAGAGGAGATTGTGCTTGGAGACAATGATAAGCTTTCGGCTCTTGTGGCGGTTATCACAGATGCCGACTTGCTGGTATTGGTGTCGGATATTGACGGCATATATACTGCCAACCCACATACCAATAACGAAGCCAAGCTAATAGAGCATATCTCGGACTTAGATACAGCAAGAGAATATATTGAAGAAAAGGAATCGACACTCGGAACAGGTGGAATGACCTCCAAAATAAATGCTGCCGAAATATGTATGAACCATAATATAGAGATGTGGATTGTGAATGGCAGTCGCAACAGCTATATCTTGAGCTCAATGAATGGGGAGATCAAGTTTTCCAAATTCAAACAAAGATAACATTCTAAAAATCAACATATGAATCATGGATTTATTGGCTTTGGCAATCTTGCCAAAGCTATATACAAAGGATTGAAAAACGAAAACAATATCAACTTTGCATACTTTGCAAGAGAAATAAAGAATGGGGATGCAGTATTCATTGATAATATTGAAGCATTGGTTGACTTTGCCGATGTGATATGGCTCACAATAAAACCCCAAGATTTGCAAGGTGTGCTTGAGCAACTGCAACCACTAAATCTTAAAAACAAAGTATTTGTTTCGCCAGTTGCCGGAAAGAAGATTGAGTTTATAGAGAAGTATTTGGGCAATAATCAGCCCATTGTGCGGATAATGCCCAACCTTGCCATCGCTTATCAAAAATCAGTAACATCATTTGCCACCAATCAGCCTGACAACCCAAATACGAAGGAGATATTTAATACTCTTTCCAAATTGGGGAAAGCCGTCGAGCTTGACGAATCGGGGTTTGACTTGTTCACCTCCGTCTTTGGCAGTGGACCCGCATTTATTCTATCTTTTATACAAACATTTAAGGATAAGATGAAGGAGTTTGACCTACCTGGTCCCCTACTCGATGAATTGCTATTAGAACTCACACAAGGCACAACTATTTACTTTGCACAAAACCAACAACAATTCAGCATCGAAGAGCTTATCAGAAACATCACCAGCAAGGGTGGCACCACTCAAGCGGGGTTAGACTATTTTCGTAATCATGAAATAGCGAAACACTTTGAAGGGGTGCTTGATGCTGCAAGGGAGAGATCGAGAGAGATGGGTGAGGGTTAGAATGAGGTGGAATATTAGATAAGAAAGTTGATTGAATGGGAGGTAAATAGCTTCTCTCCTCTCTTTTATATAGTAAAATCATCAATATACTTAGGTGGATATACTATTTCACATTTACTCAAATTAAAAGAATCTCTTTCAACAACGTGGTGAAACTACACACCTAACATTTCATTCGATACAAAAAGAGCTTATCAAAAACATTACCAGCAAAGGTGGCACCACTCAAGCGGGGTTAAGCTTTTTTCGCCATCACGAAATAGGCAAACAATATTGTTGATATGAAATAGCAAAAAGGTATCGCGAGATCACAGCATCCATACAAAAATAGTATCAAAACTATTCATTTCATGCAGTTTTAACTAATTCAGAGTGCTTGTAATTTTACAAGAACACTCTTT
>CAZNRT010000130.1:2085-6847 GCA_964575445.1 uncultured Proteiniphilum sp. | reverse complement strand
TTGCAGTAAAGCCCATAATAAACATCACTCTAAGCCTTGATAGCGAAATGCTACAAGAAGTAGTAGTAACTGGTATGCAACAAATGGATAAAAGACTATTTACTGGTGCAACCAACCGACTTGAAGGAGAAAACGTCAAATTGGATGGAATCCCCGAAATTAGCCGCGCATTAGAGGGGCGAGCAGCTGGAGTTTCAGTACAGAACGTGTCAGGCACTTTTGGCACAGCACCTAAAATTAGAGTGAGAGGTGCTACATCCATACATGGTAGTTCTAAACCTCTTTGGGTAGTAGATGGTGTGATAATGGAAGACGTAACGGAAGTTAGCTCAGATGATTTATCATCTGGTGATGCAGTAACTCTTGTTAGTTCTGCAATTGCTGGACTAAATCCTGACGACATTGAGAGTTTCCAAATTCTAAAAGATGGATCAGCAACGTCTATCTATGGTGCACGTGCAATGGCTGGTGTAATTGTGGTAACTACCAAGAAAGGTAAAGCTGGAACAAATAAGATTAGCTACACGGGAGAGTACTCATTAAGACTTAAGCCCAACTACAGAGATTTTAACATTATGAACTCTCAAGAACAAATGGGAGTTTATAAAGAAATGGAGCAAAATGGCTATCTCAATTTAGCTGAAACATATAGAGCATCAAATAGCGGGGTTTATGGAAGAATGTACCATATGATAAACTCTTATGATGTTACATCTGGAAAGTATGGATTAGCAAATACGTTGGAGGCACGTAATGCATATTTGAGAGAGGCAGAGTATATGAACACTGATTGGTTTGATTTATTATTTAACAATAGCATATCTAACAACCATGCTATTAGTATGTCATCAGGAACAGAAAAGGCATCATACTATACTTCTTTAAGTGTACTAAATGACCCAGGTTGGTCAAAGCAAAGTTCTGTAAACAGATATACTACAAATATAAATGCACTTTATAATATATCTAAAAGCCTTTCTCTAAACTTGATTGGTAATGGAAGCTATAGAAAGCAAAAGGCACCAGGAACACTAAGTCAAGATATTGATGCTGTGAGTGGACAAGTGAAACGTGATTTCGATATAAATCCATACTCATATGCTTTGAACACCTCAAGAGCGTTAGATCCAAACGCAACTTATATACGTAACTATGCACCTTTTAATATCCTTAATGAGTTGGACAATAACTATATCAATCTTGATGTGGTTGACCTAAGATTCCAAGGAGAATTGAAATGGAAAATACTAAGGAAACTTGAAGCATCAGCACTATATGCCTATAAGTATTCATCTACGATACAAGGACACTCAATAAAGGATTTCTCAAATCAAGCTATGGCTTATCGTGCAATGGATGACGCAACAATGCGTGATGCAAACCCATGGCTATATACTGATCCAGATAATCCAAATTCACTTCCAGTAGTGGTATTGCCAAATGGAGGTATGTATAACGAAACAAAGTATGCAATGAATAGCTACGACTTTAGAGCTACTCTAAATTATAATGACGTATATAACGAAGAGCATATCGTAAATGCGTTTGGTGGCATGGAAGTAAACTCTGTTGACAGAACAAATACAAGGTTCAACGGGATAGGTATGCAGTACGAAATGGGAATGCTCCCAGCATTCGACTACTTATACTTTAAGCAACTAAGCGAAGAAAATGGTCAGTACTATAATATGGGTACAACAAGAGGACGGCAAGCATCTTTCTTTGGGACTGCCACTTACTCTTACCAAGGCAGATATATTATTAACGGAACCACAAGATATGAGGGCTCCAACAAGCTTGGTAAAAGTCGTGATGCACGATGGCTTCCAACATGGAATATTTCTGGGGCATGGAATGCCCATGAAGAGGTGTTCTTTGATAAGGTTCGCCCAATAATGTCGAATCTTACACTTAAAGCTTCATATTCATTAACAGCTGACCGAGGTCCCGCATCAGTAACTAACTCTCGTGTAGTTATAGGCAGTTATAATCCTTGGAGACCATTCACTGGTGATAAAGAATCTGGACTACAGATTAGAGATCTTGAAAACAGTGAACTAACTTACGAGAAAAAACATGAGCTTAATCTTGGAATTGACCTTGGATTCATTAATAATAGGATCAACTTATCTGCCGACTGGTATAAAAGAAATAACTTTGACTTAATTGGACTAATCAACACAATGGGTATTGGTGGACAAATAGCAAAGTATGCCAACGTAGCTTCTATGAAGTCTCACGGTATTGAGATTACGCTTTCAACGAAGAATATTCAAACAAAAGACTTCACTTGGGGCACAGATTTTATATTCTCAAATGCTAAAAACGAAGTGACTGAACTAGACGCCAACACTAGAGTTATTGATATGATTACTGGATCAGGATTTACAATGAAAGGCTATCCTGTACGTTCATTATTTTCAATGGATTTTCAAGGATTGAACGAGGAAGGACTCCCCACCTTTATTAATGAAAATGGCAACAACACCATCACAAGTTTAAATTTCCAAGAAAGAGAACTCAAAGATCATCTAATATACGGTGGTCCAACCGACCCAACCATAACTGGTAGTTTTGGAAACATACTAAGATATAAAAACTTCAGATTAAATGCTTTCTTTACATACTCATTTGGCAATGTTATAAGATTGGACCCTGTATTTAGAAATAGATATTCAGATTTAGATGCAATGCCCAGAGAATTTAAGAATAGATGGGCTATACCAGGTGAGGAAGCAATTACAGATATACCAGTAATAGCTGACAAGAGATTAAACAATAGATACTCCAGATTGAACTATGCGTACAATGCGTACAACTACTCTACTGCACGAATAGCCAAGGGAGATTTCATTAGATTAAAAGAGGTGTCACTATCGTATGATTTCCCTAAAGATATTATTTCATATATGAAGCTTAGTGACCTATCTCTTAAGCTACAAGCAACAAATCTATTTTTGATTCATGCAGATAAGAAGCTTAATGGACAAGATCCAGAGTTCTTCAACACAGGTGGAGTTGCAGCTCCAGTTCCAAAGCAATTTACATTTACATTAAGATTCTCTTTATAAAAATTGAATAATATGAAAAGAAATATATACATACTGTTTATCATAATATCAGGTATCCTAATATCTTGCAATGACTTCTTAGATACTATGCCTGATGATAGAGCAGAACTGAATACAGTTGATAAAATTACCGCTATGCTTGTTTCAGCATACCCAACTAATAGCCCTCAACTTATTACAGAGATGTCATCAGACAATGCAATGGATAATGGTCCTCTATATACACCATACAATCAAGAGCAAGAAGATTCTTATCTATGGAAGGATATAACAACTACAGGAAACGATTCTCCAAATGCTATTTGGAACGCTCACTATAGAGCCGTTGCTTCAGCTAATCAAGCACTGCAAGCAATAGAAGACTTGGGAGACCTTGATAAACTACAAGCTCAAAAAGGTGAAGCGCTAATAGCAAGGGCATATGCTCATTTTGCACTCGCAAATGTATTTTGCTTAGCATATAATCCTGACAAAGCTGATACCGATTTTGGAATTCCATACTCTGAAAAACCAGAGACTCAAGTAATTGTAAAATATGAAAGAGGATCGATGAATGAGCTTTATGAAAAAATTGATGCAGATATCAAAGCTGGTTTTCCATTAATAGATGACAATCTATACAAAGTTCCGAAATATCACTTTAATAAGAAAGCTGCAGCGGCATTTGCTGCACGGTTTTATCTATATTACCAAAAACTTGACGAGGCAATTAAATATGCAGACTTAGCATTAGGTGATATGCCAGAAAAGCTGATTAACAAATGGTCTGAAATGTATGGATTAGCCAGTAACCTTTCATTAAGATCCGACAGATACATATCTTCATCAGATCCTGGAAACTTTCTTATTACTCCTGCTATATCTTCAGCACCTTATGTATTTGGTCCATATTCACTAGGACAAAGATACGGACATGCAAAACCTATAACTATTAATGAGTCATTGCGTGCAATCGGTATATGGGGGGCTTACAGCAAACTATTTATGGGGGCTGCGATGTGGGGGTTTGACCAAAAACTTTGTGCCCCTAAAGTTGGTGCATACTTTGAGTACACTGACAAAGTAGCAGGAATAGGATACCTACACTCTGTACCTGTATCTTTTACAGCAGCCGAAACTCTGCTTGTGCGTGCAGAAGCAAAGCTACTTAAAAATGATCTTGATGGAGGAGTAAAAGATATAAATATATGGATGAAGGCAAACACAGTCGATAAAGTTACTTTCACTAAAGAACAAATCATTAGTTTCTATAGTGGTCTAAACTATATGCCATTAAAGGTTACTAAAGATACCGATCGTTCTATTAAAAAAACACTAAACCCTATGGGTTTTACAGTAACAGAAGGAGATCAAGAGAGCCTAATTCAATGCTTATTGCATTTGCGAAGAATAGAAACTCTCCACGAAGGATTGCGTTGGTATGATATCAAAAGATATGGTATAGAAATTGCACACAATAGAGATGGACTTGAAGATGACGTGCTACTAAAAGATGACCCTAGAAGGGCAATCCAAATTCCACAGGATGTTATAAGTGCAGGTCTATCAGCTAACCCAAGAAAATAGTAACTATATAAAAATATGATTATGAAACAATTAAGATATATAATGCTGTTTCTTATTGCCAGCTTAATAATGGCGTCATGTGGTGATGAGAAACTAGACCCCAATAGTATCTTTGATACAGATAC
>CAZNRT010000130.1:0-1985 GCA_964575445.1 uncultured Proteiniphilum sp. | reverse complement strand
GCACAAGATTACCAATCTACAAGCTGGGTAAATGTCTCAAACACAGATGCTCTTAAAATGGGTTTTATATCACCATATGCAAGCTCTGAAACTCAGGAGGACTTTGTTGAATTAATTGCTGTATATGTAACAAATACAGAGGCGTATTGGCAGTCACAATTAACAACAGCTGGTGAGAGTGGATCAGCGAAGATACTTGAAAAATTTGCAGTAGTTCAAGACTACCTTCTTACAAGTTGGAATATTGATATAGTAGAATTACGAAACATTGTTCTTCGTCGTTCGAGCGAAGTAGAATCAATGGATTTAACAACACTGAATTAAAATAAAAGCATATGAAAAAAATATCATATTTTATAATACTCTTATCGTCAATACTATTATTCTCCTGTACTCCACAGGAGGAAAACCTATTTGATGAATCAACAGCAAATAGAGTTGACGCAGTACTTGCTTCACATAAGGAAGTGCTGATGGGAGCAGAGAATGGATGGTTGATGGAGTTTTTTCCAGCCAAAGAACAAATATATGGTGGATATAATGTATTAGCAAAATTCACTAATGAGTCAGTAATTATAGCCAGCGAAAAAGGATTAGCACTCGAAACATCCAACGGTCTATACTCATTGAAGTTTAGTGCTGGTCCTATATTGACCTTCGACACGTACAATGACAAACTTCATTACTTTTCAGATCCCAATAGCAAAGTGTCAGGAATTGGTTCAAATGGAAAAGGTATGGAAGGGGATTTTGAGTTTTTGGTAATAAAAGCTACGAAAGACACGGTAGTGCTAAAGGGTAAAAAAACCGAAAACAAAATCATCATGACTCCCATTCCAAAAGAGAGTCAGTGGGAAAGCATCATTGATAACTTGCAAAACGCATCATCAAGAATGACTAACAGAAGGTATGAATATCATATAAATGGAGATGTAATACCAGTAAGTGTTAGTTATAGGACATTGAGTTTCTCTGTAAAAAATGAAAATGATATAGAAGAAAAGATAAGAGCATCTTATATTCAAACGTCTAAAGGTTTTAAGTTATACAAACCAATAGAAATCAAAGGAGTCAAGATTGATGAGTTCATTTATGATCAAGATAATGACAACTTCTATGTATCCAACAAGCAGGATGCAAAACTAATTCCAATATTCCCACCACTGAACGAGCTATTTATTTCGAGTAAATGGTATTTTAAAAGGAGTGGCTTTGGAACCTTTGGAAAGACATATTGGGATCATGCCAAAGTAAATTTCATAGACAAAATTGGAGAGGAAATGTATTATGCTTATATGGGATTAGACTCTGGAGGTAAATGGGGTTTCAATTTTGCATCATATGACGGTTCGAAACTCTACGGGGGAGCCTTATATATGAATAAGACTTTGAAAAATGAAAACAAAATTACCATGAAATTTGCTTTAGCTGGTTCAGGTAATGGAGTATGGTATCACAATAATGCTGGATACAAATTCATATTGACTCCATTAGGTTACAATGCTGATAAAACTTTTACGCTAACCTCAGACAATGACAAAACTCCAACGTGGATAAAACTAACAGATGATTCTGATCCAACTAATACATTTGTATTAGAAGGAGAGCAAGTTATATACCCATACAGAAACTAACGGCAAAATTGCTATTCAAAATATTTTGATAGTAAAAAACCACTTTAGGAAAAATGCCTAAAGTGGTTTTCTTATATAATAATAACAATCAAGTAGTTGAAACGAAATTATAAGAACTAAACTTATAAACACTTAATCAAAAGGAAAAATAAATTCTTAGTGTAGGAATGACACTTCAAAAATAACATTATGAAAGACAATACATATATTATCACTAAAATATTGAGCACACACAAGATATTTGACGCAAAGTGTAAGACAAACATGGTTATCTATAAAAAAATGACAAATAAAAATACAATATTATTACAATAATGAATATTGTATTGAAATTTAATTTATATTTGCAAT
>CAZNRT010000129.1:0-6926 GCA_964575445.1 uncultured Proteiniphilum sp. | reverse complement strand
CAAACAACTTTACTTGGATTGATTTGCACTCTGAAAACTATTCAAACAACTTCACTTGGATCGATTTGCACACTGCAAATCGATCCAAACAACTTTACTTGGATTTGAAAAACCTTTGGAAGTTAATGAAAGTCAGTATTATAGCATATTTTGCTCTTGTAGTATATTCTTCATTGTAGCTAAATGATGGGTATGCAGCGTAAGTTTTATCACACTCAGAAGTTGTAATCTAATTGAGTTTTTTTCTTCTATTGTTTCCATCTATGTTCAATAGGTTGTTTGATGCTGGGGTAATGAAATAAATAGTGTCTAATCTTTGTTAAACCCTTATCTAATCATGTTAAAACTAAAAAAACTGTTTTGATGTTTTGGGTTTTCTATGTTACCTTTGCACAGATTTTTTAGGAGAATAACAAATGTTGAAAGAAAGAATTATAGAAAAGGCTGGTGCTAAATTTTATCAATATGGAGTCAAAAATGTATCCATGAGCGATTTGGCATCATCATTAGCTATCTCTAAAAGGACTTTGTATGAGAACTTTAAAGATAAAGAGGACATACTGAGTCAGTACTTAGAGGGATTGAAAAAGAAGCGTACTGAAAAGGTGAATGAGCTGATTTCGCAATCGGCAAACATTGTTGAGGTGTTCTTATACTTTATAGACTATCACAAAAATGTGGATTTGCCTTCGGTAAAGTTTTATCAAGACATAGAGAAATATTATCCTGCCATTCACAAAATGATTTTGGCAGATATAGATCAAAACAAAATCTATCTCAAAGAATATCTAAAGCATGGCATTGCCGAAGGGTATATTAGAGAGGGATTGAATGTGGAGGTGGCAGCTTTCTTGGTGGAAGAGAGCAACTACACATATATGAGAGCTACTTATATTGAGAAGCCAACCTTCTCGTTCCAAGAGCTCTTTTTTACGATGATGATAAACTTCATAAGGGGGATATCAACATCCAAGGGCATTGAGATAATTGATAAATTCTTAGAAGAAAACGAATAATAATCAAACTATTATATGATAACAAAAAAACTAAATATCGTTACGATAACGATTTGTGCATTGTTTGCTTTGCAGCCTCTTAGGGCACAGCAAGATACAAAGCTGGTTGTGGATTTGAATACGGCAATAGATATTGCTCTCAACGAAAATCCGACAATCAAGGTGGCAGATATGGAAATAACCAAAAAGAAATATTCCACAAAGAGTGCTTACGGGGCTCTTATGCCTCAGGTGGATTTGATTGGGCAATATCAACGCACTATAAAGCGACAAACAATGTATCTCGATGGTGCATTCGGAATGGGCGGTGGTGATATCGACCCCACTAAATATACGCCCGAAGAGTTAAAAATCTTAGAGGTTCTTAATAAGGCTATGACACCCGAAGAGCCTACCGACCCTAACGCAGGAATCCAAGTGGGACGTAAGAATATGTGGTCGGGGGGGCTTAATGTAAGTCTGCCGTTGGTGGTGCCATCTCTTTGGAAAAATATTCAGATTAGCAAGGTTGACCTTGATATAACTATTGAGCAAGCACGCTCTTCGAAAATTGAATTGGCTAATCAAGTCAAAAAATCATTCTACAATAATCTATTGGCCAAAGAGAGTTACGATGTTTTCAAAGAGACTTATCGCACAGATTCAATAAATCTCGAAAGCATCAAGCACAAATATAAGCAAGGCATAGTGGCAGAGTATGATGTGATCACTGCCGAAGTGAGACTAAAGAGCATCATCCCTAATATATTGCAATCGGAGAACGCTATCATGATTTCAGAACTGCAATTAAAAATGCTAATGGGTATCGATGCAGATGTTCCTATGGAGATCAGTGGTTCGCTTTTGGACTATGAGCAGACTATGTTTAATACAATAGTTGCTGCCGACGAAAGCTTATCCTCAAATAGTGATTTGAAGCAGTTTGATCTGCAAACTGATATTGCACAAAAGGGATTGGAAATGCAGAAGATGCAATTATTGCCCACGCTCACTTCCACCTTTAGCTATATGTATATGAGCCAAAACAATGACTTCAAAATTAATACATATCGTTGGGACCCATATTCCGTAGCTGGCATCACGCTTGCAATCCCCATTTTCAATGGCGGACAGCGTTATAATAGCATCAAACAATCTCAAATTCAGATAATGCAGATGAATGAGCAACGCAAGGATATTGAGCGTGGTCTCAAGCTTTCGGTAAAGAACAACATAGAGATGATGAATAAGAGTATCGAGCAAGTTGTGGCTACAGAATCTTCAGTTGCACAAGCAAAAAAAGGATACGAAATTACACAGAAAAGATACGACACAGGGATGGGTACAATAGTAGATGTGAATGCCGCTGCTCTTGCCGTAACAAGTGCTGAGCTACAATATAGAAATGCAATATATGACTATTTGGCAGCTAAGTCAGATCTCGAAAAAACATTGGGATACGATATCGATACACAAAACAATTAATTGAGAATAAGAAATAACATTAGAAATATCATATTTAATAATGAGAACAAATAAACTATTTAAAATTATGCCTCTGGCTCTATTGATTTTTGCATCATCATGCGGAAATAAAACAGATGAGAGCAAAAAGGAAACACACTCTGAGGCGAGAAAAGTGAGAGTGGAAGAGGTGAAATTAGAATCGGTGGATCAGCTATCAAGCTTCACTGCTACTATTGAGGCTAACACTGTCAATAATATTGCTCCTGCAATGGGTGGGCGTATTCGCACAATTAGTGTGGACGTGGGCTCGTCAGTATCAAAAGGTCAAACATTGGTAACGATGGATGCCACCAACTACTCGCAACAGGAAATCCAACTTGCCAATCTGAAACAAGATTTTGAGAGATATAAAGAGCTTTACGAAGTGGGTGGAGTATCAAAGCAGCAATTAGACCAAATGAAGGTGCAATTAGATGTGGCTCAAACTGCTCTAAACAACTTGGGCGAAAATACCAAACTTGTGAGCCCAATAAGTGGTGTCGTTACCGCACGTAACTTTGACGCTGGAGATATGGCTTCTGGTGCACCCATACTCACTATCGAAAATATAAATCCTGTGAAGGTGGTTATTAATGTATCCGAATCTTATTATAGCACAATATTTAAAGGAATGCCCGTAACTGTTAATGTGGATGCTCTTGCAGGTGAGTCATTCGAGGGAAAGGTGTCACTTATTCACCCAACTATCAACGCCATGTCGCACACTTTTGCAGTTGAAATTGAGGTGAAAAATAATGACTTGCGCTTGCGACCAGGTATGTTCTCTCGTGTAACTATCAATTTTGGTGCACATGACAGACCTTTGATTTCTGACAAAGCAGTAAGAAAACAAACTGGATCTAACGATCGCTTTGTGTTTGTGGAAAGAGATGGTAAGGCTTACTATACTTTAGTGGAGCTTGGAACGAGAATCGGTGATAAATATGAAATTGTTTCGGGACTAACCACAGGTGATAGAGTGATAGTGGAAGGAAATTCCAGCTTAATTGATGGAACCGACGTGGAGGTGGTTCAATAATTAAAACAGTCATTAAAAAGAAAAATAGACAAATATGAAATTATATAATAATGCGGTGAAAAATCCGGTAGGAACTTCGCTGATATTTATCGGTGTGGTTCTTATCGGGATGATGTTCTACCGACAATTGCCAATCGACCTCTATCCAGATATCGATATGAGTATGATATCTGTGATGACAGCATATCCAGGAGCGGGTGCTGACGACGTGGAGGCTAACGTTACCCGACCACTTGAAGATGTGCTTAACTCAACCGAAGGAATCAAACATATTACTTCTCGTTCTCGTGATGGTATGTCGATGATTATGCTACAGTTTGAGTTTGGCTCTGATATGACGGAGATTATGAACGATGTCAGGGACAAGGTGGATATGATATCGGGATTCCTGCCCGACGGCACTGAAGACCCGATGCTGCTGAAGTTTAGCTCAGATATGATCCCCGTGATGGTGCTGTCGGCAACCGCCAAAGAGAGTTCGGGAGCTTTGTATAAAATACTTGATGAGCAGGTAGCCAATCCGCTAAATCGTATCCCTGGTGTGGGCACTGTGTCTGTGTCGGGAGCTCCACAACGTGAGGTTCAGATCAATGTGATGCCCCAAAAGCTTGAGGCTTTCAATATAGGAATCGAACAGATAGCGCAAATTATAGCTGCCGAAAATATTAATGTGCCTGCGGGTAATTTTGACGTTGGCTCACAAACATATATGCTTCGCCTCGAAGGGGAGTTTAAACGAAGCAATGATCTAAATGATATTATTGTAGGAAGTACTCAAGGCAGACCAGTATATCTGCGAGATGTGGCTACAGTAAAGGATACATTGCAAACACGTATAATGGAAAACTATACCAATGGTGAGCGTAGTGCATCTATTGTAATTCAGAAGCAGACAGGATCTAATACTGTGGCTATTGCAAATGCGGTGAAGAAGGAGATTCCTCAACTGTTGAAAAATATGCCGCCCGATATCGAGATTGTAACCGTTATGGATACTTCTGACCACGTAAAGACCTCAATCAATAGTTTGTTAGAGACTATCATATTGGCTCTTATCATTGTGGGTATCGTGGTTCTGTTTTTCTTGGGTAGATGGCGTGCCACCATTATTATTATGGTGACAATTCCTGTGTCGCTCATTGGTTCGTTTATATATCTATATATAACGGGCAATACAATTAATATTATATCACTATCTGCACTTTCAATCACCATTGGTATGGTGGTGGATGATGCTATTGTGGTGCTTGAGAATATCACTACACACATTGAGCGAGGTAGCCGACCAGCGCAAGCAGCCATCTATGGTACAGAAGAGGTGTCGCTATCCGTTATTGCTTCCACGCTCACCATTATTGCGGTATTCTTGCCAATGACTATGGTGGGTGGTTTTGCGGGCATTATGTTCAATCAACTTGGATGGATGGTATCGATCATCATCGGGCTGTCTCTGATTATCTCTCTATCGCTCACCCCTATGATGAGTGCAAAGATGATGCGTAGTAGCAAAGAGATGAAGATAACAGGTTTTGATAAATGGTATCAAAAAACAATCCTACCAATGTTGGATAAACTTGATCTTGCATATGCACGATTGCTTAAAGTGGTGACTGGAAATAGAAAAACTACTCTCGGGATAGTTGTTGTTATCTTTATTGGTGGTGTTGTGTATTCGGCATTAACATTAAAAACGGAGTTTATGCCACAGTCCGATAATAATGATATTGCTATGACCATAGAGACGCCTCCTGGAACAAGGATGGAGGTTTCACGTGATGTCGCAAATCGCATCGTAAATGTAATTAATGAGAAATATCCTGAAGTTGAGATTGTTTCTTTCTCAGTGGGTCAGGCAAGCGATGATAATACTTATGCTGCAATGCAGGATAATGGTCCAAACATTATAAAGTATAATATCCGTCTTACTGAGGCAAAAAATCGTAAGAAAACAATCTTTGATGTATCTGATGAGCTTCGTACTGAGCTTGCTGCAATGCCCGAGCTTCACCGCTTTATTGTTCAGCCAGGAGGCGGCGATATGGGTATGGGTGGCGGAAACAAAATGCAAGTTGAGGTATATGGCTATGACTTAGACGATACGGATGCCGTTGCATCAGTATTAAAATCAAAGTTTGAGAATGTGGCTGGTTTGCGTGACGTTATTATTACTCGTAAGGATTATCGCATGGAGTATCATATCGATTTCGATAGAGAAAAACTCTCTACAAATGGATTGAATATGGCTTCGGCTGCCACAGTGGTACGAAATCGTATCAACGGACTTGTGATGTCAAAATTCCGTGAAGATGGCGAGGAGTATGATATCCGAGTGAGGTATGATGAGCCATATCGTCAGTCTTTAGAGGATATCGAAAATATTCTAATATACAATCCTGCTGGTGTGGGAGTTAGAGTAAAAGATGTGGGAACAGTTGTGGAGAGTTCATCACTTCCACAAATCGACCGCAAAAATCGTCAACGTATTGTCACTGTTGAGGGCTCTATCTATAAGCGTGCTCTAAGTGATATTGTGGACGATGTGAATGCAGTTATTGCAACCACAGATGTTCCGTCAGGAGTTCAGGTTGAAATTAGTGGTTCGGTTGAGGATCAGCAAGAGGCATTTGCCGACTTAGGATTGCTGCTAATGATTGTGAGTTTGCTCGTTTATATTGTGCTTGCTTCGCAGTTTGAGTCATTAACCTATCCGTTTATTATTATCCTTACTGTTCCATTTGCATTTATTGGTTCGCTATTATTGCTATCCATTACTAAGCAACCTTTAGGAGTGATGGGGCTTGTGGGATTGGTGATGCTTGTGGGTATGGTTGTGAAAAATGGTATCGTGCTTATTGACTATATCAATCTTAATCGTGAGCGTGGTATGTCTATTATCACTGCCGTTGTGCATGGTGGTAGATCGAGGCTTCGCCCAGTGCTGATGACCACTCTTACCACCATCTTGGGTATGATTCCTCTCGCTATAGGCACAGGGCAGGGTTCGGAGATGTGGCAAGCACTTGGTGTAGCCATTATTGGGGGTATGACGTTCTCTACTATTATCACTCTCGTGTTAGTGCCAGCTTTATACTCAGTGTTTGGTGGCAATGGAGTGAAGAGAAATCGACGTAAACATAGAGAGAAGTTAGCAGTCAGCGAATAGCTCTTAGCTATTGGTATAAAGTGAAGATATAAATTAAAATTTAAAAGCAATCAGCTAATAGCCAGACGCCAAAAGCCAAAGGCTATTAGCCAACAGCCAACCGCCAAAATATGAAAGCAGTAATGATAATATTAGACCAGGCACACTATGCACAAATAGTGGACGACTTGGCACGATTAAATATCCGTGGTTTTACATCATGGAAAGAAGTTTTGGGGCGAGG
>CAZNRT010000128.1:1907-6933 GCA_964575445.1 uncultured Proteiniphilum sp. | reverse complement strand
TCCCTAATTGCACCTGACGAATACCAGTCTGCACGGAGGAGCATGACAATGATGCTAAAAGCAAAACAACTGCAATAACGGCATGCCGAATATTTATTTTTATATTCATTTTAGATATCGATATTATATAACTATCACACCTCAAACTCCACACCCATCAGAGGCGCATGCTGTTGCGCTCCATACACATCAGTTTCGCCAAGCGCACCAGACGATATGGGGCGTACGATTGTAACTTTGACCGCCTTTGCAGGGTCAAAGTAAACCAAACTAATTATATCGGATTCGGGAATGCCATACAATGGGGCAAACATCTCTTTGTTGAACACATTTGCTGCCTTAACCTGATTATACATATCAAACTCTTTGAATATTACATCAAAAGTAAGCTCATATGGTCCCGAGTTTTTACTTCGTATGACGGAAGCTACATCTATTAATTTATGTTTCATCTTCTAATTGTTGATTTCTGATTTCTGATTATTACAACTGAATATACTCTATTGGGAACAACGTTGCTGGGTCATCCACCTTCATCAAGTGATATACACTAAACTCATACACCTCACCCATCTTAGCATCCGATGGAGAGAACGGGAAAGCCAAGTTTCCAGCAGTTGCAATTCGCCCTTCGTATCCAAAATGAAGCATCGTGCTACGTGCAAAGCCGCAGATGGTGTCAGCCTGTTCTTGTGTACCAGCAACTGCTTCGATGATTATCATCAACTCGTTGCTTATTGCATCATTGCTATTTTCAAACATGCCCATCACTCCATTCTTCCCATATATTTTAAAGTCTAAGAAGAAGTCCTTTATGCCATATGATGCAAAGTTATCCTCCACTCGTTCTTTCACACTTTGAGTAATATCGTCAATCTTTGAAATCATAATCGGATCAGCAACTCCAGCACATGATATTGTGCGATAGCCTACCTTGCGCACCCCTTCGAGCTTTACAAAATATTCGTCAGTTGGCACAAATTTACTTCCACTCACTCGCACCTTGTTATCATCCACTTGCTCAAACTTTGCTTCATGTAGATTGATGGCACCACCTGGTCCTGGCAAGATATATGGGTTTGATTTTTCATATAGCGTATGTGCAGCAATCGATAGAGTGGTACATTTGCGTTTGTCCGAAAGTGGCTCAAGCACAAAGTTATCTTCATTAAGATATCCAAACATGCTATCACTACCACTTCCTGGCAATGCAGCAATGGCAGCACACTCCAATATCTTACCCAGATGAATGGCAAGACCTTTATCGAATCCCTCTTTCACCGCAAGTGATGCAAATACCGAAGGATCGTAAGAGCGTCCAGCAAGTATCACCTGAGCACCATTCTCTAATGCCTCCATAAAGGGCTCCTCACCCATTTGTGCCACAATGCGCACCGAGTCATCCACATCAGCTTCGTGCAATTCTTTGGCAGGAAATAGTGGAGAAATATTACCCTTTCGCAGATTATCTTTCACAAAATCCTTATCAAACTCGGAGTTGATTACTGCCATTTTGAAAGAAAGTTTTCGCTCGTGAGCAATCTCTTTTATTATATCGAGAGTAAGATCAACATGCGGTCGCCCGCCACTTCCACCAGCGGTACCTATTATCACTGGAATGCCGGCCTCAATAGCGGCTGGAATCATTATTTCAAGATCTCTTTTAACTGAGTTTTTGTCGGTGAACGACTTTCCAGCACCAAGATAATATGGACCTGGATCAGTAGAACCGGCATCTACCGCAATAACATGCGGCTTGCGCTTCATTCCCTCCTCAAATGAAGCCATTGGAAAACCATATCCCAATATTGCTGTAGGGGAAAGTACTCTAAGTTGTTTCATTTTCTATGATTTTAGCTCTTAGTTATCACCATTTAGCCTATAGCTAAGAGTTTATTATTTATATTATTTTTTCAACACAAGAATTAACAGCTATCAACCAAAAGCAAAAGGCAAAAGGCTAACAGCCAAAAGCTAATTGCTAATTGCTAATAACTCATCGCCAATATCCTACTCATTTCATTATATCCTATCATATACCCCTCATCAACCCCCATACCAGGCTTTGAGAGATACTGCATCGGCGAAGTAGCCATAGCAATGTGAGCACACACTTCGGATGAACGATTGGTTTCGTTGCACGTGCCACCAAGATAAGCACCCACTCCATGCTCTTTGCAATATATCACCGCCTCAATGCTATTATTGATACCACCAAGGTCGGGAGTTTTGATTTGAATAATATGTCCCGCCTTTGCTTTCGAAAAATCAATGATATCCTCAAGAGTATTGCACCACTCGTCGGCAACAATTTGTGCATCAATGCCCTTTTCCTCAATCTTTTCACAAATAATTTTCATTGCTTCTATCTGAGTATCTTTTGCTCCCATATCCACAGGACCCTCAACACGCAAGCTGAATGGTTTTGTGATTTCAGCCAACTCACCAATATAATCAGCGATAGCTTCAAAATCATTGTCAAAGATAATCCCCAGAGTTCCATATACATCTATATGTATATTGGGATGATAAGACTCGACAGGACGATGAGTGAGTATTCTATTCTTTAGCCAATCGAGATACTCCTTTATCTTCTCTCCTTTCAGCCCACATTTTGTTTCCACATGATTGAATAGAGCATGAGGCAAAACAGGTGCTTGTTTCATTATCATCTTATCAGCATTCAAGTATCTATCATCTCCCGATTGCGAGAAAAGTGGAATGATAGTTTTTGAAACCTCAGTGCCATACTCGTCAGCTATAATATGAGCCATTAGCTTACCTTCGTTCTTTGCCACAGCATCAAGCAACGCCTGAGTAACACCATAGCGAATAGCAGTATGGAACACTTTGCCCGTTTCGGGATTGATAGCTTTATCTACAATATCAGCCATTTCGCGAAAAGAGCTAATCTCCTTACCCACCAACAATGGCGCAATATATTTTTCAATTACAGGAATAAAATCATTAGCCAAAAATAGTGGGTCGCGACCACCAGCCCCAGAGTATTGTACAGCGGCACAGTCGCCATGTCCATAAGCTCCATTTTCGAGCATCAACATAACAGAAATAGACTCACCCGCTTGTCTAACAGATGTGAATCCAGTAGTCGATGGTTCTCCAACATAAAAAGCACCATCATTTTGCGCACCCTCCTTAATAGCTTTTTGATCATCAAAATAAAAGCCTGTATAACCAGGAGAGCATATAAGTTTTGTAATTTTCATTTTCAATTTGTTTTAATTCAGTTGATATTCAGTTGATACTCAGTTGATACTCAGTTGATATTCAGTTGATACTCAGTTGATATTCGATTGAATTACTACCGAATTACCATTGAATTACCACCGAATTACCATTGAATTACCATTGAATAACAGCGAAGCTAAATAACTATTTCGGCCTTCCCACCAAAAACCCTTTACCAATTGCATAAATATCATCAATCACCATCTGAAAGCTAACAGCACGCTTTTCGTATCTACCACGCTCCTCAAGTTTTTGACGATGAAAATCAAGCAAATCCTGTGTAAAAGGCAAATTACCCGCATCAAGTAGTCGCACAGCACCAGTATTATCACGAGCTGGCATCACCTTGCCTGCATTAAAGCGACTTGGAGCAAAAGGAACATCAATCACCCCAGCCTCAAAGGCAGCGATAGCACCTATTACATAGTCACCCTTGCCCAGCTCCTCAACTTTATTAAGTATGCAATGCATCTCTCTAATGATAATCTCACTTTCGGCAACTACGGCAGGAATATCTCTAAAATCCTGATCCTGAAGCATCGAAACCAACTGTTTTGTAGCACGCAATCCTGCAGCATTAGCCTCTTTAGTGGGCACGCCCATTGCCTCATGAGGTGTTTTCACAATTACCTTAGTAGCCTTAGCAAGCACAGCAGCAGCAGCACCCCACGAGATCACACCAAAAGCTTGTGCCTCATCTTGTGGAAAACCACCCATCCATTGATGAAATACAGTGGTGATGCGAACATCATTATAACCAAACTTATCCAAGTACTCACGCGTTACGGCTTTGAGAGCTCTAATAGCTGCAACATCTTGAATCAGATTTCCACACTGTCCATACCCTACCGTAATATCTTTTACACCCTGTGTTGCTGCCAAAATACTTTCGATAACAGCCACCGAGTTTGAAATTGATGGTGGAATGAGAGTTCCTGTGAGGGGACCAAACGGTTCGCGGTTTATTGTTATCCCTGCCTCTTCATACATACCTATTAGCCTATCTGCATATTGCCAGTGTGCAATTGTTTTCTCTAAAGAGTGATTCTTTGAATATGGGATATTGTAAGATATACCACCACCCTCGTATGAAGTGAATCCACCAGCGATAGATATTTCGGTAAGCAATCGTGCATCGGGGGTGCCATGACGCACTTGCACAGGTTTCTTCAATGCCGAAGTAACTTCACGACAAATACCAACACCATAATTGACTATTGGGAAGCCGTTGAGCATAGATCTGCCTGTCTCTCTACTTTTAGCTATACCCGTCTCAGCCTCTTTGTATCGATTGAGACGCGTATAACTGTCAACAGTGGTGGGCAACAGGTCAGCCTCTCCCTCGTTTTCCAAATATTGAAGCAGTTTGATATGCTCATCATAAAGAGCAACTCCCGCACGTGGTTGAATAAGTGTCTTGTTCTCTTTCAATCCAGCTGCAAGCTTTTCTCCAAATCTCTTTTCTTTTGATATTGTTTTTTGATAAGCTACTGCCTCGTCAAAATCGACATCTGCGCCAGTAGCCCACTGCTGCAACACCTCTTTGCGCTCGGCAAAGAAAGTATCATTTGTAAGTTTTTTGTTGGATATTTCCATTGTATATTATTTTTGATTGTTGATTAATATTGATTCACATTATATATACCAAAGATTGATTCAATAGCCCTCAGATTTATTATTAATCAATTCTTTTAATTCTTTTTTACTAGGTAGCACAGTCATATATTTACTTGCAAAGATTTGCTCATTATTTTCAGGCAACGTAATCTCAACAAGC
>CAZNRT010000128.1:0-1807 GCA_964575445.1 uncultured Proteiniphilum sp. | reverse complement strand
TTAAGCTGAAATCGTCAGACACTGTCTGACCTTTTGAATATGTCAAATAGAAAGACCTCATTTGTTTTAAATTTGTAACCGAATAGCCTCTGCCAAATTCAGAAGTTAACCTTGTTGATAAAGCAGAAATAAGATTTCGACCATATTCTGCTTTAGCACTACCTTGCTGTTCTTCCTCAACTATTATTCGACCAATTTCATAATAAGTTACGACAATCATCTTGTTAATTGACTGTACTACTGACTTTTTAGCTATCGTAAGCAAACTTGAAATTTTCCTATAAAAATCATCATTCATGTATAGTTTCTTCATCTTATTATCACTTCTCTCTTTTAGCAAATAATAATCGCTTTTAATCAATGGGATAAATCCCATTTCTATTGAATCAATATATATATACCAAATATTGATTCAATAGCCCTCAGATTTATCTGGGGAGACTATTTCCATTTTCAATATTTCCATTGCTACATCTGTATATTTTGTACTGAGCAGCCCCATTGAAGCAAATATATATTCTTTGTCTATTAAACATTTAGGGTTTACGGGTTTTGCAAACGCAATGTCTGTAGGCATTCGTCTTGCTCCATCAAGAATTTTAGATGGTTCCTTAGCATTGACTATGGCACCACCAATACCTATTATATAAGGTATATCTATTAGATCTTTTCCTGTAAGTGCAAAAATTTGCCCAAATGGGGTGTAAACTGATTCATATGTGCCCACATGTCGCTCTATTGCAATTTGCACGGCACTTCTCGCAATCACCATTTCCACTTGCTCCTCCACAGAGTTGGGCTTGGCTAATAGCGAGGGGCAATCGGATACACTACTCACCCATTTAGTAATATCTTCTTTTGCAATATTATGCTCCTTAGCAATATTATCCAAATCTATTTCATCAGCAAGGGAGGAGATGCTATATCTCATTCCAAGATCGCCCTCAACGGTACGCTTATTCTCTGGCTCAGGAAGTCCTTTCACAGTTGCATTTTCTATAGTGGGCACTCCTTTGGCAATAGAATAAACATCAGTGGTGGCACCACCAAGATCGATTGCAATAATTTCACCAATTCCTGGCACATTGTCTGTACCCTTGCTAAGTAGCTCACATCCTTGCAATACTGCCAGTGGAGTAGGTATTATATTTTCCTTCGCTAACTTTTGAATACCACTCAAGCCCTTGGCTTCAATGATTTGAGAAATAAACAGTTCTGTTATTTTCTTTTTTGCGGGCTCAATATTAAGCTTATTAAACTCGGGCATCACATTTTCAGTTATCACATATGATTTACCCGACTTTGAGTATACCTCTTCAATTTCAGCCGATGCGCTTTTATTGCCTGCTACAATAGTGGTGAAATTACCGATTATAGATACCAACTTATGTGCATTAGATATAATCACATCTTTGTTTCCCCCATCCGTTCCTCCACAAAGCAATATCAGATCAGGCGAAATATTCTCAATCTCCTTCAGTTCCAAATTGGAAAGCTCGAAAGCATATGTTTTTACAACCTTTGCTCCTGCACTTGATGCCGCCAGCTTAGCTGCCTTTGAGGTAAGTTCGGGCACCAACCCCAATGCCACCATCTTCAATCCCCCAGCAGCACTGCTACAACATAGTAGTTCGTCATAATCAAACTCTCCAATTTTTTGCTCCAAACTTTGAAGTGCCTTATTAAAACCCTCCATTACATTGGTCTCAATTGTAGTAAATGACGATGAAGTGCCAATTATGTGTTTGTTGACAATATCTATTGCTGTTAGCTTGGTATATGTGCTTCCAATATCTGCGGTAAGAAC
>CAZNRT010000127.1:0-7131 GCA_964575445.1 uncultured Proteiniphilum sp. | reverse complement strand
CTATTGATTCGGTTTTGAAACAAGAGACAACATTCAAGTTCAATCTTATTGTGGTGGATAATCATTCAACTGATGGTACAACTGAAGCAATCAAGTCTTATAGTTCAGACGATCGATTGATACATATCATCCCCGATAGAGATGATTTGGGCATTGGTGGTTGCTGGAATATGGGTGTACACCACGATAAGTGCGGCAAGTTTGCAGTTCAGCTTGATAGTGATGATGTATATAGTGGTGTGGATACTCTTCAGAAAATTGTTGACGCTTTTTATGAGCAGAACTGTGCTATGGTGGTTGGTACTTATCAGATGACCAATTTTGAAATGCAGGAAATCCCTCCTGGCATTATCGACCATCGCGAGTGGACACCCGATAATGGGCGCAACAATGCACTTAGGATAAATGGACTTGGTGCTCCTCGTGCATTCTACACACCAGTGTTGAGACAAGTGAAAGTGCCCAACACAAGCTATGGAGAGGATTACGCACTGGGACTTAATATCTCGAGAAACTACCAGATTGGTCGCATTTATGATATTCTATATCTATGCCGCCGTTGGGAGGACAATTCTGATGCTGCATTAGACATTGTGAAAATGAATGGTCATAATACATATAAAGACAGAATAAGAACTTGGGAACTTCAGGCAAGAAAGAAAATGAACAAATAGTACAAAATCAGAGATTGCGATGAAGAACAATATTCAACAGGAACCTAATATTGAAGTTGGTATTTTGCTGGAGCAACCAAAAATTGAATTTCAACTACATGGTGCATATAAATTAAATGATGGTGAACAGGTTGAAGCAGGAAAATATACTGCCACAATAGAGGATGGAAAAATATCATTTGATGGAAAAAATTATGATAAGCTTGTGTTTGCATCAGACGGGAAGATGACAAATAAATTCACAATAAACAATGTGATAATTGGTGTGAACTTCCATTGGGAGCGCAAAGAAGATCAAGTCTTTTTGGGCAATTTGAAGATAATTGTAGAAAACAATACACTAACCGCCATCAACGTGTTGCTATTAGAAAGCTACTTAGCAAGCGTAATATCATCAGAAATGAGTGCCACAAGCTCGCTTGAATTGCTCAAAGCACACGCCGTGATATCAAGAAGCTGGCTGATGGCTCAGATTGACAAAAACAAGAATATTGATACTGAGCAGTATCAGACTCATTTTGAGAATGATGAAGCTACCATTAGATGGTATGATAGAGAAGATCATCTGAATTTTGATGTATGTGCCGACGACCATTGTCAACGTTATCAAGGAATTACGCGCCAAACCACGGAAACCGTTGCCAATGTGATCAACTTCACCCGAGGTGAAATACTTATGTATGATGATGAAATATGTGACGCTCGGTTTTCAAAATGCTGTGGTGGCATGATGGAAGCATTCGAAAATGTGTGGGAGCCTATTGTACACCCATATCTTCAGGGAAAGTTGGATTTGAAAAGCGAAAACATAGCAGCACCAAACCTAACCAACGAAACAGAAGCAGAAACATGGATACGTTCATCTCCAAAGGCATATTGTAATACTAACAACAAAGAGGTTTTGAAGCAAGTGCTAAATGATTATGACCAAGAAACTGCTGACTTTTTCAGGTGGGAAGTTGAATACTCACAACGAGAGCTTTCTGAATTAATCAGAGAACGCTCAGGAATCGACTATGGCGACATTATTGATCTTATTCCTGTGGAGCGAGGCACATCAGGCAGACTCATCAAGCTAATAATTGCAGGAACAAAACAACAAAGAGTAATTGGCAAAGAATTGGAGATTAGGCGTACTCTTTCTAAATCTCATCTGTATAGCTCAGCGTTTGTAGTGAATGCTAAGGACAAAAATGAATTTGGAATTCCCAGCAAGTTTGTTCTCACTGGTGCGGGCTGGGGGCATGGCGTAGGTCTGTGTCAGATTGGTGCTGCTGAGATGGCTAATGAAGGATATAGCTGCAAAGAAATACTTGACCATTATTTTCCAAATGCTCTTATGATTACTAATTACTAATTACCAAAGATAACTCTATGAACAAAAAGACACCCTGGACGTGGGTCCCCACACTCTATTTTGCACAAGGCATACCCTATGTGGTGGTAATGACCGTTGCCGTTATAATGTACAAACGATTTGGCTTATCTAATACACAGATAGCACTTTACACCAGCTGGTTATATTTGCCGTGGGTAATCAAACCATTTTGGAGCCCCATTGTAGATATGCTAAAGACAAAAAGATGGTGGATTGTAACCATGCAGCTCATTATTGGGGCTGGATTGGGAGGAGTAGCACTCTCATTGCCTACACCATTTTTCTTAAAAGCATCACTTGCTTTCTTTTGGCTACTTGCTTTCAGCTCAGCCACACATGACATTGCCGCCGATGGATTCTATATGCATGCACTAAATGATTCTGAGCAATCTTTTTTTGTAGGCATTAGAAGTACTTTTTATCGATTAGCAATGATAACGGGGCAAGGCTTGCTAATTATTTTTGCAGGATTTTTTGAGAAGAAGACAGGCAATGTGCCTCTTTCATGGAGTATTACTTTCTTTGTTATAGCTGGCTTGTTCATTATTTTTTGGATGTATCATCATTTTATACTTCCGAAACCACGATCCGATCAAGGTAAGAAAACAGAAACATTCGCGGATGTAGCAAGTGAGTTTGGAAAAACATTCTCCTCGTTCTTCACCAAGAAAGGAATTGGCATGGCTATTGCTTTCATGCTCATATATCGCCTTGCCGAAGCAATGCTCGTGAAGCTTGCTCAACCCTTTCTGTTAGATGCTCGTGAAGTGGGTGGATTGGGTCTCGAAACTGGACAAGTAGGGTTAGCATATGGCACAGTGGGAGTTATCGCCCTGACAGTTGGCGGGATAGTAGGTGGAATTGTTGCCTCGCAAAAAGGATTAAAATATTGGATATGGCCAATGGCATTAGCTATCACTCTTCCGAATGCTGCATACTTGGTGTTGGCTTGGCTACAACCCGAAAATTTATTTTGGATAAATGTTGCCGTAGCCGTAGAGCAATTGGGATATGGATTTGGATTTACCGCCTATATGCTTTTCCTGATTTATTTTTCGGATGGAGAACACAAAACAGCTCATTATTCAATATCAACTGGTTTTATGGCATTAGGCATGATGCTGCCAGGCATGGCAGCAGGGTGGATTCAAGAGCAGATGGGCTATGTAAACTTCTTTATATTGGTTATGATTGCCACTATCCCCACTCTATTAATAGTTCCATTCTTAAAGATTGACAAAGAGTTTGGAAAGAAAAAGAAAATAGAATAGTATAAGCTATTACAAAGAACTGAAATCCGAAGCAAATGTGAATTTCTTTTTTTTATACCCATTTAAAAAGAAAGAGCTATATTTGTAGTTAATATCTTATAAGCATATAAAGCAATATATTTACTAATTTAGAAATGAAAATTACAGCATTCGAGTTTAACCCTTTAGGAGTTAATACATACGTTTTGTATGATGAAAACAGAGACTGTATCATTTTTGATGCAGCATCAATTTTTCCAGAAGAAAATGAGACACTATTAAGATTTATTGACGACAACAATCTTGAAGTAAAGAGGCTAATTAATACACACCTTCATTTTGATCATATCTTTGGCGCAAATTTAATTTCCGAAAGGTACAAGATAATGTTAGAGGCTCATAAAGATGATTTGTTTTTACTTGACAGCTTAGAGCAACAAATGCAGATGTTTGGGTTTAATTCGGAGAGAGAATACAAACCTAAAATAGAGAATTTTCTATCAGAAAATGAAACCATTGTGCTTGGCGATCAAGAATTAAAAATAATTCATGTGCCAGGACATTCACCAGGAAGTCTTGTGTTTTATAATGAAGTTGAGGAGTTCATGATAGCAGGTGATGTATTATTTAATGGAAGCATTGGTCGAACTGATTTAGTGGGAGGAAACTTTGATCAATTGATAGAAGGTATCCAATCTAAGCTATTTATACTTCCTGATAATACAGTTGTATATCCTGGTCATGGACCAAGTACTACAATTGGTCGTGAAAAAAAACATAACCCTTTTGTGGGAACAAATAGAATTTAATCATTAATCATATACATATACATTATGAAAATAGAGCATTTCAAAACCCGTCATATTGGCATAAAGCCTGAAGATTTAGAAAAGATGCTTCAAACTATAGGAGCAGAGTCTGTTGACCAACTAATAAATGAAACAATACCGACAGATATCAGACTTAAAAAACCATTGTCATTACCAAAAGCACTCTCCGAAATGGAATATGCAGATGAAATAAATAGAATAGCATCTGCCAATAAAATATTCACTTCTTATATCGGTATGGGGTGGTACAACAATAACACGCCTGCACCAGTCTTTAGAAATGTTTTTGAAAACCCTGTGTGGTACACTTCTTACACTCCTTATCAAGCTGAGATTTCACAAGGACGATTGGAAGCTTTGCTAAATTTTCAAACAATGGTAAGCGAACTCACAGGGCTACCTTTAGCAAATTCATCATTACTTGACGAAGCCACTGCTGCTGCCGAAGCCGCATCTATGATGTATGGATTGAGAAGCCGGAAGCTTGTCAAATCTGGTGCAGAAGTACTATTTGTAGATCAAAATATATTTCCTCAAACACTTTCAGTACTAAAGACAAGAATGGATTTAGTGGAAATTGGAGTTGAAGTAGGAGATTATAAAACTGTCGATATATCAGAGGGGAAGTACTTTGGTGCTATTCTACAATATCCTAATAGTGATGGTAATATTGTTGATTATAAAGAGTTTGTTGAAAAAGCAAAAACTGCTGAAGTAAAAGTAGCAGTTGCAACAGATCTGATGGCTTTAGTATTGTTATCACCACCTGGAGAATGGGGAGCAGACATTGCTTTTGGTAGCAGTCAGAGATTTGGCATTCCGATGTATTTTGGTGGACCTTCTGCTGCATTCTTTGCTACAAGAGATGAATACAAGCGTAATATTCCAGGTAGAATTATTGGCATATCAAAAGATGCTTACGGCAAAGAGGCACTTCGCATGGCTTTGCAAACTCGCGAACAACATATAAAACGTGAAAAAGCTACATCTAACATATGTACTGCTCAAGCTCTTTTAGCTACAATGTCCTCATTTTATGCTGTATATCATGGACCTAAAGGTCTTAAGAACATTGCTACTCGTATCCACTCTACTGCTGCGCTGATAGAGATAGAATTGAGCGGATTTGGTTTCAAACAAATCAATAGCTCTTATTTTGATACTCTCAAGCTTCAACTTCCTGAAAGTGTTTCTCAAAACAGTGTTAAGGATATGGCAGAGATGCGTAGCATTAATCTAAGGTATTATGATAATGGAGATATTGGTATCAGCGTGGATGAAACAACTGATACGAAAAAAGTTAAGGAACTGTTAGCAGTGTTTGCAATGTCAGTAGGCAGTTCGAAAGAGTTTGCAATTGACAAAATAAATAAACGTGTAATATTGAAACCAGAACAATTGAGAACCAGCTCAATATTGACACACGAAAACTTTAATTCCTACCACTCAGAAACGGAGTTAATGAGATATATCAAACGATTGGAAAGAAAGGATATTTCTTTAGCTCACTCAATGATATCATTAGGGTCTTGTACTATGAAACTCAATGCTGCATCTGAAATGCTACCATTAGAACATATAGGATTCAGAAATATACATCCTTATGCGCCTGAAGATCAAACTGAGGGATATAGAGAAATGATTGAAGACTTAGAGGAAATGTTAGCTGAGATTACAGGATTAGCAGGTACGAGTCTTCAACCCAATTCGGGAGCTGCTGGAGAATTTACTGGTCTGCTTGTGATTTCAAGTTATTTAAAAAGTATTGGTCAAGGGCATCGCAAAACTATCCTTATTCCTGCTTCTGCACACGGAACTAATCCCGCAAGTGCGGTACAGGCAGGTTTCACTCCAGTGACTGTAGCATCTGACTCAAAGGGGAATGTGGATATGGAAGATTTTGAGAACAAGGTAAAAGAATACCGTGATGACATTGCGGCTTATATGATTACTTATCCTTCGACACATGGAATTTTTGAAGTGCAAGTAAAGAGAATGTGCGAAATGATTCATGATGCGGGTGGACAAGTCTATATGGATGGTGCCAACATGAATGCTCAGGTTGCACTTACTAATCCAGGAATTATTGGTGCCGATGTATGCCATTTAAATCTTCACAAAACATTTGCTATTCCTCATGGCGGAGGTGGACCTGGCGTTGGTCCTATCTGTGTAGCGGAGCATTTGGTTCCGTTCTTGCCAAAACATCCAGTAGTTTTTGGGAGCGATTTAAACACTGTTTCAGCTGCTCCATATGGAAGTGCAGGTGTATTAGCTATTACCTATGGATATATCAGAATGATGGGAGAAGAGGGATTGAAAGAGGCTACTGAAATGGCAATTTTGAATGCCAATTATTTAGCTGAAAAACTCAATGATAGCTATGGCATCGTTTATCGTGGCGCAAAAGGAAGAGTAGGCCATGAGCTTATTCTTGAATGTAGAGGATTAAAATCAGTATCTGGAATCAGTGAGACTGATATAGCAAAAAGGCTTATCGATTATGGATATCATGCTCCCACCCTATCGTTCCCTGTACAAGGCACATTAATGATTGAGCCTACTGAAAGTGAAAGCTTAGTTGAGCTTGACCGATTTGCTGATGCTATGCTCAACATCCATAAAGAAATTATCGAAGTATCACGTGGTGAATATACTTTAGAGGACAATGTATTGGTAAACGCTCCACATCCAGAATATGAAGCGGTTGCCGACGATTGGAAGCATTCTTATCCTCGTAGCAAAGCTATATACCCTCTACCTTATGTAGCCGAAAATAAATTTTGGGTGAATGTAGCAAGAGTTGACAATGCGTATGGAGATAGAAATCTCGTAACTTGTCTGTGTCATTTGTAGCAATAAATTACGTGTTTATATAATGAAAAAGGATGACCAACAAGTTTTGGTCATCCTTTTTTATATTTATCCTTAAATTGTCAGGAATATAGTAAGCATCCCATAATCCCCGTCTTTTACAAATTTGAATAATCCCCGACCTT
>CAZNRT010000126.1:0-7141 GCA_964575445.1 uncultured Proteiniphilum sp. | reverse complement strand
GACCCCCTGCGTGACAGGCAGGTATTCTAACCAACTGAACTACCACACCATTTTGTTTTGCTAATTTTCTTCTCTAACTCTTTAGTGAAGCATCTTGCGTTATTTCTTGTTAGCGAGTGCAAAGGTAGCGATAATTTTGATACTACAAAACTTTTCCGAAGAAAAAATCACTTTTATTGTAAAATAATTTGCACTCGCCAACAAGTATTTATTCTAAGTGGCTTAAATATACTATTTTAACCACTTATCAAACCAACGGAAAAATTCACGCTGAAACAATATTGCATTTTGTGGTTGAAATATCCAGTGATTCTCGTTTGGATAAATAAGCATTCTCGAAGGAATGTCACGAAGTTGCGCAGCATTAAATGCCATCATGCCCTGCGAAGCCAAAATGCGATAATCTTTCTCACCATGTGTAATCATTATAGGAGTATCCCATTTGTCAACAAAACGATGTGGAGAATTTGCATAAGTGCGCTGTGCTATGGTATTTGTTTTATCCCAATATGGTCCGCCCATATCCCAATTTGCAAACCACATCTCCTCAGTTTCTAAATATTGAGCTTCGAGATTGAAGATTCCAGCATGAGCCAAAAATGCTTTGAAGCGTTTGTTATGATTACCAGCCAACCAATACGCCGAAAACCCTCCATAGCTTGCACCAGTGCATCCAAGTCGGTCGCTATCTATAAAGGGCTCAGCGGATAGAGCATCAATTGCTGCCAAATAATCCCTCATATTCTGACCACCATAGTCGCCACTAATTTGCTCAAGCCACTCCTGACCAAAGCCTGGAAGTCCACGGCGATTGGGTGCTACAATGATATAATCATTAGCCGCCATCATTTGCAAGTTCCAGCGATATGACCAAAACTGACTTACGGTGCTTTGTGGTCCACCTTGACAATAAAGCAAGGCGGGATATTTCTTTGATGAATCAAAGTTGGGCGGATATACCACCCATGTTAGCATTTTTTTGCCATCTGTGGTATCAATCCATCTCTCTTCTACTTCGCCCATTGTTAATTGATCAAGTATATGTTTGTTTTCGAACGACAGTTCAGTTGCATCTCCCGTTGATATATTAACAGAATAAATCTCGTCTGGTTGTGACATGGAGTGTCGCTTAGCAATTAGTCTGTCGCCAACCAATGCCACGGAAGCATAATCGTGTTTGCCTTCGGTGATGGGTTTTATCTCTTTGTTTTCAATGTTTGCTCTAAATAGTTGAGTCTTAGCTTCCACGCAAGCCACAGTGTATAATGAGCCATTATCATCGTTCCAAATAAAAGTGTCGGTATTGTAGTCGAAGTTTTCCGAAACATCTGTTTTCTCACCAGTAGCTAAGTCCATTACAAACAGTCGGCTCTTGTCTGCCTCATAGCCATCACGCTCCTGACTATGCCATGCAAGCTTGGTGCCGTCGGGCGAAAAAGATGGATTCATATCATATCCCATCATTCCCTCAGTCATATTAGTGGTTTTTCCACTCTCTACATCATAAAAATAGATGTTAGAGTTGGTTGACACTGCATATTCTTTGCCTGTTTTCTTTCGAGATGTGTAAGCAATAGTTTTGCTATCGGGGCTCCACGACACTTGTTCTGTTCCACCAAACGGTAGCAAGGGGGCTTCATAAGGTTCACCTTCAAGAAGGTCAACTATATTAGAAATCTTATTATCAGCATAGTCAGCAACAAAAACATGAGGAATCTCCTCTACCCACTGATCCCAATGCTTATACATCAAGTCATCTTTCACTCTGCCCGAAGCTTGTGGCAAATCTGGATACATATCCTGAGCTGTTTCGCCATACTTCACATTCTTAATCAAAAGAATTTTCTTTTCGTCGGGCGAAAATTTAAATCCATTGATTCCATCTTTAACGTCAGTGATCTGTCGCATTCCACTACCATCAGGTTTGATAGTCCATATTTGCGATGATCCACTTTCATTAGTTAGAAAAGCAATTCTTTCACCATTTCTAATCCACTGCGGATTGCTTTCACGTGCATTAGTAAAAGTGAGACGCTTTTTGTTTTCACCATTAATATCCATTACAAAAAGCTCTGGATTTGTTTTATTCTCATCAATACTTACATAAGTAACCTGATAAAGAATCTTTGATTTGTCGGGCGAAACCACCACATCACCAATTCTGCCAAAGTTGTAGAGCACCTCAGGAGTCATTAGCCCACCATCAACCTTAATTTCTGATTTGCCAATCACTTCACCCATGCCTTGAGAAACATTTTTTTGCTGCTGTCCCCCCTCACTACACGATGATAGCAAAGCTCCAGCCAATGTCATAGTCATAAATAAAGATTTAAAATGCATATTTATTCAATTTAATAGTATATATTTTGATTGTTATTTTACTTGTCGCCATTCACAATATACCCATCCATCATGTGGATAGTTCTATCTGTAATCGAAGCCAATTGTTCATCATGTGTCACAATCACAAATGTTTGATTAAGTTTATCCCTTAATTCAAAGAAAAGATTGTGTAGCTCTATTTTGTTTTCAGTATCGAGGCTTCCCGATGGTTCGTCGGCAAACACCACAAGTGGATCGTTAATTAGTGCACGCGCCACCGCCACTCGTTGTTTCTCGCCTCCCGACATTTCGGCTGGTTTATGCTCCATACGTTCGGATAGTCCCATCATGCTGAGAAGCTCTTTGGCGCGACTTTCAGCTTCAGATTTTCGTTTGTTGCCTATCAAGGCGGGTATCATAACATTTTCGAGAGCGGTGAATTCGGGCAAGAGTTGATGAAATTGAAAAACAAACCCAATGTTTTTGTTGCGAAAGTCTGCAAGTTTTTTTTCTCCCAGCTTACTCAAATCGTTATTATCAATATATACTTTGCCCGAGTCGGCTTTATCCAATGTTCCCATGATCATGAGTAGTGTGGTTTTACCTGCTCCGCTGGGACCTACTATCGAAACTACCTCTCCTTTTTTTACCTCTAAGTCTATTCCGTTTAGGACCTCTAATGAGCCAAAACTTTTGCGTATATTTTCTATCTTTATCATTAGTATATTAATTGATGTTGCGAAGATACTAAATATTAATTGTTAGTTGAGGCTGATGAATAATTGTATATCGCAGATTAGTAATTTTCTTTATTCACTTTTCGCATACATTGTGTATAAAGTAATGCTGTTATTACCCTTCTCCAATAGAATGGAGAGCCGACAAAATATTTTTTTATATTGCAATTTAGTTGGTTTAATTCTGAATAAAGTTGTAATTTTGAGAATTAAATATAATCAGAGTAGCAAATTATACATTAGTAGATGCTTTAAATTTATAATAGAAGATTTTTTTATGAAACTAAGTGGAAAAACTCGTACTGAGCACGACTTGTTAGGTGAAATGGAAATACCAGTGGAATATTATCATGGTATTCAGACCGTGAGAGCTGTTGAAAACTTCAATATCAGCCGATCAAGATTATATCATTATCCTCAGTTTGTGAATGCTCTTGCAGATGTGAAAGCAGCTGCCGCAATGGCAAACCACCATCTGGAGTTGATAGACAAGAAGGTGAAGGATGCAATAGTGAAAGCTTGTGATGAAATTAAGGATGGGGCATATCACGAATATTTTGTTGTTGATATGATTCAAGGAGGAGCCGGAACCTCCACAAATATGAATGCAAATGAGGTAATTGCAAATCGTGCATTAGAGATTTTGGGATATGAGAAAGGCGATTATAAACATTGCCACCCCAACAACCATGTAAATCTGTCGCAATCAACAAACGATGCTTACCCAACGGCACTAAAGATTGCAATTTATCGCAGTATTGGTGCTTTGACGGATGCGGTAAAAGATCTCCTTGATGCTTTTAGAGCAAAGGGGGTAGAGTTTAAAGATATTATTAAGATGGGGCGCACGCAGTTGCAAGATGCTGTGCCTATGACTTTGGGGCAAGAGTTTGAGGCTTTCGCCGTAACACTTGAGGAAGAGGCGGAGCGACTGAGCCAGAACAAAATGCTGCTTTGTCTTACCAATATGGGTGCTACCGCAATTGGAACAGGTATAAACTCTGATCCTGAATATGCAGGATTGTGTACTAATTATCTTGCTGATATTTCAGGCGTTCCTGTTGAGCTTGCTCCAAATCTTGTGGAAGCGACCTCCGATACTGGTGTTTTCATTATGAATTCGGCAGTTATCAAACGCTTGGCAGTGAAGCTTTCGAAGATAAGTAATGATTTGAGGTTGTTATCATCTGGTCCTCGTACGGGACTTAATGAAATAAATCTACCGCCAATGCAACCTGGTTCGTCGATAATGCCTGGCAAAGTGAATCCCGTTATTCCAGAAGTTGTAAATCAAATTGCTTATAAAGTGATTGGTAGCGATTTGACTGTGACAATGGCGTCTGAGGCGGGACAGTTACAGCTCAACGTGATGGAACCTATTATGGCATATTCAATTCTTGAAAATATTGAGATACTTATTCAGGGCATTAATACTCTCAGAGCTAAATGTGTTGTAGGAATTACTGCCAACGAGGATCGCTGTCGTGATATGGTAATGAATAGTATTGGCTTAGTTACTGCTCTTAATCCTTTTATTGGATATGAGGCATCTACTAAGCTTGCTGCAGAAGCATTGAGCACTGGCAAGGGTGTTTATGAGCTCGTGCTTGAGAGTGGCTTGATGGATAAAGCAGAACTTGATGATGTCTTAAAACCCGAGAATATGGTGCAACCACGCAAGATGGGGAAGTAGTTTAAGATAGTTGAATTGAGATATAAAGCATCTTCGTTTGTTTAAAAACAAACGAAGATGCTTTTCTTTTTATTTAGATTGTAGTATATTGTCACAAGCATATTGTTGTGGATTTATTCCTCACTTTGTATCATTTTATAATGTTTGATTTGTCTGTTTATGGATAATTTATACATTTGCAGAGTAAGATAATCATTTATAAATCAAATTCAAAAACTATGGCGAACTACAAAATTGAAGAAATTGAAGGCATAGGTCCAGTGATGGGTGAAAAGCTTAGAGAAGCGGGTGTAAACACTACTGATAAACTTCTTGAGAACACATTGACTCCCAAACAACGTAAAGATCTTGCAGAAGCAACGGGAATCTCTCCAAAATTGATTCTTAGATTTGCAAATATGGCAGACTTGTTTAGAATAAATGGAGTAGGGCAGGAATATGCTGAGTTGCTTGAAGCAGCTGGTGTGGATACCGTGCCTGAATTGGCTCAGAGAAATGCTGAAAACCTCACTGCAAAGATGGAGGAAGTGAATGAGGAGAAGAAGCTTGTTAGAAGAACACCATCTCTTACTTCTGTAGAGAAGTGGGTTGAGGAGGCAAAATCACTTCCAAGAGCTTTAACATATTAGTACTTGAATTTTTAAAATGGTGAAACCCATTTGCGCTATTTCATGTAGTGTGAGTGGGTTTTTTAGTTTTTGCTAATTATCGTAATGGGGATTACCGTAATATTACATTTCGTCTAACGAAAATCCCTTATATTGAAATGAGTACTCCTTTAGCTTGCTCTTTAGTGTTGCTGCTTTTTCCTCAAGGTAATTAATTGATATTCTGTCTTGATTACGTTTTACTTCGGCAATCAACACTCTTTCTTCAAGGTCATTAATGGCTACAATATCTATTTCATTTTGATTATTGCGCTCCCAGTAATTGCCTATGATGTTATATTTTTTTTCAAGTTTGATTTTTTCGGTAAAATACTTTTCCAAAATCAATCCACTATACATGTTATAATCTCGCAAAACAATTTGTTTTAGATAATCGAGATTGGACGCTTCTACTGCACTTCGATATTTATAAATAAATCGGAACCAAAAGTTGAGGAAATTATCGTCGATTACATATTTTACAGTTCTGCTGTTGGGCTTAGCTAATATGGGGCGAACTTTTTTTATTAGCCCAAATTCTGATTCAAGTCGATCAAGAAAGCCTCCAGTCTGAATCTCCATGATTGATTCTATCTCAACTCTTGAGGTTTTGCCTGATGCAATCAATGATAGAATAGAGAAATAATTTCCATAATCTTTTCCAAACTCTTCAATTAATATGTTTTTTCCTTCTGAGAGAAAAAGAGAGTTCTCATCAAAAACAGCATCTATAATAGACTCGAGTGTAAAAGCATTTTCCATAACCAAGAGTTCAATGTATTTGGCAACTCCTCCTGTGATCATGTAGAAAGCTAAAAGATCTTCATTTGTGTATGAGGGATAGTAGTCCGATATTATCTCCTTTATGGTGTCTATATCAAATGCTTTGAGGTGCATCCTATTGGTCGCTCTACCAAACAGTGGCTCCTTGGCTCCTTCAAATATTCTTTTCATCATTGAATAAATGGAGCCACTCATAATTAGATTAATTTTGCTTTCCTCTTTTTTGTTGTCCCAAATATTTTGCATATCTGAAAATATTGAGGAGTTTATGTTTTCAAATTCTTGGAACTCATCTATAATAAGAGTGAAGTGTTGTGTTTTGGACAAATCCATTAGGAATCCAAATAGCTGGCTAAAGCTTTTGAAGTCCCCATAGATTGTGATGCCTAAGCTTTGTTTTATTTCCTCAACAAACTCTTCACAAAGTAGTGCTTCATTTTTTTTTGCAACAAATAGATATATGTAGGTGCTGTTCTTGTAAGCTTGTAGGAGTAATCGTGTTTTACCTATTCTTCTTCGACCTACCACAAAGGTCATTTGAGCGGTGTGGTGGGCTTGTTGCTCCACTTTTTCAAGTCTGGAAATCTCTTTTTGTCTGTCGTAGAATTTCATAATATCTATCTTTTACTAATTATCGTAATGGGGATTACCGTAATGGGGATTACGATAGCGAAGATAGATAAAGATGTCGGTATTTAAAAATAAAATAGAAAAACCTTTCGATTTTCCTTGTCTATAGTTGCGCAAGGCAGGACTTGAACCTACGTTCGCCTTATTTGGCGAATATGAGCCCATCGAGCTACCAATAAATAAAAAAGGATATCTCATTTGATATCCTTGTCTATAGTTGCGCAAGGCAGGACTTGAACCTACGTTCGCCCTATTTGGCGAATATGAGCCCATCGAGCTACCAATAAATAAAAAAGGATATCTCATTTGATATCCTTATCTATAGTTGC
>CAZNRT010000125.1:0-7159 GCA_964575445.1 uncultured Proteiniphilum sp. | reverse complement strand
AGTTCGAATCCCACCACCCCGACGCAAAATTCAGAAACCACTTGTAGAGAAATCTATAGGTGGTTTTTTTGTTTTTGTGTTATTTTTTTATTTATCTTTGTTACCACCGTAACTGTTACGGGCATAATAAAAGAAAAGATATGAGATTTTATAACAGAATTAGTGAGTTAGCAGAGCTAAAGCGAATTCAAAACTTATCATTTAGCGACCATTCGCGATTGACAGTAGTAACTGGCAGAAGACGCATTGGAAAAACGAGCCTCATAATGAAATCGATTGAAAACCAACCAACAGTATATTTATTCGTTGGGCGCAAAAGTGAGGCAACACTTTGTTCTGAATACATCCCTATTATCAGCCAATCTCTTGACACTTTTGTACCTTCAGAAATACAATCATTTAGATCGCTCTTTCAATTTTTAATGGAAATAGCATCTCGCAAATCATTCAACCTAATAATTGATGAGTTTCAGGAGTTTTATAATATCAACGAATCGGTGTATAGCGATATGCAAAACATCTGGGACAGTTATCGAAATAAGACGAAAATGAATTTAATTGTTTCGGGATCTGTATATTCATTAATGAATAAGATTTTTCAGGATAAGAAAGAACCTTTATTTGGCAGAGCCGACAATATAATAAAACTTTCGGCTTTTGATTTGACAACACTGAAAGAGATTATTAACGACTATAACCCCGATTACACAAATGATGATTTGCTTGCTCTATATACTTTAACAGGTGGAGTGCCGAAATATGTTGAACTGTTTTGCGACAACGTGCCATTAACGGTAGAGGATATGATTAATTTTATGGTTCGCGAAAACTCCACGTTTACTGAAGAAGGAAAAAATCTTTTAATTGAGGAGTTTGGTAAAAACTATGCCATCTATTTCTCTATTCTAAGTGCAATATCAGGGGGTGTAAACACTCAATCTGAAATTGAGGCTACATTAGGAAATAAAAACATAAGTGGACAAATAAAACGATTGATCGAAGACTATAATATCATCGTGAGACAACGCCCTATATTGGCAAAAGAAGGTAGTCAAACCGTTAGATACGAGATTCAAGACAACTTTATTAGATTTTGGTTCAATTATTTTGATCGATATCGTTCATTAATAGAAATCAAAAACTTCATTGAGCTACAAAATATTATCAAGTCCGATTATAATACTTATTCGGGCGTAATGCTGGAAAGATACTTCAGGCAACAATTTGCCGAAAGCTTCAAATATCGTGATATTGGCTCATGGTGGGAAGCCAAAGGCAATCAAAACGAAATAGATATTGTAGCACTAAAATTAGAGAAAAACGAAGCAGTAGTAGCCGAAGTAAAACGTCAGAAAAAGAATTTCAAACCTGAGTCGTTGGCAAAGAAAGTTGAACATCTTAAAAATAAACTATTACCAAAATATCAAATCGAAATAGTCTGTTTATCATTAGAGGATATGTAGAATATTTTCGCAAAGCTCTTATCAGAAACCACTTGTAGAGAAATCTGCAGGTGGTTTTTTTGTTATATCACGGGCGTAACTGTTACCACTGTAACATAAGCAAACATAGAGTCACCTCACCCAACACCTCCATCACAAACCTAATAAATCTGTATTTAAGTTTCGTGCAATCAAATACATGGTATAACCACCTTTTTTTGTAAATTTGCATCTTTAAAAACGAAAACAAACATTATATATATATGTATAGAAACAGAACTTGTGGCGAATTGAGAATCGCCGACACTAATCAAGAGGTAACTCTTTCGGGATGGGTGCACAGAATACGTAAAATGGGCGGTATGACCTTTATAGACCTGCGCGACAGATATGGAGTAACTCAATTATCTTTCAATCAAGAAGTAAATCATGATTTGGCAGAGCAAGCAAACAAGCTTGGACGCGAGTGGGTGGTGCAAGTAAAGGGTAAGGTTGCAGAACGCTCGAGCAAGAATACTAATATTCCAACTGGAGATATTGAAATTATTGCCAGCGAGATTAGGGTATTGAATAAATCCAAAACTCCTCCCTTCACTATCGAAACTGATACTGATGGAGGCGACGATTTGAGAATGAAGTATCGCTATCTTGATTTGCGCCGTGATGTGGTGAGACATAATCTTGAATTGCGTCATAAAATGGCTTTCGAAACACGTCGATATCTTGATGAGAGAAACTTCCTTGAAGTGGAGACCCCTATGTTGATTGCTTCGACACCTGAGGGTGCGCGCGACTTTGTGGTGCCGTCACGTATGAATCAAGGTGAGTTTTATGCCCTACCCCAATCACCTCAATTATTCAAGCAATTATTGATGGTATCGGGTTTTGATAGATATTTCCAAATCGTAAAATGTTTTCGTGACGAAGATCTTCGTGCCGATCGTCAACCAGAATTTACACAAATAGACTGCGAAATGTCTTTTGTGGATCAAGAGGATGTAATATCTACTTTCGAGGGTCTTACCAAACATCTTTTCAAAACATTAAAGGGAATTGAATTAAAAGATGGTTTCCCACGCATTAGTTTTGCTGATGCTATGAAATATTATGGTTCTGACAAGCCCGATATTCGTTTTGACATGAAATTTGTGGAGATAAAAGACCTCACAGAAGGTGCTGACTTTGTGGTATTTGACAGTGCCGAGTATGTGGCTGCTATTTGTGCCGAAGGATGTGCATCGTACACCCGCAAACAGTTGGATGAGCTGACCAACTTTGTGAAGCGTCCGCAAATTGGAGCCAAAGGTTTGGTTTATGTTAGATATAATGAAGATGGAACTCTAAAATCTTCAGTAGATAAATTCTTTAGCGAAAATATTCTTAAGCAATGGGCAGAACGTTGTAATGCAAAGCCTGGCGACCTTATACTTGTGATGGCTGGTGAGACTGTGGAAACGCAGGAACAACTTTGCGAGCTTCGTCTTGAGATGGGAACCCAATTAGGATTAAGAGATAAAAATAATTATAAATGCCTTTGGGTAGTTGACTTCCCATTGCTTGAAAAGGATGACGAGCTAAATAGATTTTTCGCCAAGCATCACCCTTTCACATCACCCAAAGCAGAAGATATTTCTCTGCTTGACACCAACCCAGCAGCCGTGAGAGCAAATGCTTATGACATGGTGATAAATGGTGTGGAGATTGGCGGAGGTTCAATACGTATTCACGATAGCGAATTGCAGAAAAAAATGTTTTCGGTACTTGGCTTTAGTGACGAAAGTGCACAAGAGCAATTTGGTTTCCTCATGGATGCTTTCCAATATGGAGCTCCACCGCATGGTGGTATAGCTTTCGGACTCGACCGCTTTGTCTCAATTTTTGCTGGAATAAGCAGTATTCGCGACACCATAGCATTCCCAAAAAACAATTCGGGACGCGATGTGATGATTGATGCCCCAGCAAAAATATCACAAGAGCAATTAGATGAATTGGGTATTGCTTTAATTAAGAGAGAAAAATAGGGAGCAATATTCTTAATAAATAATGTAGGTTGACATAATTGTCGCCTATATTCTAATCAAGAGAGCACGTTATATATATAATGTGCTCTCTTTTTTTATTCTCCTGCATAATAGTATAGCTTGTTTTATTAATCTGATTCTTAACTACGGCTATCACTAATCTCTTAATATAAAATATAACGGCTTACACACTTAAACCAACCCACAAATAATTTTTTATTTCATATGGTGGTTTCGAAGAAGAGAAGTCTTATCCGAAACCGACTATGTTGATAAACTTATCTGAATATCTTCAAACAGGCTATCCGCATCTTCCAACCCAACCGAAAGGCGTATTGTGGTATCTCTGACATCCATTTCGGCACGTTGCTGTGGTGTGAAGCCTACATATATTGTGCTGGCTGGATGTAGGATGAGCGAACGGTTGTCAAAAAGATTGGTGGCGCGGCGAATAAGCTTTAGTTTATTGAGAAAGTCAAAACAAGCCTCGCGCGATTGCAAATCAAAGATAAGCATTGCTCCAGGTTTATAGCCAAACTGTGAAGTGCTAACCGCATAATCGGGATGCGACTGCAAGCCAGGATAGCAAACTGAATTTACGTTTTTCAGGCTTGATAATCTATGTGCTAATTGGAGGGCGGTATTTACCTGCCTATCATATCTCACTGACATGGTTTCTAATCCTAAAGACTGCATATATGCCGTTTGGGGCGTCATGTATGCTCCCAGATTGCGATGAATCTCTTTGCGAAGTTTGAAATGAAATGCAGATGGCGAATCATTAGATATACTATTGAGTTTTGGAGAATTGCCCCAATCGAAGGTGCCATAGTCAATAATAAGTCCACCTAAGGATGTGCCCCCACCAGAAATATATTTGGTGCTGGAGATGACATCGATATCCACTCCAAAATGAGAGGCGGAGAATGCCGAGAATGGAACGAGCGTGGTGTCGGCAACTAAGGGTATGCCCTTGTTGTGCGCCAATTGACTAAGCATTTTCAAATCGGCAACTTCCATTTGCGGATTTGAGATAATCTCAACGAATAGGGCACAGGTATTATTATTGAGAGCTGCTTCCACTTCTTTTGCATTTCTAAAATCTACAAAACGAGTCTCCACACCAAAAGATTTGAGTGTGTTCACAAAAAAAGAATATGTGTTGCCAAACAGTTTATTGGATGTTACAATATTGCAACCGCTCCACGCCAAAGTAAACAAAGTGTTGCTAATGGCAGCCATACCCGAGTTGAGTGCAGTTACTCCATACGAATTAGTTGTCACACGAACTCGTTCTTCAAAATGCTGAACCGTGGGATTGGTAACTCTCGAATATACATGTTCATCTGTCTTGCCACTAAAAGCATCCTCCATTTCCTCAGCCGTTTCAAACTCGAACGCCAAACTATTATATACTGGCATCGACAGTGAGCCATATTCATCTGGTTTTGGATAGCTTACTGATAGCAGCTTTGCTTCATACTCTTTGCTTGTCATATTCTGTGATTTATTTTGATTAGGCAAAGATACAATTGAATATTAAATATGAGTATCATAATTATATGCAATTCTCTTTTAACCTACTTTATCGAATGAATCAAAAACATTTTCGGATATAGTTGTCCACAAATAAAAAGAATTATTATCTTTGCCTCAAACAAAAAGATAGATATGTTTTCAAAAGCATGTGAATACGGTATTAGAGCTATGTTGTACATTGCAGAGCAATCGCAGTGGGGAAATCGTGTAAACATAAAAGAGATTTCAAAATCAATTGACTCACCCGAAGCTTTCACAGCAAAAGTATTGCAACTATTAGCTCGAAATGGTATAGTGGACTCACTTAAGGGTCCAGCAGGTGGATTCGCTATCCCCTCAGACAAACTATCTCAGCTCAAACTACGCGAAATTGTTCAAGCTATTGACGGCGATCAGGTTTTTGTGGGTTGTGGATTGGGCTTGCCCGAGTGTAGCGAAACAAAACCATGCCCTCTTCATCATAAGTTTGGAGCCATCAGAGATGATTTGAGAGATATGCTTGAGAAAACAACTGTGCTCGAGCTTGCGAAAGACATTAATAATGGTCTAACTTTCCTGAAAAGGTAGTTTTTTTGCATCTATTTAGGACACATCTATCTTAATACATCAATGCGCCTAATTAAAATAAATAAATAATGCGGTCAACAGCTAATTTCACTGCAATATCATTGACTTTTCTTTGGATTGGTTTTGTTTGTGCAATAAGTTTTATGGAAGCCTGGCTAAAGTTTCAAGCACCAGGTATAACGCTCGAACTCGGCTTGGGTATTGGCAAATTAGTTTTTAATGCTCTCAACAAAGTAGAATGGGTATTGGCTTTTATTATAATAATGAGTATCCTAATTTCAGGGCACAGCTTGTTGAAAGGTAAAAACCTACTTATTATTGCCATAATTGTAATTTTGGCTATGCAAAGCTTTTGGTTATTGCCCACACTTTTTGAGCGAGCCAATATGCACATCCAATCTCAAAGTGTTTCGTCAAGTTCATTTGCACATTACACTTACATAATTGTAGAGGTGGCAAAGGTGATTTCACTATCAGTATTTGGAGTTTCACAATTAGGAAGAAGATAATTCATAATTAACAACAAAACGATTTATTTAAATCGAACATTTTAAAATTCACAAAACTATGAGTATTACTAAAGACAGCAACATTGGAAAGATGGTAGCGGAAAACTATCGCTACGCAACTGTATTTAAAACAGCTGGTATCGACTTTTGCTGCAATGGCAACAGAACTATTGAGGATGCTTGCGCAAAAAAGAATATTGATACCGAAGAATTATTGCAACAGCTTACTACTGCGGCAGCGCAAGGCAATGCTGGAGCGGAGATAGATTATAGAACATGGCCTCTTGATCTTTTGGCAGACTATATAGAAAAAACTCACCACAGATATGTGGAGGCAAAAATTGAAGAAATCACTCCATATCTCACCAAAGTGATGAGAGTGCATGGAGATAATCATCCTGAGCTATTAGAAATAGGTGAACTATTCTTTCAATCGGCACAGGAGCTAACATCTCATATGAGCAAGGAGGAAGGAATTCTCTTCCCACATATTCGCAATATGGTGGAGGCACAATTGAAAAATGCACCACTTCCCGAATCGGGCTTTGGAGAGGTCAAAAATCCAATTGAGGTTATGCACATGGAGCATGACAACGAGGGAGAACGCTTCCGTCAGATTGCAGAATTGTCTGACAACTACACGCCTCCAGTGGATGCATGTGGCACGTATAGAGTAACATTCTCATTGCTTCAAGAGTTTGAGGATGATCTGCACAAACACATACACTTAGAGAACAACATACTGTTCCCTAAATCAATACAGCTTGAGAAGGCTTTTGCAGTAATGCAATAAACTATCTACATTTTAATTTCACAGTTTTACAGTTCGGGGTTGTTGGTATTAATCAACAACCCCGTTTTTTTGTTTATACATTGCTTAATATATTTATAGCAACAAAAAAAGCGAACCACTAATGATTCGCTTATTGCTCTTCTTCTTGGACTTGAACCAAGGACCCCCTGATTAACAGTCAGGTGCTCTAACCAACTGAGCTAAAGAAGAATTAGAATGATATAAAACTTTGCTTTTGCTCTTCCTCTTGGACTTGAACCAAGGACCCCCTGATTAACAGTCAGGTGC
>CAZNRT010000124.1:0-7210 GCA_964575445.1 uncultured Proteiniphilum sp. | reverse complement strand
CCATATAGATTGACACGATTAGAGATGGAGTGCACCAAAGATAGAGGAACTACGACGTAAGTGTTTTTGATATCTGTTTCCACTAACCCAGTGAAATAGCCACGCACAGAAGATTTGTCTTGAATTACTTCAGTGAAATAATTCTTTACGCGCGCCTCAGTTTTCATTCCCTTGCCTTGCACTCCTGCACCTAATCTCACAGCCCATGTTTTGTCATCACAAAGCCATTTGGTAGCATGTGCACCCAATCCAAGTTGAAGTGCTGGATTATATGATTCTATTTTTCTAATTTCCTTCGGCATACTTAATGGAGCAGTGCCACCTATGCTGAAGTGTGCATTGATTTCATAATCCATGTTGTGAGTGAAGAAGCCTTTGATATCACCTTTTGTTGACGCATTAACACTGCCAGCGAAAATGAAAAGAGCAGCAATTATAGACAATAATATTTGATTATATTTTAGTTCCATATTTAGTAAATTGTTTTAATTATTAGTTTGATATAAAGTTGTAGTTACTTCACCTCATCAGTTGTGATTTGCACCTCATCTATATATAATGTGCTACCAACAGCACCATTAAATATTGCTCCCTCCTTGCTTGATGAGAACACGATTGTGAACATATATTCTTTATCGGCATCAAAAGATTTGCCATTTACATAATCAAACGACATCTCGAAAGGAGTCCACTTGTCGGTTTCAATCCGTATATCATTATTGATACGCGCAATGCTGACAATGCGTGGGTCTGCAAAGTTATGATCTCCAGTTAGGAAGTTATTCTTCTCTACTTTCTCAAATAGAATGGCATATGCATCCCATGTATCTTTGGTTAATTCACTTGGCTTATTATTAACAACAAACGTTTCACCCGATTTGTATTTGAAATATCCTGAAACAGTCTTAGGTGCATGTTCGTAAGTATAAGGCTGCCCAAAAAGAGTTGATTTGATGGCTGGCATTGTAAAACTAAAAGTGCCTAAATAGAGATTCCCTGCAGCTAATGGTGAGCCAAACATTCCACCTAATGGACCAGTTTCTTTAGTTTGCATTTTCACTCCTTTGCCAATGAACCCATCTTCAATTTGAGCTGTTGGGTAAAAAGCAGGAGTTAATTCCTCTCCATCCTCAAGAAGAGTTTCTGCAAGAATATTATATCCCAGATTACCACTGTCCTAGTCCTCTCTAACATTTATCATATCAGGTAGGAAGTCGAAAAACTTGTGATATATCCCCTCAGGTCCCTCTGTCTCAACTATCTCCACATTCTCAAAAGAGTATGCAAACAAAGTCCCCTCATCTACTACAAACTCTACAGTATATTGCTTTGTCCATGCACCATCTTGCGATTTTACGGTATATGTTTGTGCGGTTTGGAAATTTCTAATAGTACCGCTTGCTGGCTCTATCGTAGCACCTTCTGTAATTACAAACTCGGGTGCAAACTCATAGCTACTTGCAAACTGTCTCAACTTGAAAGTAACCTTATTGTTACTAATCAAAGGTTCAACTTGCAATAATTTACTACCATTTTCAATTGTTGCCACTTCGATGTCAGCCTCAGAGTTGAGTGCCTCTCCCTTAATACAGGAATTGAACATTGCGATTGGTGCAAAAAGCATCATCACAATGAAAGCATAATTTCTTATTGTTTTCATTTTAATTGTTTTATTTGTTCAGCGATTAGGATAATCTCCAAACAAGATTTTTTATAATAAATAATATGATTGTGGTTTTTAAAAAAAGCATGACGATAACCTAACTACACCTCATGCGTGGGCACAAAGATAGTTCAATTGTTTGTTTTGCACAATAGAAGTGTTAATGTGTTGTGCTAAGTTATAGCTTGTCGCTTAGTGCTCGCTGAATTTCTACTTCTGACAGGATTTTAACATTAGTGAAAAGATATTTCGAGTCTAAGAAGTTTCCGTATTTATTTATCTCTTCCAATGCGTCATTGATTACTACTCGCGCATCTGCCTCAATTGGGAACAACATCAAGATGGTAAAATAGTTTCCTTTAATTTCTAAGCGTTCAATGTCTATCGACCCCTGCTCGAACTGAAAGCGGAACTCTCGCTCAATTATTTGGCATTGTAGTTCAGTAAAAGGGGCTCTATCTTTTGCCACAAAGAGTCCGAAAAAGCGAAGTTTCTTGTCATGCCCTCCCAATCCTGAGGAAATATAGACTTGTTGCTGTCCTGAAAGGTTGGAGCTAAGAAGTATGCGGCTACCAAGTAGCGACATCGAAGACCAATTAGTTAATTCGGGCTCCGACGGACTGCTATTATATGTTTCGATGGCTCGATATGCACGCACATCTGGAATAGATGCCAATCGCAACAAGCTTTCTCTTTTTCTTTCCACCGTCTGATTTGATGAGAATAATATCACAATCTCTTCATCCCGATCAAAAGCAGCCTTTTCCACTCGAACCTTATCGAATTGGCGAAAATACTCCATCTGTTCTTCAATCGGAACCAAATCCTCAAGGAGATGAAACGACTCTATTCCCTGCTCCTTAATAATCTGACGTAAGTTTTTTAGCAAATCTTCTTCTTTATTCATAGCACTACAAAGATATAAATTTTATATTAATACAATGTTTGTTTTAGCACAACGAATATGATTAAAAGAATCATAACGAGATTGATTGAGATGATTAATTAAAATATAATTTGGTCTATATGATACAACTTGGTCATAAATGATTAAATTCGCAGGTTAAAACAGATTCTTTATCAAAGAACTATTAGTTGAAATAAAATGACAATAAAAATAATAAACAAGTCAAAGCATAACTTGCCCGAATATGCAACACCCTATTCTGCGGGGATGGACTTAAGAGCTAATATAGAGGAACCAATTGTTCTAAACCCGTTGCAACGAAAATTAATCCCAACTGGCATTTTCATACAACTGCCCGCTGGATATGAAGCACAAATACGCCCCCGGAGCGGACTCGCATATAAACACGGCATCTCGATTGTGAATGCACCAGGAACAATAGATGCAGACTATAGGGGTGAGATTGGAGTGATTTTAGTAAACTTATCAGATGAGGAATTTGTTGTGAGAGATGGTGAAAGAATATGCCAAATGGTGGTAGCAAAGCACGAACGTATAGTATGGGTAGAAACCAATAATCTGGAAGAAACGGAGCGTGGCGAAGGTGGCTTTGGACATACTGGAAAGAAATAAACTTACATAACAGAAAAGAATGAACTACTTTAAACATATAGGTTTTACATCCATATTTATCTTATTATTTGTACATGTCGGATTTTCTCAGGATAGAAATGTCGTGAAAATAGATGATGATATGAGTAAGAAGTTTGATTACTACTTCTATTCAGCTCTCAACGCCAAAGCTCTAAACAATTATGCTGAGGCTTTTGATTATTTTCAACACTGCTTCGCTTTAGACTCTACTAATGCCAATGTGCTAATAGAGCTCGCTGCTTTTTATAGTTCGCTGGGAGAATTAGAAAAGGGGCTTGACCTTGTTGATAGCTCATTAAAATATGATCCAGACAACTATTATTATAATATGATATCTGCAGGTCTCAACAAGCAGTTTAGCAATAACAAAAGGGTAATAGAAATATGCAACTCTTTATTAAAAAAATACCCCGCAAAAATTGACCTTTATATTGAGCTTGCTGATGCATATAGCGACGAAGGTGAGTATGAGAAGGCTATACAATCATTAGATTCTTTGCAGAAATATTCAGGCGACAATCCTGCCATAACGATTAATAAGTTTAGGCTCTACAACATGATGAATAAAAAGGATTTGGCCTTTTCTGAAATACTATCAATTGTAGAAAAACATCCTGACAACATTAGATATAAACTTCTCGTAGGTGATCTTTATCTTCAGGACAATGAATATGACAAAGCAAAAGAATTTTATGATCAAGCAAGAGTATTAGACCCAGAAGAACCCGCTTTACTTCTATCAATGATAAATTATTATGAAAAGACGGGTGACAAAGAGAAATCAATATCAGAGATAGAGAATGCAATGGGCAATCCTAAAATGGATATAGATGCAAAGCTACAGCTTTTGGGAAAATATGTTTCAGTACTTAATCAAAACAAGCAGGATACAAAAAAGGCAAACCCATTGTTCGAACTTCTTTTCGAACAACATCCCAATAATAGCGAAATAAGTCTTCTATATGGGGAAGTATTACTATTGCAAGGCAGCAAAGAAGAGGCACTAAAACAATTTGAGCTTTATAAAAATGAAAATAAAAATGATCCAACTGGATATGCCAAAATGCTTGAGGTTGCACTTTCAGATAGCACTTTCAGTGAAGAGACTCTAAATATATTATTGGAGATAACAAGTGAGGGCATCAAGAATATCCCTGAAGCAGCAGAGTTTTATTTCTATAATGCAATGGCAAAGCTTCAACAAAATAAGCTAAGAGAGGGGATGGCAGTCTTGCAAGAAGGAATCAGCAAGGCTACTTTTCAGAGCCCAATAATAGAATCAGATTTTTATGGGCAGATTGGAGACATATACCATATGCTCAATGATAATAATGCCGCCTTCGAATATTATGACAAGGCATTGAAACTAAACGCAAACAACGTGCATGTTTTAAACAATTACAGTTATTATTTGTCTCTACAAAGAACGGATTTGGATAGAGCAGAAAAGATGAGTGCACTAACTGTAAAAGCAGAGCCTACAAATGCCACCTTTTTGGATACTTATGCTTGGATACTTTTTGAACAAGAAGCATACGTCATGGCTAAAATATATATTGAAAAGGCTATTGAATATGGGAAAGGTGAAAGCTCTGCCGAAGTATATGAGCATTATGGAGATATACTGGCTATGTCTGACATGATGGATGAGGCTATTGTGCAATGGAAAAAAGCACAAGAGCTGGGCGACAAATCAAAAATATTAAAGAAGAAAATCAAACGAAAAAAATATTACAAAAAATGATCCTAAGAAAATATATCTATTTACTTGTAATTGCACTAATAGCATTGGGTGTAATACAATCTTGTAAAATAAAAAAAGAAATAGTGGCTGCCACATCAATTGAATCAAAGGTGGCAGAAGAATTGTTCGTAGATGTTATTGACAAACAATTCAATTTCAACACATTTTCATCTAAGATAAATCTAAACTTATCTTCTGGAACTAAGGCTCTAAGCTCAAAATCAAGTCTTAAGATTATAAAAGATAAAGCTATACAACTATCAATTCAACCACTGTTTGGGGTTGAGATGCTTAGATTGTATCTTGACATGGACAGTCTTGTAATACTTGACAGAATGAACAAAAGATATGTCAAGGAATCCATCACTGATATAAAGAAGGAGTATCCTGTAGGGTTCGACTTTACTACTCTTCAATCATTACTTACAAATAGAGTATTTATATCTGGGAATCAATCAATAAACTACTCTGATTATAGAAATTTTTCTACAAAACAATTATCGGAGCAATACTATCTCATAGAATCCGTGGATAAAAAATCTGGAATTGAGTATAGCTTTGCAATCAATGGCAATGATAACGTAGCAATTACCCAGATGAGTGAGCCTAAAAAAAGATATGAGCTAAACTGGGGATATGATGAATTTATTAGAAATAATCATATGCTTTTTCCACACAAGATGAGTATCGATTTTGCAACACCAAAACGCAAATCAAACGTGGGATTAGAGTTTTCAGGCATTATGTTGGATGAAGAATTTGACTTGGAAGTCTCAATTCCAAATAGCTATGCACGCGCTTACATCTCTGATATTATAAAAATATTAACAGCAAATTGATGCAAAAATTCTTTATCATATTTACCTCAAGTATATTCTTTTCATTTGCGGCTGTCAGTCAAACAAAGCAGATAGAGAAGCTAAGAGAGCAACAAAAAGTCATTCTTGAAGATATCAAAAACACCAACAAGCTATTCTTGGATATCAAAAAGGAGACTACAACCATATTCCAGCGCATCAATCTTATAAACAAACAAATAGATGCCCGAAAGGAGATGATGACTCTACAAAGCAAAGAGATAGAAGAGTTAGATAAAGAATTGAAGAGGGTAGAAGCAGAGATAAAGAAATTGGATGCAGAGTTGGGTGCTAAAAAAGATAGCTATGCCAATGCGGCAAGAGTATTGCAGACAAATAGAAATAGCCAGAATGAGTTGTTTTTTGTGCTTTCTGGCAAATCATTTGGAGAGTCACTCAGAAGGATACAATATTTAAAGGAATATTCTAAATGGAGGCGAGTTCAAGCCAACGAAATAAAAAAGAAAAACGAGGAGCTAACTAAGAGAAGATTAGACTTTGAGCAGGCAAAGGCAGATAGAGTCAATGTATTAAAAGCATTGGGAGAGGAAGAGAAAAAGCTTAAAGAGGAAGAGGGCATTCGCCAGAACGAAGTAAAAGCTGCTCAAGGCAAACAGAAGGAACTACAGAAAACTTTGCGTGATAGGGAGAAGCAGGCTAAGAAAATAGATGCTGAAATTGAAAGAATAATTGCAGAAGAAGTAGCACGACAAGAACGAGAAGCCGCTGCACGCAGAAAGGCTGCTGAAGCAAAGAAAGCCACTGAAGCAAAGAAAAAAACCACAGACTCACCAGTTAAATCTGAAACGAAAGAAGTCACTAAAAGTAAAACTACTCAGCCTGCTCCAAAGGTAGATGAATCAAAGAGTAATGTAGATGAAACATTTGTATTGTCTAAAAACTTTGTTTCAAATAAAGGAAAGTTGCCTATGCCTGTGACAGGAACATCAAGTGTAATATCTCAATTTGGTGTCAACCGCCATAGTGAATGGAATATATCTACAAATAGCAATGGTATTGATATTCAAGCAAAGAATGGCGCAAGCATTCGCTCAGTATTCGAGGGTGAAGTTTCAAAGGTGGCATATTTCCCAGGTATGAATACTTGCGTTATTATCAGACACGGTGAGTACTATACTTTCTATGCAAATATCTATGACTTGCATGTGAAGATTGGAGATAAAATAAAAACTGGTCAGTCGTTAGGAAGCATATATACCGACCCAGATACTGGCGTTGCAACAATGCACTTCCAATTATGGCACAAGACCAACAAACTTAACCCATCACCTTGGTTGAAAAGATAATACTTTTATGAATTAAATTAATAACTTTATGAGCACAAAACTTAGACTAATTATTATGAACTTCTTCCAGTTCTTCGT
>CAZNRT010000123.1:0-7669 GCA_964575445.1 uncultured Proteiniphilum sp. | reverse complement strand
AAATTCTGAGTCAATCTAAATTTAGGATCACATGTTTTGAACAAAATATGGGTCAAACTTAATTTAGATCGATGTGTTTTGGATTTTAAGTGCCAATCTAAATTTAGGATGGGTCAGAATTTTGATTTTTAGACGATGGATCATTACCCTGTCACCCCTCTTTCTATGCGGTTGCGAAAGATTTTCACACCCACGCAATCGCACCTTATGGTAATATGGTAATGCTCTGTTATATGGTAACTACTTGTTCATCTCTGGGAGATAGCGTTACAGACATACAGCATAAAAAACAAAAAATTACCACTTGGAACTATTCTATTAATTTTATAGTGATATATTTCGATTATATTATCTTTTATTTTATCTTTGTGATATGGATCAATTGTTATTACATATTGAATATACTCTGCACCATCATAATTGTGTGATTGTGCCAGGATTAGGGGGGTTTGTTGTCAACACAACGCCATCCTGGAAAGAGGATTTATCCATATTTCACTCTCCAGAGTGTGAGTTAGTTTTCAATAGATCCTTAGCATATAATGATGGTTTATTGACCGAATCTTACATGCGAGTGGAAAATATCCCTTTTGAATTGGCATCACAAAAAATTGACAATGCTGTAAAAGAGATAAACAAAAAACTCAGAGACGAAAGATATATAGATTTAGGCGAATTGGGTAGCTTTGAGCTTAATGAAAATAATGGATTCATATACAACTCATCCCCCTTTGTGAGACCCGAATTCTATGGCGCATCAACAGCATCTCTCAAGCCGATAATTCAGTTCAAATCTAAGACAGCTACTATTGGTATAGAACTTAAAGCTGAAAAAAAACCCAAAACTATTCTTCCAAAAATTGGAATTAGTGCAGCAGCTGTAGCAGTGGTTGCTTTGCTTATGCTTATACTGCCGATGCAGGATACCGTGATCCGACATCAAACAGCACAAATGCTTACTGAAAGTAATATATTCAGCAAAAATGAACGACCGAAAATAAGTAATAATACCGACCTCGTTAAAAATATAGTTGCAGGTATTACCCCAAATGAAGCATCTAACACTTCGCCTGAGGAAAATTCAAACAAATATGGTGATGCTGATAACCTAAAGGAAAGAGATTATTCAGCTATATCTACAAAGCAATTTTATATTATTGTGGGGGTATATGAAGTGAGGGGTGCTGCAGATAAAATGATTGATAATCTTAGATCTGATGGATACACAAACTGCAACACTATTGACAAACCTACCAGAATAGATGTGTATGCTGCAAGTTTTTCAACTCGTGAAGAAGCTAACAAGGTTTCGAAAGAACTTAGACAAAATCCTAAATACAAGGATGCTTGGGTGTTGGAGAAATAGACTACACGAAACTACATTTATTTTTCTTGAATGATATCAGATTCATATTATTTGATATAATATGCTATTGGCAGAGATGTATTTTAATCAGGTGCTAAATATAAAGTTGTAAAAATAAATATGTACTTTTGTGCATTAACAAAAAATAGATTCAAATAAATGTCAATCAAAGATAGTGACAATATAATTTATTCGGCTAATGCAATAGATTTGATAACAGTTGGTGTGGAGTTTTGCTCATTTATTGAGAGTAATGCACTAACTGATCGAAATGATTGGATACATAAAATGCTTAAATTGTTGCCTCTTATATATTTAAAGGTATCACAACTACCCAATATCTTACAAATAAACGAAGAGTCACCCGAATCATTTGTAAAGGAAGAGGATTATGTAAGAGTATCAACTTCGGTTGCAGACATTATGGGTGAAGAAGATGTGTATTTAGATGTATTTATGGAAGAAATGAAATATAGCGATAGACCTATATCTTCATTTGTTTCGGAAAACATAGCCGATGTGTATCAAGATATTCGTAATTTAGTGTCAGTATATCAATACAGTCTTACAGAACAGATGAATGATGCACTATATGTTTGTCAGCAACACTTTAGAACATATTGGGGACAAAGACTTATTAATGTACTTCGTCCTCTTCACGCTGTATTGTATAAAGAAAATGATGAAGAACAATTTGATGAGTCAGAATTAAACATGGAGGATTTGTGGGACTAACTATTACAAAAGAAAAGATATCTGAATTAGAAATTGAAAAATTTAGAGGCAATATCATAATTGTTGATAAGGCAGAAGATGTGGATGCCGCTATAGATTGCCTCTTAAAGTATAACAAATTAGGATTTGATACCGAAACCAAGCCCGCTTTTAGGAAGGGACAAGTGAACAAAGTAGCCCTATTACAACTTTCGAGCGAAAACACCTGCTATTTATTTAGATTGAACATGATAGGATATCCAGATAGATTGGATGAAATAATCTGCAATCCAGATATAAAAAAAATCGGCCTATCATTACGAGACGATTTTGCAGCCATAAATAAGAGATCTGACAAGAAGCCTAACAACTTTGTTGACTTGCAACCATTTGTTGACGAGTATGGCATTGATGATAATAGCTTGCAAAGGATATATGCGATTATTTTCGGAAAAAAAATATCTAAAAGACAGCGTGTGACAAACTGGGAGGTAAAAGAACTTAGTGAGGCTCAGAAAAACTATGCAGCTATTGACGCATGGGCATGCCTGAGAATTTATAATCATCTGATAAAGAATGGAAACAAATAATACAAAACAAATAAAACTTAAACCCAAAAAAGAGGAATCGCTTAAACGTTTTCATCCATGGGTATTTTCTGGTGCTATTGCAAATAAGTCTTCAGATTTGGAAGAAGGCGAGATAGTGAAAGTAGTTTCTTCACAAAATGAATTTTTAGGAGTTGGACATTACCAGATTGGCAGTATTTCTGTAAGAATCCTTTCATTCGATGATGTAATTATTAATGTGGACTTTTATATTAAATCAATTAGAAGTGCATACATTATGAGATTAGAGAATGGATTAATTAACGAATCCAATCAAACATATAGACTTATACATGGCGAAGGTGACAACCTACCTGGATTGATAGTTGATATTTATGGTAAAAGTGCTGTCGTTCAAGCACACTCTGTGGGTATGGATAGAGACAAGGAGGTGATAGTACTTGCTCTTAAAGATGTATTTGGAAAAGATAGATTAGAGAATATATATTATAAATCAGAAAGTACATTACCCTACAAAGCTGATATACAGCCTAAGGATGGATATATATATGGAGGAAACAGTAGAGGTGAAGCAATATCTATCGAAAATGGTTTGAAATTTAATATAGACTGGCTGAGAGGTCAAAAAACTGGCTTCTTTATTGATCAAAGAGAGAATAGAAGTCTTCTTGAAAAATATTCTAAAGATAGGAACGTATTGAATATGTTTTGCTATACAGGAGCTTTCTCGGTGTATGCTATGAGAGGTGGCGCAAAATCAGTCAAGTCTATTGACAGCTCGTCTAAAGCAGTGATGCTGACCAAGGAGAATGTGGAGCTTAACTTTGCTAATGACTCTCGACATGATGCGTTAAACGAAGATGCTTTCAAGTATTTGAGAGAAATTTCGGAAAACGAATATGACTTAATCATTCTCGATCCTCCTGCTTTTGCAAAACATAGAGCTGCAGTAACAAATGCTCTGAAAGGATATAAAAGAATAAATGCAGCAGCAATTGATAAGATAAAAAGTGGTGGTATATTGTTTACATTCTCTTGCTCTCAAGTAATTAGCAAGGACCAATTCAGGGCTGCGGTATTTAGTGCTGCGGCTATGACAGGAAGAAAAGTAAGGATATTACATCAATTAACACAGCCTTTGGATCATCCAATTAGTATTTATCATCCCGAAGGTGAGTATCTAAAAGGATTAGTGTTGCACATTGAATAAGTGTTAAGCAATATAGCTTTTTGATAGAATATAATGACTTTAATGTTAAAGTGCACAAAATATGAATCAATTATTACTATATTGCTTGGATAATATCTAAAAACAATATACATTTGTACTGTGTTTTTCATGGTATTAGATTTAAGGTTAACAATGGAGATTGGTTGTCGTGAGACAACCATTTCTTTTTTATATACAACGGTAGTTTGCTAATTAGCACCACTTCTTTTCACACCACCATAATTTATTAATAAACAAATTTCTATTTTGACACGTTAATTGCTAAATTTGTATTGAAATATAAGTGCAATGAATTTTAGAACCAAAATAGAAATAGCAAAGCAAGAATTAAGAATAGATCATCAAACGCAAATGATGTTATTTGGCTCATGTTTCTCTCAAAATATTGGGAATAAGCTTGAGGAGAATAAATTTCATATTAAAGCAAATCCTTTTGGAATACTATATAATCCACTGTCCATATCTACAAATATAAGGAGATTACTCAATAATGATAATTTTGAGGAAAGAGATATCGTAAATCATAACGGTATTTTTCAAAGCTTCATGCATCATGGAGAGTTTTCTAATCCTAACAAGGTTGTTTGCTTAGACAATATTCAAAATTCATTTGAATACGCCTCTTCATTTTTATTTAATACCAATGTAATCTTATTTACGTTTGGTACTGCATATGTCTATAAGATTAAAGATACAGATAAGGTGGTGGCTAATTGTCATAAATTCCCCTCCAATATCTTCGTAAGGGAGAGATTAACTGTAGATAAAATAACAGATGATTGGTCTGAACTTATTGATGACATTTTGCATATTAATCCAAATGTAAAATTGATATTTACTGTTTCGCCAGTAAGACATTGGAAAGATGGTGCGCATGAGAATAACATAAGCAAATCAATACTGCATCTTGCAATAGACAACTTAAAATTAAAATTTCCAAATCATGTAATATATTTCCCAGCCTACGAAATAGTAATAGATGAACTTCGAGATTATAGATTCTATGCTAACGATATGATGCACCCCTCACCCATTGCGATAGAATATATATGGGAAACGTTTGGAGAAACCTTTTTCACAAACAAGACAAAAGAGATAAATAATAAATGGTCAAGAATTAATCAATCTATTGAACATCGACCAATAAATTTAAACACCGAAAGTTACATTGCGTTTTTGAAACAAACTCTTACGAGACTATTTGATTTTAATAATAATTTCCCATATATTGATGTAGATAAGGAGATTACAAATCTAACAGAAAGAATTAAACAATGGAATACTCAATAAAAGATATTGCGATAATAATTAGTAGCAGGAATGAAAACTTAATCGATTACGTTGTTTCCGAACTGTCAACTGATAGTCGCAAAATAACAAATCATAAATCAACTCTATTTTTTGCATTAGAAACAAAGCAAAATGATGCTCATAAGTATATTTCGGAGCTATATAGAGATGGAGTGCGAAATTTCATTGTGAGTAAAATATTAGATGAATGGGAGTCTTTTACTGATGCCAACTTTTTGAAAGTATCAGATCCATTACGCTCACTTCAGAAGATTGCAACACATCATCGCAAAAGATTTGACTACCCAGTTATAGGTATTACTGGCAGTAACGGCAAAACAATTGTAAAAGAATGGTTGTATCAACTATTGAGTGATGATTTTAATATAATACGTTCGCCGCGAAGCTATAATTCACAAATTGGTGTTCCACTATCAGTCTGGGAAATGAGCGATAAAAATAACCTTGCAATTTTTGAAGCTGGAATTTCTATGCCAGATGAAATGAATAAATTAGAACAAATCATACAACCTACCATCGGAATATTTACAAAATTGGGAGAAGCACATCAAGAAAATTTCACTTCACTTCAACAGAAGAGTAGCGAAAAATTGTCTTTATTCAAAAACTGCAATCTGTTTGTATATGATGAAGACAACAAGATTGTTACTGACTCAATAGACAGAATGGTACTTTCTCAAAAATCATTTGCTTGGTCAAAAAAAAATCACGAAGCACCACTATTCATTGTTCAAACAAAGAGCGAGGGAGATAATACAATAATACAATATTCGTTTCTTCATTTTGATTATTCCATAACTATTCCATTCACTGACTCAGCTTCGATAGAAAATTCCATAAGTTGTTTGGCAATTATGCTGTACTTAAATATTGCACCTGAAACAATATCAGATAGAATGAGGAAGCTTGAACCAGTTGCAATGAGGTTAGATACAAAAGAGGGAAAGAACAATTGTATAGTCATTAATGACACCTATAATTCAGATGTTAACTCTATAAAGATAGCTTTAGATTTTCAAAATCAAAGAAAAGCAGATAAATGTTTAAAGAAAACCCTAATCATATCTGACATTTTGCAAACAGGAATCATGCCCAGATCACTATACAAAAGAGTAGCGGAGCTAATTAATTTAAGTGACGTAAATAAATTAATAGGTATTGGAAATGATATATTTAGCAACAAAGATATATTTAATTCAAAAGAACAATACTTTTATAGGAGTACAGAAGAGTTTATTGAATCTGGAATTTGGAAAGAATTAAAGAACGAAATAGTCTTACTGAAGGGTGCTCGCAGATATCATTTTGAGAGAATAAGCTCACTTTTAGAAAAGAGAATTCATGAGACGGCATTGGAGGTTGACTTAGATGCAATAGTCTATAATTATAATAGATATAAATCATTGTTGTCACCAACTACCAAGTTGGTGTGTATGGTAAAGGCTGATGGATATGGCTCTGGTGCTTCTGAAGTAGCAAAAACACTACAGTATCACAGATGTGAGTATTTTGCAGTAGCAGTAGCTGAAGAGGGTTATGAGCTAAGACAAGAGGGAATTTCAAGTCCAATTATTGTTCTAAATCCAGAAATGAATGGATTTGAAGAGCTATTTGCTGGGGAATTAGAGCCAGAGATATACAACTTCAAGATTATTGAGTCATTCATCAAAGAAGCGGAGAGACGAGGAATTACTAACTATCCGATACATATAAAAATTGATTCTGGAATGCATCGATTAGGATTTGCTCCAAATGAGTTGCCCAAATTAATCAATTTACTCAAGTCTCAAAAAGGCCTAAAAGTTAAATCAGTTTTCTCACACTTAGCAGCAAGCGAAAGTTGGGCTTTTGATCAATTCACTAACGAGCAAATACAAATATTGAATGATGCCCACATAATATTTGAGCAAGAAATCGGTTACCCTGTATGGAAACATATACTAAACTCCTCTGGGATAGAGAGATTTCCAAATGCACATTGGGATATGGTTCGCTTAGGAATTGGATTGTATGGAGTGAGCAACAGTGACTCTAATGGGCTAAAAAATGTGTTTACACTGAAGAGCACAATTTTACAGATAAAAGAAGTTTCTCAAAATGATACAGTCGGCTACGGAAGAAGTGGTATTATTGAGCACGATGCTAAAATTGCAACTATTCGCATTGGATATGCTGATGGACTTAACAGGGCATTTGGAAACAGAAAAGGGAGAGTTTTAATAAATGGGAAATACGCCCCTATAGTGGGGAATATTTGTATGGATTTGTGTATGGTAGATATCACAGATATTGAAGCAAAGGAAGGGGATGAAGTCATTATTTTTGGTGAAAATCTTTCTATTATTGAACTTGCCAAAACAATCAATACTATACCATACGAAATATTAACTTCGGTTTCTGCAAGAGTAAAACGTGTATATATCAAGGAATAATAACTACTATTCTTTTCTAAAACAAGCAATATTAAAAAAGCATCTC
>CAZNRT010000122.1:0-7825 GCA_964575445.1 uncultured Proteiniphilum sp. | reverse complement strand
CAAACACAAAACGTTATAGGACCAAAAATAAGCCTTGATTGATAGAGCAATTAGCTAATATGTTTTTGAATTACAATCCTGTCGATTAATGCTCTTCTTACTTATTTTTCAAAAGAAAGCTTCTTCTCCAACAAATATAAAAGTATAGTGATATCTATATTTTCCCACTTAATTTGGCTATTATTATTGAAATATCTATATTTACAAACAAATAGAAAGATTATGTATAGAGAATTATATGAAAAGTCTGGAAGTGAGATTATTCAAGGGTTGGGGAAGCAATATAGTGATTATCGAAAGCGTATGGGATATACCCAGAAGGAGGTTGCCGAAAAATCTGGCTTGAGTGTATTTACCATCAGCTCTTTTGAGAATGGCTCTTCCACTGGAATTACCCTGGCTTCATTTCTAAAGTTGCTTCGGGCAATTGATAATTTAGAGGAAATAGAAAAACTATTGCCAGAACTACCTGTCAGCCCACGAGAGCTATTTAAGAGACAAAACAAGGAGTAGAATATGGAGACAAATGTAGTCAAAGTCAAGCTATGGGGAAAGGATGTGGGGTATCTATCTTGGGATAAGAAATCTGGAAAGTCAATCTTTGAATATGAGCATTCTTTTATTGAGCAAGGTTTGGATATTGCTCCATTGACAATGTCTATTCATTCACCTCGGAGTCAAAAACAATTACCTTGGTTAGGGGATACAGAGAAATTGTATCAAGGACTCCCACCAATGATTGCGGACTCGTTGCCAGACAAATGGGGAAATTCACTCTTTAGGGCTTGGTTGCGTGATAATAAGATATCTACCAAGAAAACAAATCCGATAGACCATCTTTCTTTTATAGGAAGTCGATCTATGGGTGCGTTGGAGTATGAACCAGCACAAAAGTTAGGAGATAATACAACTTTTTCAGTGAATGTGCAAAACCTTTATGATTTTGCTAAGAAAGTATTGGACGAAAGAGAAACAACCATTTTAAATCAAGGGAACTCAATTTTGTGGCAAGACTTGATAAAGATAAGTTCTTCTCCTGGTGGAAAGCGTCCGAAAGCTATCGTTGCAATAAACGAAGTCACGGGGGAGGTTGTTTCTGGTCAGGGAATAATCCCCAAAGGTTTTAAGCATTATATTCTGAAATATGATGACAATTCTATTTATCCTTTTGCAAAGTTAGAGTACGCATATTATCAAATGGCAATAGAGGCAGGAATTAGTATAATGCATTCCGAGCTTAGATCCTATGGTAGTGTCACACATTTCTTGACACAGCGTTTTGATCGTATTGGAAATGAGAAAATTCATATGCAAACATTAGCCGCCATGTCCCCTCTGAGTTATAGCTATGAAGATATATTTGCTGTAATTCGTCGATTAAATCTTCCTTATGAAGACAGTAGGCAACAGTACTTGCGTATGGTGTTTAATGTCATTGCTCGAAATGTAGATGATCATTCCAAGAACTTTTCATTTTGTATGAATAAAGATGGTATTTGGAGATTGTCTCCTGCTTATGATTTGACGTTTAGTGTAGATTTGGCTGCTCCTGCATATTCAAATAGACACTCCTTGACTGTAAATGAAAAAAATGAAGATATTACTCGCAAAGATTTAGAGATGGTCGGGAGGAATAATGATATACAAGACTACAAAGCTTTAATTGACTCCGTTGTCAACGCTGTTTCTAAATTTGAAAGTTATGCTCGTAAATTGGATATTGACTCAAGATTAATCGAAAAGATAAAATCAGAGTTTGCACTCTAAGTATTGAAGCAAAAGGTCTTTTAAGCTTCTCAAAATAATCTAAAAGAGATTTGGTAAAAACAAATTTGTGTGATAATTAAATTAGTAGGTTTATTTATCTGAGGGTATCGAGTCCCATCCATAGTGCTCCATAATATAGGTGCACCACACATAGTGACCTTTTGTAGGTGAGGGCTATTATTACGATTTTGTATTTTGTGGAAAGAATAGTTCAACCCCTAATGCAAGGCTTGGTGCATTGACCTATGCGTCTATGAGTTTGAGACATCAGCAAATAAACGATTAACCCATTAAACAATTATCCGATTAAACAGTTAATCATCTATGAAAGATTTATCAAACTACAGAGAAGATTATCGCCGTGGCGAGCTAAGTGAGTCGGACGTGAAAGCGAATCCGTTCCAGCAATTCAAGATATGGATGCAAGATGCTATTAACAATAAAGGCTTCGAGCCCAATGCAATGTCGGTAGCCACAGCCACACCTGATGGTAAACCATCAATAAGAGTGGTATTGCTCAAGGAACTAAACGAGCATGGCTTCGTATTCTTCACAAACTATAATAGCCGAAAGGGAAACGAGATTACCATCAATCCATATGCTGCCATGGTTTTTGATTGGCACGTCATGGAGAGGCAAGTTCGCATCGAAGGCAAGATAGAAAAGATATCAGAACTCGATTCCGATACATATTTCAATTCACGCCCCAAAGGTAGCAAAATAGGTGCTTGGGTATCACCTCAAAGTCAGATAGTAAACGGAAGAGAAGAGCTTGATCAACTACAACATCAAACCGAACAACGATTTGCCGATCAACCAATCCCTCGCCCACCCCACTGGGGCGGCTACATACTAATTCCCCATCGCATCGAGTTTTGGCAGGGACGCACTAATCGCCTCCACGATAGAATAGTTTATAATCGCAATGGCGACAGTTGGGAGGTAGTGAGATTGGCACCGTGATTAATGTCTAAATGGTGAATCGGTGAATTGATTAACTGTTTAACTGTTCGATTCAGCGATTAAACCGTTAAACGGTTAAGCAATTAAACAATTAGCCGATTAAAATTGAGTAAGCCATATAATATCATTCGCTCAAGATGGAGTTCAATTCCCAAGCCTGAATATGTTTAATACCTTTATTAGAGGGAAATTTAAAATCGTCAAGCGATACAACAATTTTCTCATAATTATCCTGAATTGCTTCTAACGGAGCATATTCTCTACGAATGGTCTGCTCATCCACAAGCATATATGCAACTTGCACATAAATAACTTGTTCGCCTTTTTTAGTCACAAAGTCCACCTCTTTATCACGCAAAGCTCCAACATAAATTTGATATCCAGCTCTGCGAAAATCCAAATAAACAATATTTTCTAATTTGTACCCTACACCATAACCAAAACCTGAATAGAGATAGTTTTTAAACGAAAGATCATTTATATAATACTTACTATTACCCGATATTGTGTCCTTGCCTCTAATATCAAATCTTTCAACCTTATGTATTAGAAATGTATCCTCGATAAACCCAATATAATTAGCTACTGTATCATAAGTAGTTCTACGTCCAATACTCTTGAAATAATTAACGATATTAGTTATTGAGATTAAGTTTGAAGCATTGTTTACTAAATAAACAAACAAATCCTCCAACAGCTTCGGATCTTTAACACTATGTCGCTGTATGATATCACGAAGTAAAACTGTATCTTTAACAGCAGAAATATAGTTGCGCTTAGTCTCTTCATTTGGTAATACAAAGAGCTCTGGCAAAGCACCACTTTCAATATATTCAATATAAGAATTTCTTGTCAATGACTTTTTATTTATACCACCGTATTCAGCAAAGCTGAAAGGTAACACCTCAAAAGTGATATATCTACCTGAAAGCATAGTGGCAAGTTCGCCCGAAAGCATCCTCGAATTAGAACCACTAATAAATAACTCACTAATATCCACGAAATCTTGAGAGTAAGAGTTAACAAAATACTCCCATCCATCTATATTCTGTATTTCATCAATAAAAATCCAAATCTTACCATTTGGCTTTAGATATTCTTTATACGCCTTTACTATCGCATCCAAGTCTTTGTAATCTTTGATAAAGTCGAAGTCAGTAAACTCTTTATTTATATACAAAGTGTTTTGAGGATTAACACCTCCTTCAATCAATTCACTCACAACTTGTCGTAATATATAACTTTTACCTGCACGTCGCTGCCCCAATAGTACCTTCACAAGCCTATTCCCCGTTGCCACAAGTATCTTTTGAGTATAATATTTACGAGGAAAGCCAAGATCAGGTATATCTTTAGTCCAGAAATTATACTTTTCCAATGCTTTTATTTTTTCCACCATAGCTGAATATTTTGACACAAATGTATAAATTATCCTCCACACTCGAAAATATTACAGCTTTATTATTGGTATTATTCGATTGTTATTCAATTGAAATTCAATCCCAACCCCATAGGGGTGAAAGGATTATAGTAGGTGAAGGGATTCTACAACCGATTAACCAGTTAAGCAAAAAAGGGGAAACCCGCCAGACGTCACGTCTATCGGGTTTCAGATTTTGTTTTATAAAAAAACTGTCGAGCGAAAAAACAAAATATATCGTATATGTCTATTGTATAAACATTATCTCACCACCACACGCTTAGCTTCATTAACCTGCTGCGTGCCAACCACCTTCACCACATACACACCACTAACCACTCTGCCAGTGTTGCTCATATACACAGTGCTATTGCGAGCAGAAGCCTTCTTGCCTACCAACTTGCCGGCTACATCATAAAGCGTAACGGTACAATCTTCGTCCGAATTGTTGGCTACCACCACCTGACTATCCACCACGTAGATATCAATCAATGGATTATCGCCAAGTTTCGTCTCGTCAAGCGTTGTGTCAACCACCTTGAAGCGATTGTCGGAAGATGTTGCTCCCGAAACTCTATACTCGGCACCATTCTTCAATGCGTAGCTTCTGCCTGTTAGCATATCGCGCAGATACAATCCTCGTGCTGCAACATCTTGCGATACTGCCACGCTAAGCGTATAGCCATCATTGTTTTCGGGCTTCATGCCAAATGATGTGCCTACCAGTTGTGGAACTGTAGCCACCTGATAGTTCTCTTTCGCATCTTCGCCTGCAACGTATAGCTGTACAATATCAGTCTCTGGCATCTTCACGCCATCCCATCCATTGTCAAAGCCACGTGTAGTACCGTGTTGCTCAAATAGCCATACACGGTCGGCAGATTGAGTGCCAATTACATCTAATACTATATGTGGTATCTCTTGCTTATCATTTTGTTCTGCTGAACGCCAAGCTGGTTGACCATCTTTTACCTCATTCTTAACAAGAGTGCTATATTTCAGCGACATATTTCCTGTTGAAGGTGCATTAACCATAAATGTGTGCATTGATGGTATTGATGTTGGCAATCCTGCTTCTCCAGCAACATTTGTTGGAACAGATGTATATGTACCAGCTACTACGTTAGGCACACTTCCACCATTTAGCTTTCTCCATTCGTCTCTGGTACCAGTATTGAATAAGTAAACCTGTCCATTCCAATCAGTAGCACTATACTTTATAGCATCTGCATCAATAGGTATCGCCGCAGTAAATGAATTTGCAACCAAGTTCATACCTGAGTAATTGACAGCAGGTGTTGTTGTCTTTGTCAATCCTACTGTTGCATCGCCAACATTCAATTTCCCTTTGAATTGAAAAATATTCTCTGGCTTAACTTTAGAACTATTAGTTATCTCATATCCTTTGAATGCTTGTAGTTTATCAGTGATAGCACGATTTACCCATTTATTACCGTTTGCATTCTCCATCCACTCATTGATAGTTTCCATTTGTGGTGACAGGTATGGAAAGCCAGATTCTGATACTGGAATACCGAAGTATTGCCATGATCTTGTGAAGTATCCACAATCCTTACAATCGTATGCTTGGTTGTAGAACTCTACAGTAGCTTGCACTTCTTTGTTCTTATCAGGATCTTTGAATATGAGAGTACCAGTAGCTTCGTTTTCAGAAGCCTTTACAACAATCTTGTTAGGATCAGTTGCTGAACCTTTAGTCTCTCTATGGATAATTAATCCAGAGTTTGGTGGGATGACTAAACTCTTAACTTCAGACTCACCTACAACATCTTTAGTTTCATTGATTAAGTCTCTAATCTCTTTAGTTTCATCTTTTGGAACATACAAGTCATTTATAGCTGAACCTTTACCCGAACCCGAACCTGAAATTCCAAGTATCTTGTTGCTATTATTTTCTTTAGTAGCAAATTCTACATCTTCAGTAATCTGTACTGGAACATAATTGTCAGTCCAGTTAGAGATATTATCCCAATCTGTACTTTCTTCGCCATACCAGTAGTTAGGACAGTCTATAATATCGGCACCGTAGCCATATCCTTTGATACTAGTAACGTGGTAAATATTTTGAGTTACTTTTATTATATTATCCTTATTGTCTAATGGGAGAACATGAAAAGGAAATGTGTTAAACTTGTTGCCGTTGAAGAGAACAAGACGATGCAATTCACCACCAGACGTTTTACTACCATACATTGCAACTTTCCCTGTCGGAGATATCACTACTCTAATAATAGGATTATCTTTAGTACCATTTAATTTCCATATATCATCTATTTTTACCCCATCTTTCGTTCCTTCCCAAATAGTACCATCTTGGAATCTTATATTCTGTGGACTATTAGGTATATTTGCCTGAAACTCTATTTCTTGTTCTGCCAATTTAACTCCATTTATCTCCATATTAAATGAGTTGTCAAGCTTATATATATCAAAGATAAAGCCATAGGTTGTAGCAGGCTGAGTTATACTTTTTATTAATGTATTATCTTCTATCGTAGCATCACCTGGTTTTGAATTTGTCCAATCGAAATCTTTACCTTCCACTTCTACAATACAAATCCCTACTCCTATCTCTACCTCAGCAATATCACACGCCCGTGGGTCTGCATCATCACAAACTTGATATTCAAATTTATCGAAGCCACTAAATCCTCCTACTGGTGGTGTGTAAGTGAAGTTACCATTAGAATCTATTGTAACCTTTCCTTCATTTACTGTTTCAAATGTAATACTACCATTTTCCTCAATAACATTTAGATTCGAACTGTCTTTGCCTGCTTTTGTTACAGTCTGTGTATTTCCCTCCAAGTCATAATCATTATCCTTAACATTACCTGATACAGAGGTATTTTTACCCGTTTCGTAGAAGTCATCTACTGCATTGGTGGAGTTGCTCACTCCTCCCAAAATAGTAAGATACAACGTTGCATTATCGCAAGCCACTGGGTCGCCATCATCACATACCTTTTGTTCTACTACTACTGTACCTACAAAATCATTTTCTGGAATAAATGTATAGCTACCATCAGACTTGAAAGTAAACTTACCTTTTCCATTAATCGTTATTTCAGTACCATTTGCTGTATATTCAGTTCCATCAATGGTAACCGAAGTCAATGTTTGAGTATCTCCCTCTGGGTCGTTATCATTAGTCAATACATTGCCAGTTAATTCTTCTCCTTTCTTTCCCGTATTTGCATCATCATTTGCAAATGTGCTATTACCTGTATCGGGAAGAACGTTGATGTATATATTTGCATCGTCTGTACCACCCTCACCATCAGAAATAGTGTAGTTGATTGGATTAATATCTCCTACAAAACCATATTTTGGCACAAATGTTATTGTTCCATCTTCATTTATGGTTACAGTTCCTGCATCTACGACAAGAACTCCCTTATCATCAATCCCTGCAACAACTTGTGAAGTTCCGACACCAATATATTTTGTTTCTTCTCCTGCCCATTGATTAATATATTTTTGAGTAGCTCCTGTAAATTTTAATTCATTCCCATCCACATCCGAGTCATTACTCAATATGTTTGATTCAATCGGAGCACCTAATACGGTAGTATAAGCATCATCTTGTGCAATAGGTTTGTTGCCTGATGAGCCGGGATTTGGAATAACCTCAATAGTCAATGTAGTGCTATC
>CAZNRT010000121.1:0-7935 GCA_964575445.1 uncultured Proteiniphilum sp. | reverse complement strand
CAAACAAACTTGTTTCGATAACTTTCATACTTCGAAAACCATCCAAACAAACTTGTTTCGATGACTTTCATACTTCGAAAACCATCCAAACAAACTTGTTTCGATAACTTTCATACTTCGAAAACCATTCAAACAAACTTGTTTCGATAACTTTCATACTTCGAAAACTATCCAAACAAACTTGTTTCGATGACTTTAGTTTTTATCAGGACTGCGGTCTCAAGGTGTAATTAAACTCTTAATCTCTATTCTATCCGAAACTTATAGATTGTTTTCATACTTTTGTAAAACATCAAAAACAACTCTTATGAAATCATTCCTATATAACATTGCAAATACTTTCTACCAAGAATATGGTAATGAGCTGTACAAGCAAACCTTTGTATTTCCTAACCGTCGTGCTGGAGTATTCTTTCAGAAGTTTTTATCAGAAATTGCAGACAAGCCCGTTATTTCACCTCAAATAATAACGATACAAGAGCTATTTAATTCTTTATCAAATTATAAAATAGCTGACAAAGTTGACCTATTAGTAATGTTCTATGAGCAGTACCATAATATTAGCAATAAAGATGAAACCTTAGATGAGTTCCTATTCTGGGGTGAAATGCTACTAAATGATTTCTCTGATATTGACAAATATATGGTAGATGTCCAACAACTATTTCTCAATATTCATAACCTAAAAGAGATGGATGACGATATGTCATATCTCACGCCTGAACAAGTGGAGGCAATACGGCAATTTTGGAGCAACTTTGGAACAAAAGAAACCAACTCAACCAAGAAAATCTTTTTAGAAACATGGGAGATATTATTAGACCTATACAAAGCTTTTAAAGAGCAATTAGCCTTAAAGGGGTTAGCTTATGAGGGGATGTTGTTCAGGGACGTAGCTGAAAGAGCGAAACGAAAGGAAGATTTAAATTTAAAATATGAAAGAGTTGTGTTTGTAGGACTTAATGCACTTACCACTACTGAGGTTACACTATTAGATTTTCTTAAACAGAAGGGTATAGCTGATTTTTATTGGGATTATGATTTTCCACTCGTTAGTGATCACAGAAACAAAGCTTCATATTGGATTGCTGAAAACTTAAAACGATTCCCTTCAGATTTCAAAATTGAAAACCAAGATGTTATTCATGAAAAAAAACATGCTACCCTAATAGGTGTTCCATCTGGAGTAGGGCAGGCTAAAATCGTAAATCAATTGCTTGACAATCTGATAAAAGAGGATAAGATATCTAAGCCAAATGCTGGGCTTAATACTGCTATTGTTTTGCCCGACGAGAATCTACTACTCCCCGTTTTATACTCAATACCTGAAGAAATTGAAAGAATAAATGTAACAATGGGCTACTCATTGCAACATTCATCTGTGGCAAGCCTCATCTCAGCTATTGCAGCTATGCAACAAAATATGACCATAAGAAACGAGCAAAATTTAATTTATTACAAGTACGTATTAGCGATTTTAGATCATCCTCTCATTAGCACAACTGCAAAATCAACAGTAGATGAACTCAAGGCATATATTCAAAAATATAATCGGGTAATGCTCGCTACGAGCGAAATTGGAGATGACAAGTTCTTAAAGATTGTCTTTACACCAGTCAAGGAGTGGAGTTTTGTGTCAGATTATTTAAAACAAATTCTTTCTACAATATTTAAAAATCTAAGCATAGATCGCAAGGGCGATATCGAGAATGAAAATGACACAAGAGCTATAGATATTGAGCTGGAATTTATTGTACAATATTATAAATCAATCAATAGGTTGCAAGATTCACTTTCATCAGTGAGGAACATTACTATTGAGACCTACTTTAAACTTTTAAAACAGCTGTCACAAAGCCTCAGCATATCCTTCTCAGGCGAACCTCTCTCGGGGTTGCAAGTAATGGGAATTTTGGAAACAAGGGTATTAGATTTTGACAATTTGATACTTCTATCAATGAATGAAGGAAAGTTTCCATTGAAAAAACCAACTAACTCATTTATCCCATATACACTAAGAGGAGCATTTGGCATGCCTACCTACGAACATCAAGATAGCACCTATGCCTACCACTTCTATCGTATGATATCAAGAGCAAAAAATATATTCATGCTATATGATACTCGAGCCGAGGATATGCAAACTGGCGAAGTAAGCAGATATTTTTATCAAATGAAATATTTATATCACGATATATTTAATATTGAAGAGGTGATGGTTAGCTATAATGTTTCATCACCAAAAGAGACTCCTATATCAATCGCCAAAACAGAAGATGTAATGACTAAGATGCAAATGTTTATGGTGGGAGGAGACTCAGCTCTATCAGCATCTTCAATTAACAAGTATATAAACTGTCCACTACAATTCTACCTTTCGGCAGTAGAAGGTTTATCTGCTGAAGAGGAGGTGCAAGAATCGGTAGAGTCAAATGTTTTTGGCACTATCTATCATGCTGTCATGCAAAATATTTATGATAGATACGAAGATCAAATAGTTCTTCCTGATACATTAAATACTATAATAGGAGACAACAAATACTTGACCAAACTTATCGAACAGGCATTTGCCGAACACTTCTTTAAAAAGAAGGATCACACGCAATCACTTGTAGGTCATCATTATTTGATAGGAGAGATACTTAGAGACTATATTAAGCAAACACTTCATATTGACAAAAGATTTACTCCATTTGAGTATATAGGCTCAGAATATCGATTCAATATTGCACACAAAGCATCGAACAAGCTAAGTGTCAATTTAAAGGGTAGCATTGATAGAATAGATAAATCAGAGAATACTATCAGAGTCATAGATTATAAAACAGGAGGTGGGAAATTAAACTTCGCAGAAATTAAAGAGATCTTTGATGGAACTAAAACCAAAAGACCTTCTCACATATTACAAGTATTTATTTACGCATTAGCATACAAAAATGGCAATCTTCCAATATCCCCAGCAATATACTACCTGCGAAGCATTTTCAATGACAGTTTTGACCCAAGGATAGTTCATGGCAAAACTGCTATTGATAATATAGAATACCTAATGGAAGAGTTTATTAAAAACTTGAATGAACTAATAAATGATATATTTGATCCTTCAGTGCCTTTTAATCAGACTGAAAACAATGAAGCCTGTAAGTGGTGCGAGTTTAAAGAAGTATGCAGAAGATAAACATGATGTATAGAAACAAAAAAAGCCACCTCTCAGGGTAGCCTCTAAATATATTTATATTAAATCTCTTATTTTCTAAAAGTAAGCATTTTAGATTATGTTCTTAATCTAAATGCTGCATGTTTTTTTAACGCTGGATCTTCAGCTTGCTTGATGCAAGGTAGATCTCAACGTTCTAATTCTGCTAACTCTATTTGCTTGGTGAGCTACAGAACCTCTACTGATATTCTGCTCCAAATACTTGATTTGTGATAGAATCTCTTCTTTCGATAGGTTTTTGATGTTCATAATTAATTCCTTTCTTTTAAAGTTTATGACTTATCGACAACCTGTTACAAAATCCATTTCAATATGTGAATAACAATCTAAAACTGATCTTTAATAACACGCTTGCCATTTAAATCACTACAAAGATAATACATTTTATATGTTATACAACATATAATCGATTTATTTTGTCTAAACCATATAGCTTTCATCTATAATGCATGCTATATCACAACAAAATTGCCGTCTGCATTATACAACATAAAAATGTATTATCAAAATATTAATACTATAAAAAATCTATTTCTTCTTCCATACAGTCATCTGAAGTTGTCTTTCTTCAGTCACACGAGATGATTTTTTGATTGACATTGGCATATCAAATGGCTCATTCACAAGCTTAAATCTATAATCTAAAATACCCTTCAACCCATCAAGTGAAGTAACTGGCTCACCATCCTCTTTGAATCCTCCAATCCACTTGTCACGTTTAGTTTTACTTATATCCCAATCATAAGCAGAGAGAATCACTAAGTATCCATTTTCATTTATGCGCTCATCTATTTGAGACAAGAACAATATGGGATCACTCAATTCCTGAAGCACATTTGTAGCTATCAGCAAGTCATAACCTGTGTAGTTTGGTTTGAGATTCATCGGGTCGGCTTGCATAAATAATATATTGCCTCTACCCGCTTCGAGACCATAATCAGAAAGAACAACATCACGGAAGAAAACCAATTCCCCTTCATCCTTCATTGTATATCTCATATATCCCTGTTCTTGTAGTTTTATGGGAATACGAATCATGCGAGCAGTAAAGTCAAGAGCAGTTATATCCTCATAATGTTGCGCCAACTCAAATGCCAAACGTCCGGTATCAGCATTTAAGTCTAATATCCTCTTGATAGATTTACCTTTGAAAATGTCTGCCAAGAGATCAGACAATCGTTTGCCAAAGGCATCTTTTCTTGAATAAATATCACCCCAGTTGTTTTCGCAAGATAACGTAACGTCGGCGTCAGTCTCATAATCGGCACTCTGTATCTTTAGCGGAGCATCAGATAGAATATACCTAAAGCCAGCATGCTGATAAAAGTGACGGCGAAATGCATATCTTGAATGTATCGTAGCCTCGTTACCAGTAGAAATCCACGAACCACCTTTTATTAGATTATGTTTGCCATCGAAAGTAGGTGTTGAGAAATCATCATACAATGGATGCACCTTAAATCCAGGGAATCCCGTGATAGGAGTTTCTGTCCAATGCCAAACATTACCAATGACATCATAAAATTCTCCTTGCTTGAACTTATCAACAGGACATGGCGAGGTACTATATTCAAGATTTATATTACCTGGTGCTCCAGTCCAGTCCATCACATCTCTCAAGCCCGTTGACTCATGCAGTCTATACCATTCTGCTTCGGTTGGCAATCTGAATGTTTGACTTGTCTTCTCACTCTTCCAATTACAAAAAGCTTTTGCTTCAAGATAATTCACCTCCACAGGCCAATTCCAAGGCATGTCTATCTCTTCGGCTACTAATCTCAACTTATAATTATCACCATCTTTTCTCCAAAATAGAGGCATATCTGCATTCTTAAACACTCTCCAACTCCAACCCTCTTCTGTCCAATATCTCTGAGTTTTATATCCACCATCATTAATAAATTGCAAAAACTCACCATTTGAAGTCAAGTATTTTGCAGCCTTAAAGCCAGAAACCTCCTCCTCATAATGCCCATACTCATTATCCCAACCATAAAAGGGATGATCAACATCTTTGCCAAGCTTCACTAAACCACCTTGCACATCTATCAGACTATTTTCGGGTGCATCTCCGCTATCGTGACATCTCTCACCAAAAAGCCCAGACACCACATCATCAAGTGGCAGCTGTCGAATCAACACAGAAGATGTTTCAAGGTGAATACGCTCATGCTCTATCCCCATCATGATTATCCAAAATGGATTGTCCCAATTAATTGGTAGCTCCAGAGGCAATGTATCAATAATATTGAGTATCGCTGCTTTGGCATCATCACGATATTTGCGAACCTCCGAAACAGGAGGCCAATCATAGTGATTATTATTCAGATCGTCCCAGCTCATTTCATCAACACCAATGGCAAAAATTGATTCAAACTTAGCATTGATTCTCTTATCAATAATTTTGCCAAGATAAAGCTTGTTGACAAAAAACACGGCGGTATGCCCAAGATAAAACAATATGATATGTCTCAATGGATCGCCACGATGATAAAACACCTCATCCGATTTGAGTTGCGAATAAAGTTGCTCATGAATAGTCCATGTTTTGAGAAAGTATTCTCTTATCTCATTACGTTTGTCTTCGGGCTTTCCGCTACGCAGATCAATTGTATTTGCAAGTAACTCTTTCATTTCTATTTAAAATATATGTATTATATAATCTTCTCGATCACTTATAAAAAACTACCAACCGCCCGTTCTACCGCCACCACCGCCACCACCAACAGAGCCACCACCGAAGGAGCCACTACCCCAATTGTTGCCTCCAGTGCTTTTGGGATTGGTTGCACTTTGTTGAATATTGCTTGTCAAAGATTGACGAAGATTGCTACCAAGATTGACAGGACGAATTGCAGAGCCCGCATACCACAAAGGAATGTAAGCTTCATTTGTTTGCATAGATTTAAGAAGCGTTTTCTCAAACTTCTCTCCCCATATTTTATCCACCTTTAGGGCAATGGCATAAGGCAACAGCTTCTCAAACACTTCGGGAGTAACCTCAGGGGCGTTGAAAAACTGCATCTGCTTCTCCTCTGCAAAGCTAATATACATCTTCAAACCCTCTATATCTGCCTGCATCTGAAGCTTTTTCTCGCTTGGGCGAACAATCAAGTAAGAGTAAACCATATGACCTATAAGTATAATTGGCAGCCCAATTAGGAAAGCAATAGCAGTATTAGACAATCTATTAATTGGGAAATAAGAAAAAGCACCTACTACGCCAACAACAACTGCAATACTCAATGCTATGGAGATAACTTTCTTGGGTTTCTTTTTTCTTATAGCCGAGTATATAATGTATATTAATGCCACCACAAAGAAAGCAGGAGTAACAAAGCCAAATAGAGTAACAAACAGCTCCATTGGCTCATTGCGAACATAGAAGAATAACAATGCAATATAAATTATCAATACAATCCACGGAATTATTCTGAATTTGTAGTTACGACCCTCAGCCAATGTTTTGTTATGTTGCCCTTGCAAATCCATCTGATACTTGAGCATCATAGATTGCACCTTACTGTTATATTTCCCTCCAAGAGACAACTCTTCATTATCTGTAAAGAGAGAGTTCAACACAAGAGCCTCCTCCGACGGCAAGCTACCATCATCAGCTTTCAATTTAATCAAATTATATCTTTTCCCTCCCAGTGAGAAGATTCCTTTGCGTTCGATCTCCTCTATACGCAAAAAACCTTTTATAGCAAGATTAATGATGGAAGTGGTTACAAGTCCCGAATCATATCCCTCATCATAGATAACTGCTAAACTTGCAGGCGAAAGGTTGTGAGGTGGTTCGAACTGAGGCACCACAACAGGCTTTGGAGGATTCACTCCATGACGTCTCCATGCTCCTATATAATAAAAGAACAATGGAATCATGACAACTAAGTTCACAAACCACAACCCAAGCTTATCCAATATTGATATCAACTTTGAGCCGATAGTTTCTTTAACGATAGGCTCGTTCACGACACCCTTCTCAAAGCCAACATATACAGTAAGCATTTCATTAGGTTTCAGGTTGATAGCTGAAGCTTTAAAAATACTATCGCTAAATGATTCTGAATTACAATTACTATCTGTAGCACCAAATAATCCAACGTAACATCTATGACTAAGTATCTTGGCATTGTTGGGCAAACGAATCTCACAACTCACCATATCAATTGAGTAGTCAGACTCACCATTCACATTCCATCCCAACTCATCATACTCTTCATAGAAACCTATTTGACCTATGGATTCATACACTATTTCATAATCGTAATACCCAGTGTCTAAAAGTTTGTTTTTGTCTCCGATATAGATAACTAAGAACCCATCCTCCTTTTCGGTAAAGAAAGACTCACTTTCACCATCTTTAGATACACCAACAATATCATAGTTCATTTTTATCTTCTTCCCATCGGCATCAGTTCGAGTAGATGGTAAGGCTCTTGTTATTCCTCGCTTAAATATATTGCCACTGGCATAAATCCTTATCTTCTCGCTAACCCTAACAACGCCCGAGGTATCAACAACGATATCTGAATGATGTGTATATACTCTCTCTTCCTGTGAAACAAGCATCACAGGAAACATCAACATCAATATTATCCCTATTAGAATCTGGCGCATTAAAATTTGATTTGTGGCACTGCCTTTTCGGCTTCACTCTCAAGTTCAAAGAAAGATGACTTAGAGAAATTAAACATCCCAGCAACGATATTACT
>CAZNRT010000120.1:0-7986 GCA_964575445.1 uncultured Proteiniphilum sp. | reverse complement strand
TTAATACAGAACGTAGCCAGCTAGCACTTGTAGAGTTATTATTTTCAATTATTATTTCAATAAACTGAGCCTTATATTTATAATTATCAGTCTTAGCAAAACGTAATAGGTCATACCAACGCTTTCCTTCTGCAGCTAATTCAATATCACGCTCGTTTAATAATATTTCTAACATCTCAAGCTCAGTTACCTCTGTTAGATTTAAGGATATCTTACTTAAATTTGAACGTACTCTAATTATATTTATTAGTTCCAATGCTTCTGCCCAATTTGCAGATCCTTTCTTCACCAATGCTTCTGCCTTCATTAGAATCACGTCAGCCATACGATATATAATAAAATTAGCATCTGCATTAATTCTTATAGCATTTAAATCATTTATTTCGGTACCTCTATATTTCCAAACACAATAATTGGGTGTTTCTCCTTCTGCATTCAATTTTACATATGCACCCCAATAACTTCTAACTGGTTCAAGTGTACTATTTACAAATAGTTCTGTTTCGGCATCTAATCTTTCTCCCATTGCATTCGAAAATTGAAATAATGAATTAAAACCTATAGTGAAATAATTACTAGGACTATTAGCTGTTTGTGCAAATGAAGAGTAATCCCAATTTAATTCAAAAATTGACTCATTACTATTACCTGGATTAAAAATGCTAAACCATTGCTCTGGAATAGTCATGAAGGCTGGTCTCTTAGCAGCATTCGAGTTTAATATCTTATTTGAATATTCGATACAAAGATCATATTTCTCTGCCCACAATGCAACATCTGCCATCAAAGCGTACAAAGCCCACTTTGTTGCTCGTCCTTTGGTTGCACCATCCCAAGTTTCATCATCAAAAAACTCTTTAGCAGCATTAGCATCCAATGCAACTTCGATATCAGAAAGAATTTGAGATATTATTTCCTCTTCAGTTGATTTTGCTTTTTCATAAGGAGCAGAGTCATCTATATATGGCGTTAAAATTAAAGGGACTTCTTTAAAGTTTCTAACCAGATAAAAATACATTAGTGCCCTCATAAAATAAGCCTCGGTCTGATGTGATCTCATGGCTTGTTCGGAATATGTACGGTCAATTTTCTTAACCTCGGGTGCATATTTAATCACAGAGTTAGCCATATTAATAGCTTCATAAAAAGTTCCCCATAAACATAACGATGATAAAGGAGTTAACTGAAAATTCTGAAGCTTTTCCTCTTCGTTCATATTAAATGCTATAACCGAGCTAGCACGTAGTTCTCCCCATTTGATCAGAGTAGGAGATGTGGCACGCATGTAATAATAACCAGAAGCCAACATGGCTTGCACGTCCTCTTTCGATTTCCAATAATCGGCAGTAACTTGCTCATTTTTCGGCAAGATATCTAACCAATCATTACAACTTAGTAATGGAAATATCAAAACAAATATATATAGATACAATTTTCGTCTCATAATAATAACATTGTTATACTTTAAAAATTAACATTAATCCCACATGATAATCTGATTGATGTGGGTGTATTAGCGTTATCTTGAGCTAATTGATTAGCTCTACTTGGGATGGATACCTCTGGATCTTGACCTGTATATTTTGTCCAGGTCAACAAGTCATATCCAGTAATAAACACATTCATTCCACTAAGATTAAATCTTGCAATTAACTTCTTTGGAAACACATAAGTCAGAGACAAAGTCTTTAATCTCACATAAGATGCATCTTCAACAAAACGATCAGAGCCAAGAAAGTTGTATCCTTCATTAAATAGTGCTCGTGGGATATCAGTGTCGTCGCCTTCGTTTCTCCAACGCTTTAATACAGCTCTACTTTGATTATTTTGGTTATACATAGATTCATTAGATAGACGAGTTCCATTGATTACCTTTTGTCCAAATCTTCCATGAAAAAACGCATTAAGTGTCAATTGTTTCCATTTTACTGAAACTCCTGCACCACCAGTTAGCACAGGCATATAATTTCCAAGATATACAATATCATATCCGTTGATTACCCCATCATGATTTATATCTTCATATATCGCATCCCCAGGTAATACTGTAGAATTACCATTTTTCATTACAATAGGATTACCCTTGACATCGTTCATTATATTACCCTCTTTGTCACGTGCAAATGTTTCTTCCTTATTTTGATATACACCATTATATCTATACCCGTAGAATGAACCTAATGGTCGTCCTTCCTCTACTCTTATTGCATATTTATTATTATCAAAAGAATATATTTCTTGATTCATATTAGATGGCAACTTAGTAATTTCATTGATATTTCTACTTAAGTTGACATAAGTTCCAATTCTCCAATCGCCTCTCTCATAAGCTACCACATCAGTTCTAAACTCCCAGCCTTTATTCTTCAACTCTCCTGAATTAAAATATCTGATAGTTGTAAAGCCTGTTGATGAAGGAATATCAACTTTATTTTGTAGCAGGTCTTTTACACTTTTTTGATAAACGTCTATATTAAATCTCAGCTTGTTACGGAACATTCCAAAGTCAACTCCAAAGTTGAACTCATTTGAAGTTTCCCATTTTAACTTGTCCAATTGCATCCTAACAGGTGAAATAGCCGACATATTCATATACTCTCCAAGTGATGTGAATGCGCCAAGATATAATGATGCTCCACTTGGAGATCTACCACTCTGGCCAATACTCATTCTGATTTTTGACTCATCTAACCAATCCAGGGTATTCTCTAAGAATGGTTCATTTTGCATATTCCAAGAGAATCCAATTGAAGGAAAATATCCCATACGATTTGCTCTACCCATCGCTGAATTACCTTCAGCAGTTAAAGAGAGCTGGGCTACATATCGATCAAGGAAAGTATAGTTGAACAAACCGATGCTTGATACACTTCTCACTTCCGATTCGCCAGATCCTATACCTTCAACTGTACTACCAACAATAGGATCGGACAAACCAGACGAAGCATTACCAGATGTTGTACTTGTATAATTCGCATTCTGTGATTGTGAGGTACGAATAACTCCAGTGGCAATCAGATTGTGTTTATCATTCCAATTTTTAATATAAATAATTTTATTCTCCGTTTGAATGTCAGTTTTATCTGACATCCCATCTGTACTTTGATTAGCATATTTATTTGTCCATACAACACCAGTTGCCTTTTGTGGCAAAAACTTATAGTTTTTAAGCGTTCTCATATTAATAGAAGCCCAAGCTTTGTAAGTCAAACCTCGCATTATACTATAATCAGCTCTAAGAGTAATCTTAGATTCTCTCTGTATAGTATTATTAATACTCTCTTTAGCCATCGCAACGGGGTTGTAATTTTTTTTGGACTTAGAATCTCCATCAAAAGCACCTTCAAAGTCAGATGTTTGATACGAGAAATATTGATCTGTTCTTTCACCAGTTTCTTTATCAATCCAGTATGGCGACTTGTTGGGCATCTTTCTAAATGCTTCAGATCGTACATTTGTTGCCCAATCTGCATCCTTATCAGTTTGTGAATAAGACACATTAGCTCCAAACTTCAACTTATTCGAAAACTGATAACTAACGTCTAATGATGTATTTAACCTCTCTAATGCAGTTCCAACAGTTGTGCCCTCATCTGCAAGATGACCTAACGAGAAGAAATAATTTGCTTTTTCGCCACCGCCATTCATTGAGAAGTTATTATCCCAAGTAATAGCCGTTTTTCTAATTTCAGATAACCAATCTGTGTTTTGGTTATATTCATTGAAATAGCTCCAATCTTTATTATAACCAATTTCGGGAGTATCATACAAAAGTCTCAGGTATTTATTAGAGGCTTGCCCCATACCAATGTTGTTAGCACTATTCCATATTGCTTCTTGCATTAATGCAGTATATTCGTCACCATTAAGCATAGGTATGCTCTCTGGTTCAAATTTTGTTGAGAATTTTGAAGAATATGAAAATGATGTTTTACCAATGCTACCTTTCTTAGTGGTAATGAGTAGCACACCATTAGCACCCTTAGTGCCCCAAATAGCTGTTGCCGCTGCATCTTTAAGCACCTCTATTGACTCAATATTTGTTGGTGCAATATTCAAAAGAGCACCTAAGTCTTCATTATTAGCAGTAGAAAAATCGAAATCATCACTAATATCAGTTGAATAAGGAACGCCATCAATAACAATTAATGGTTCAGATGATGCATTTAATGAATTTGTACCTCTAATACGAATAGAGCTTCTTGCACCAGGGTCACCACCGCTGGTAATAATATCAACACCTCCCAAACGACCTTGCAGAGCCTCTTCAACAGATGCAACTGGCGAAGATGAAATTAAATCATCCATCTGAACCTTTTGGGTTGATGCTACCAATTCTTTCTGCCCTATACCCATCTCATTTCTTTCAACTCTCTTTGCGCTAATTACCACCTCTTCAAGAACCTCAACATCTGATTCAAGTCGAATATTAAGAGTTTGTTGTCCAGTATATTTCACCCGTTGAGTTTTCATTCCAATGTACGAGTACACAATAGTAATTTCACCTTCGTTGGATGGTATTTGCACTCTATAGAATCCGTCGATATCAGTTACAACACCTCCTAAAGATCTATTCTGAGCATTTGTAACATTAATATTTACGCCTATAACTGACTCGACCTTATTGCCTATTAGCTCAGTAACCCTTCCAGAAATAAAACGTGTTTGTGCTCCTATCATCTGAATAGATGACAGAAATAAAATAAACAAGATAAATTTATAATTTCTCATAATTTAATAATTTCAAATATATCAAAGTATAGATTCAAGTAAGTGGAAACAACCATCATGATATGCAAAAGGAAAATAATTGTAATCAGATATAACATTTACCTCATTTTTATTAGTTAGTTTTATGCTTAAACCATTGCTCTTTTCAATATACTCCAACTTGCCTAAGTTTGCTGTTGTGTATGTTGCACTTTTCATCGTTGAGCCAATATATGGATATGCAGAAACGATATTTTCAGTAGATCTCAAAAAATATGTATTTAAGTAGTTAAGCAAAGTGACAGCATCAATACTCGATGCATTAAATGTACCATCCGAGGAAATAACCCCATTCTTAACTCCAGGAATTAAGTTCTTTGATAACGCATCCTTAATAGCTTCATTAGTTGGTATAAACACAATAAATCTACCATCCTGCAATCCGTTAATATTAGTCCCTAATACCATATTTGCTTTTTTCAATAATTGGACAAAAGCAAAATAAGGATACCTTTGGTCATTGCATACTGCAAGTGCATGCTCTAATCCATCTGACTTCTCTTCCTCAAAAAGTAATTGTTCGTTATCATACTTATACACCTTTCCATTTGTCCAGGATTTTCCATTATTTGTAATTTCAGAAAATGCAACAAATGGACTCCCTATATATTCTGGCTCTATTATTTTATTAAATAATGCATTATTTGTAATTGTTCCATCTTTCACAAACCAATAATTAAAAGGTATTTGTGTTGAATATACTTTGTAACCAGTTGTTTTGAGTTCATTACCATCAGTTGCAGACACTGTATGCATATTTACTACACTTTGCATTTTACTTGAGGAAGTATTTGCCCAACCATCTTCTGTTTCTTCTTGCAATACATTTCCAGTTTGATATGATTTCAAATATATACCTCCACCCTCACTCATTTGAGTGTCATTCGGGATAAGCATATTAAACTTTATATCAGGAGATAGATAAGAGCCTAATAGCCCTGAACCATCCATAGCATATAAGAAAGCTGCATTATATTTATTTCTAAAAGCAGGTCCTGCTACTGAGGCAAAAAGAGGAGGAGTATCTAAATGGTCGATCCCATAGAAGCTACCATTCACACACATTGCTTTATCAGAAATTTCATTTGGGTTGAAATCATAAACAACTCCATATCTATTTTTTATCTTCTTATTAATTATCTCCTCTGGAAATACGATTGAACCACTATAGACATATTGATTTAAAAGATATTCTATCACTAATGGATCAACGTCATATAATGATTCATATTCGCCCAGCTCCCAAAAGTTATTAAAGAATGAATTCATGGCTTGATTTGATATAGCAAACACACTATAAGACACTGATGAAAGCGTTTTGATATCTTGAAACGATGAAACAGGCCACTCCATCGCAATTGGTGGTAAGAAACTACCATGTTTATGCAAGTAAAGTGAATCTATACCAATACTTTTTCCGTAATCATCTGATAATGTCTTATCATATTCATAATTTGAATATGAGTCATATAGGTTAAAAAACTCAGAATACTTTTCCCTATTCTTTAATTCAGTGAAAATTGTTTCTAATGGCTCTATTACTTTATCAACTGTATATATATAACCATTGTCTGTTATAATTTCATAGTCCTTTACTGATGCATTGGACACATTAAAACCTTTATCGCCAGTCCATTTTGAATTATTATAAAAATATTCATAATTATAAACAGGATCAATACCCTTTGTACCAAAGAATCTGTGAGAGAAAACTGGTAGAAATCTCTCGAGATGATAAACCGTAATATGCTTTCCTGTACTTGGTTCGATTTCTTTAGTTACCTCGTTCATGCTCCTAGTTCTAAACTTATAGTACATTCCTGCATTCTTATCTTTATTAGATTCACTAACAAAATCACCCTCAGGTCTGAAATTAACCATTTTATCCCTATTATAAGAGTAATATAAAAGATGATATCCTATAAGTTTTTTAAGCTGAGGTAGTTCCATATCTTCAATATTTGAATACCCAGATTTTGATAGATAGAACGAAAATGCCTCATTATCTGGAGCCATAACTGTTAATATACTCTTTCCTTTCATCAGGGGTTTATATCCAGCAAGTTCTATACCTTTTAAGAATATAGAATAATTAGCATCATCTTCTAACACATCCCAACAACTACCTTTGAGCCAATCAGGAGTATCATAATGATCAAATCTCTTATCATCGCAAGATAAGAACAGAACCATTCCTAAAATTAGGATAATTAAATTATCAAATAATATATTGTTTTTCATTATCAATGATATTTAAAACTTATTTTTTATATAACTCAGGATACTCCAATGACAGAGCATAATTTTCAATATTAGTATAACCGTTAGGGGCAATTTTCATAGCATCAGATGGATCTTTTTTGTCTAAGCCCCACTTATCTTCAAACACATCTGGAATTCCGTCATTATCACTATCCAACAACTTCTCACCTTGACTAATTCTCCCAGTACCTCCAATAGGAAACTGCTTGGTATCAGTCTCGTTGCGAATAATAGTACCTTTAATGCCTAAAGAAGTAAGCTCATCAACTAAATAAGTATCAACTTCATCACGAACTGGAAGAGAAGCACCTACTTTTTCAACCACAAAGTTATATGCCTCTTCTGCTGAAGTTTGGCTATTAATTATTGGATGTAAGCTTGAGCGTGTCTCCAAAAATGTAGGCTCACCACTGCAATCCATCTTCCAATCCATTAGTCTTCCATTAAGCACTCCATCTTTTGTATTATCGTAATAATTTCCAGCCCAATATGTCCTAAACAAAGAGTTTCCACCCGAAAATGGCTTTGACGGATTTACTGTTTCATAAAATGTCTCTATCACTCCATTGCCCACATCTTTTCCGATATAGTTGTATCCAGGTCCAACAATGAAATAGTTATTCTCAATAGTAGTTTCAGAAGGTCCAGCTGAATCACCGCCCATATCGTAAGCAGTACCATTCCCCCAATTATAAACTACATTATTGACAAATTGATTAAGCCCTTTAACTTTAGGATTTCTTGATTTGTTATCAATATAAAGATTTCGATAAAGAGTAACTCCATTTGTAACATCAGTCTGCATCAATCCTCCACATGAATGATTTTGCAATCCCTGTCCAATTATGGAGTTTTGAATAGTAATATTTTGTGGTGGAGTCCCCTTTCCATCGCCGTTAATAGAAAAATTCTCATCTCTTCCCCATGTAAAAGAACAATGATCAAAAATAATAT
>CAZNRT010000119.1:0-8102 GCA_964575445.1 uncultured Proteiniphilum sp. | reverse complement strand
AGAACCAAGCGATATCTAAAGAAAAATTGCTTCATATGCACAAGCTAATGTGTGATATCCGTAATTTTGATGACAAGGTTAACTATATGGTTAAGAGAGGGCAAGTTCCTGGTATGACGCACTTTTCTGTAGGTGAAGAGGCGGCTAACGTGGGTGCGGTTGCTGCTTTATCTAAAGGAGACTTTATCACATCAAACCATCGTGGACATGGACAAACCATTGCAATGGAAATTGACCTAGATGAAATGATGGCAGAAATTATGGGTAAAGCTACCGGTACTTGTAAAGGTAAAGGTGGATCTATGCATATTGCTGACCTTGATAAAGGCAACCTCGGTGCTAACGGTATCGTGGGTGGTGGTATGGGTATAGCGATTGGTGCTGCTCTAACTCAAAAGATGAAAAATACTGGTAAAGTTGTGATTTGTTTCTTTGGAGACGGAGCTGTCAACGAAGGTGCATTCCATGAGACATTAAATATGGCTTCAATTTGGAAACTCCCAGTAATATTCTATTCCATCAATAACTTGTATGGAATTAGTACCCCTATTTCAAAAGTAATTAATATTGATTATAACTATAAGCGTGCAGCTTCTTACGGTGTTCCTGGACACTTTATTGAGGATGGTAATGACTTGGTCGCAGTTTACGAAAAGTTTCAAGAGCTGGTTGATTATGTAAGAGCTGGCAACGGACCTGTTTTGGTTGAGTCTATCACCTATAGATGGTATGGGCACTCAACTTCCGACCCAGGCAAGTATCGCACCAAAGCAGAGGTGGATGAGTGGAAGAAAAAATGTCCAATCCTAAAATATAAAAATGACTTGATATCTCAAGGATTAGCTACTGCTGAGGAGCTTGATGCAATAAATGCTAAGTCGATGGAGGCTGTAGAACGGTCTGTGAAGTTTGCTATGGAGAGTCCTGAGCCATCATTGGAGTCAGCTTTCGAAGATATATTTGCAGATTAAAACGATAATCAATTGGTTTGACTATATACATGTTTTATATGTTAAATATATTCATAACCAATTATTACTTCGGATCAATTATTAATTATAAAACAATTTACGAACAACAAATAAGAAACAGCATAAATGAAAAACGAAACTAAAGTAATGTCTGTTAGAGATGCCATAATAATGGCAATGTCTGAAGAGATGCGTCGCGATGATAACGTATTTCTGATGGGCGAGGATGTCGGAATATTTGGAGGTGACTTTGGGACATCAGTAGGAATGTTGGAGGAATTTGGCGAAGAGCGTATTCGTGATACTCCTATTTCTGAGAATGCTATATCTGGTGCCGCAATTGGTGCTGCAATGACTGGGATGAGACCTATTGTGGATGTAACTTTTATGGACTTCATCGTATTTATGATGGATAATATTGTGAATCAAGCAGCAAAAACACGGTATATGTTCGGTGGTAAAGGACAAGTGCCCGTTGTTTTTCGTGCAGCTGCAGGATCGGGTGTGGGGGCAGCCGCACAACATTCGCAATCGCTTGAAGCTTGGTTTACACATATACCAGGGCTAAAAGTTGTAGCTCCTGGTACTCCTGCCGATGTTAAAGGAATACTTAAATCCGCTATCAGGGACAATAATCCTGTTATTTTCCTTGAATATAAAGCGCAGTTCAACATGAAAGGTGAAGTACCTCTTGATCCTGACTATACCATACCATTAGGTAAGGCAGAACTAAAAAGAGAGGGAAAAGATGTAACTGTTGTTACGTATGGTAGAATGCTCGAACGCGTACTTCAAGCAGCTGACGAAGTTCGTGAAGCTGAAGGTGTAAGTGTAGAGGTGGTAGATTTGAGAACATTGATGCCACTTGACAAAGATGCAATTCTAAATTCGGTGAAAAAAACTGGTCGTGTGTTGCTTGTTAATGATGCACACAAGACTGGTGGCTTTATCGGTGAGATCGCCGCGATGATTGCTGAAAGTGATGCCTTCGATTATCTTGATGGCAGAATTCTGCGCTTGGCGGCAGATGATATCCCTGTTCCTTATAACGCAAGATTAGAAGCTGCTATGCTTCCGAACGTTGAGAGGATTAAAAAATATATTCTTAAATTGGTTAATAAAAGATAGTTATTAATGCTCAGCTTAGCTCCTATATTATTTAGGAGCTAAGCTGAGAATTTGTTTGCTGAATAATAACTCGTATTGAGATATGAGTATTAGTTTTTGCAAAACAAGAAATAATAAATTATACAATAACTATCGAATTACAATAGAACTAAATGGAAGATAGATTACTAATAAGAGCAACACCCGCTGCCAAGGCATTGGCAAAGAGGATGGGGGTTTCTCTACTTAATGTGACTGGAACTGGTTACAAAGGACGTATTCACAAAGAAGATATTGCAAGCTGGAACTTTAAGGGTAAAGTTCATGTGTCGCCTTTGGCCAGAAAAATTGCTGAAGCACACAATATTGACTTGGATGGCGTGAGAGGTTCTGGACACAATCATAAGATAATGAAAGACGATGTGCTTCTTTTAATCTCTGACCCAGAGTTGAAGGCTAAGCTCACTCGTGATGACTTTGCTGAGGCTCTTGAAGCATCAAGAGGTACTGCACCAAAAGTCGTTAAAGAAATTAGACCAAGAGCTGAAGCTCCAGCTACGACTAAGAAAGAAGTTGCTGCAGATATAGAAAAACTTCCGATGACCATGATGCGCAAGATAATTGCAAAACGTATGTCGGAAAGCTATTTCTCAATTCCTTCGTTCATTCAAACATGGGAAATTGATATGTATGAGTTGCTTGCATTGCGCAAAAAACTGATGGAACCAATAATGGAAAAGACAGAGAAGAAACTTACTGTAACTGACCTAATCTCTTTTGCCGTTATCAAAACATTGATGAAACATAAATATATCAATGCTAGCCTTAACCCTGAAGCTACAGAAATTACATTCCACAATTATGTGAATTTGGGTATGGCTGTGGGCATGGATGATGGATTGCTTGTGCCCGTTGTAAAAGGTGCGGACAAGATGTCATTGAGCGACCTCGTTATCGCCTTGAAAGATGTCACAGCAAGAACATTTTCAAAAAAGCTAATGCCTGATGAGCAGGCTGGTAGCACATTTACAATAAGCAACTTGGGTATGTATGGCGTGGAACATTTTACAGCTATTATAAACCAGCCTAATGCTGCAATTCTGAGCGTTGCTTCTACGAAAGAAACTATGGTTGTTAGAAATGGTGAGGCTGTAATTCGACCTATCATGAAGATGGGGCTAACCAGTGATCATCGTATCATTGATGGTTTGGCGGCGGCTAAGTTTATGACTGACTTAAAGAATTTGCTTGAAAATCCATTATCGTTGCTTATCTAAATTATAATATACTTGAGCTTCACAGTAGTGTGTTGCTTAATAATATTATATTTACAATACAGAAAATAAAAACAAATAAATATATGGCTCACGAAATAATAATGCCCAAAGCCGGTATTGATATGACCGAGGGGGAAATTGTAAAATGGTTGAAGAAAGAGGGTGATCCTGTTACTGAAGGTGAAATCATTCTTGAAATCATGACAGACAAAACAAGCATGGAGCTTGAAGCTGAAGCTTCTGGTATCTTGCTCAAAATTATTGGTCATGAAGGTGAAACGGTGCCAGTAACAACAGTTATTGGATATATCGGGGAAGAAGGAGAAGAGGTAGTTGCTGAGAAAGATAAATATACTGCGCCAGAAGAAGTGGCGGTAGAAGAGGAGGCTTCACACAAAACTCTAACACGATTAGAAGACTCTTACAATGTTATTGTAATAGGTGGTGGTCCTGCAGGATATGTGGCTGCTATTCGTGCTGCTCAGCATGGTGCTAAAGTTGCTATTGTTGAGAAAGGTGAGTTTGGTGGTACTTGTCTTAATGTGGGTTGTATTCCTACTAAAGCATACTTGAGTACTGGAGAAATTATTGAGGGAGTAGAAAACGCTGCGGCACGTGGTATTTCTTTTGAGAGTACCAACTATAAAGTTGATATGCCAAAGGTAGTTCAATACAAAAACTCAGTAGTAAAAAAACTAACGAGTGGAGTAGAAGCATTACTTCGAAGCAATCAAGTTGAAATATTCAAAGGCGTAGGAAAGATAAATAAGAACAAGGATGTTGTTGTAGATGGTACTACTGTAATCAAGGGCGATAAAATTATTATTGCTGGTGGGTCTAAGGTATCTAACATAAACATTCCTGGTATAAACAATCCAAATGTATTGTCGAGTGATGACCTGTTGGCTCTTGAGGAACTTCCAGAAACATTAGCGGTAATTGGTGGAGGTGTTATCGGTATTGAAATGGCTCAAGCCTTTGAAGCATTGGGATCCAAGGTTACTGTTATTGAAATGATGGATAGAATAATTCCATCAATTGATGTAGAAGCTTCTGACTTGCTCACAAAGCTTTTGAAAAAGAAAGGTGTAAAGATTATGACTTCTACAAAGATTACTGAACTTGCAGACAAGAGTGGCAAAGTGGAGGTAAGACTTGAAGGGGGCACATCTGTTGTTGCTGATAAGGTTCTGGTTTCAATTGGTCGCCGCCCTGATATCGAAGCACTTGGCGATTTGGACTTCGAGATGGAAAATGGTAAACTTAAGGTGGATAGATACATGGAAACCAGCGTGAAAGGTATTTATGCTCCTGGCGATGTTAATGCTATTAAGATGTTGGCACACGTTGCATTCCGTATGGGTGAAGTTGCTGCCGATAATGCAGTGAAAGGTAATCATCGTGAACTCAATCTTCATTCATCACCATCTGTTGTTTATACTCATCCTGAGGTGGCAATGGTAGGATTAACTGAGGAGCAAGCACGAGAGAAATATGATGTTCGCATTGGTAGATTTGATTTTGTAGCTAATGGTCGTGCTATGGCTTCTGGTGACAATATTGGATTTGTAAAGGTAATAGCTGATAATACATATGGAGAGATATTAGGTGTTCACATTGTTGGTCCAGCTGCTGCTGAAATTATTAATCAGGCATCTTTAATTGTGGAGATGGAAATTACAGTAGATGAAGTTGTGAAAACTATATATGGTCATCCTACATACTCTGAGGCTTTGTTCGAAGCTTGTGCTGATGTTCTTGGTGAGGCTGTACATATTCCAAAGAGGAAGAAAAAGTAATTATTAAATACTCTTATAATCATTTGAAAAGATGCTCGATATTTATTGGGCATCTTTTTGCTATTTAGTAGAGTTGATTGTATGTATAATGATTTTAATAAAATGAGATTTTCTGTGGATTGATAGTTGTTGATTGTTTTCTTGACTAAACATGTTGTAAATGATGAGTTTATACTTTATGTGAGACTATATTTCAATAGTGATTTTGTATTATGTTGGTATTTAGCGTTTTAAAATATAATTTGGAATATTGTTTGAATTGTTGATAACTAATTGATGTAATAATTGGGCAATATAAAAATTATTATTAAAATTGCACTCTGAAGATATCTAAAGTAAATATATTCATTGTAACTAAACAAAATATCAATAAACTACAACAATATAATAATCAAACTAATAAAATGGGAAGAAAAATTTACAGTTTTGATGAGGCTCTCAAAGCAGCACTTATCTATTTTAAGGGTGATGAGCTTGCAGCCAAAGTTTGGGTTAGTAAGTATGCTCTAAAAGATAGTGATGGTAATATTTTTGAAAAGACACCTGCTGATATGCATTGGCGACTTGCAAAAGAGATTGCTCGTATCGAGAATAAGTATAAGAATCCTCTTTCAGAGCAAAAGTTGTTTAACTTATTTGATAAATTCAAGTATGTAATACCTCAAGGGAGCCCTATGACGGGTATAGGAAATGAATTTCAGGTGGCATCCCTATCAAATTGCTTTGTAATTGGTATGGATGGTGCAGCAGATTCATATGGGGGAATTATTAGAATTGATGAAGAACAAGTGCAGCTCATGAAACGACGAGGTGGGGTGGGTCATGATCTGTCTCACATACGTCCTAAAGGATCACCCGTTAAAAACTCAGCATTAACATCCACAGGTTTAGTTCCATTTATGGAAAGATATTCTAACTCAACTCGAGAGGTTGCTCAAGATGGGCGACGTGGAGCTCTTATGCTAAGTGTATCTATCAAACATCCAGATGCTTCAGATTTTATTGATGCTAAATTAGAGCAAGGCAAAGTAACTGGGGCAAATATTTCTGTAAGAATTGATGACGAGTTTATGAGGTCTGTTGAAACTGGCAACCCATATGTTCAGCAATACCCAATTGAATCAGATAATCCAAAATTCAAGCAGGAGATTGATGCTGGAGATCTTTGGAGAAAGATAGTACATAATGCGTGGCGATCAGCTGAACCTGGCATTCTATTCTGGGACACAATCATACGTGAGTCTGTGGCAGACTGTTACTCCGACTTTGGCTTTAAAACAGTTTCTACAAATCCTTGTGGTGAGATTCCTCTGTGTCCATATGATAGTTGTAGATTACTTGCTGTCAATCTTTATTCATATGTGGTTAAACCATTTGAGAAGGAAGCTTATTTTGATTTTGATTTGTTTGGGAAGCATATACGTTATGCGCAACGAATAATGGATGATATCATTGATTTAGAAATGGAAAAGATCGATCAGATTCTTGCTAAGATTGAAAATGATCCAGAATCGGAAGAGGTTAAGCAGACAGAGCGATATCTATGGGATAAAATCCGTAAAAAAACACTACAAGGACGACGTACAGGGCTTGGCATTACAGCTGAAGGTGATATGTTAGCTGCTTTAGGAATTAGATATGGTTCTGAGGAAGGTAATGATTTTTCAGAAAAGGTTCACAAGACTGTGGCTCTTAATGCGTATGCTTCATCTGTGGAGATGGCTAAGGAAAGAGGCGCATTTGAGATATTTGATGCAAATCTTGAAAAAGAAAATCCATTTATTAATAGATTGAAGGATGCTGATATTGAACTTTATAATGACATGGTAAAATATGGGCGTAGAAATATAGCATGTCTTACCATAGCACCTACTGGTACTACGAGCTTAATGTCGCAAACAACATCTGGAATTGAACCAGTATTCATGCCAGTGTATAAGCGTCGTCGCAAAGTTAATCCGAGAGATAAGGATGTCAAGGTAGATTTTATTGATGAAAATGGGGACTCTTGGGAAGAATATGTTGTATTTCACCACAAATTTGAGCAATGGATGATAGTTAATAATCATTCAAAATCTCGAAGTTATTCTGATGAAGAATTAGATACCCTTATTAAAAAATCACCTTATCATAAAGCAACTTCTAATGATGTAGATTGGTTGATGAAAGTGCGAATGCAAGGTCGAGTTCAAAAGTGGGTTGACCATAGTATTAGTGTTACTATTAATCTTCCATCAGATGTTGATGAAGAATTGGTTGGTGATTTGTATCTTGAAGCATGGAAGAGTGGATGTAAGGGATGTACCGTTTATCGTGATGGCTCTCGAGCGGGTGTATTGATTTCAAATGATAAAAAAGAAGAAGATAAGGTGGACGACGGTTGCTACGAGGTTCCACAAACTGTTACTTCACGCCCTATAGTATTGGATGCAGATGTAATCAAATTTCAGAATAATAAAGAAAAATGGATTGCGTTTATTGGATTATTAAATGGACGTCCATACGAGATCTTTACAGGTATTAATGATGAAGATGATGGAATAATGATTCCAAAGACTGTAACTACAGGAAAGATTATTAAAGCACGAGACGATAATGGAGCCAAGAGATATGATTTCCAATTCCAAAATAGAAGAGGATATAAAATAACCATCGAGGGTCTTGACAGCAAATTCGATCCAGAGTTCTGGAACTATGCTAAACTTATATCAGGAGTTTTGCGCTATGGCATGCCAATTGACCAGGTGATCAAGCTTGTTTCTGGTCTTGAACTGGATAGTGAAACTATCAACACATGGAAAAATGGTGTGGAGCGTGCTCTGAAACGTTATTTGCCTAATGAAACCGAGGCAAAAGGTCAAAAATGCCCTGTGTGTGGAGTAGAGGCACTTATATATGAAGAGGGTTGTTTGACTTGTCGTAATTGTGGTGCATCTAAATGTGGTTGA
>CAZNRT010000118.1:0-8273 GCA_964575445.1 uncultured Proteiniphilum sp. | reverse complement strand
CAATCTAAATTTAAGATGGGTCAGAATCGGTAAATAAATGATAAAACATAGGCATGATAAATAAAAACACAAACAATAAACAAAAATATGTAAAAATTTATTGAATTGTTGAAAATGTTTACTACATTTGTAAACTATTTTATATCTATGCATAGCAATACAAAGATTGCATATTCGTGGGTGATATCTGCAAAATTATAAAAGTCGATTGGGAGTGGTTAAAATAAAGTATACAATATTATCATCTTTAATTTCATTATTGATGTTGTTTTCATGCAACAACAATGATGGCAATACATTTATTAAAGGCACCTTAGCTAATCTCGAAGACAAAGAAATTCTAATAACATATTTCTCCTCAGACAGCATGGTGGTGGACACTATATTGAGTAATACACAAGGTAAATTCACATATAAGTGTCTGGTAGATACTCTAACTTCATTTTCATTATACTTCAACAACCAGAGTTCGTCTGTAACACTTTTTGCACGACCTAATGACAATATAACAATGAAAGGAGATGTGCAAATAGCCGATCTTGTAAAGGTTCATGGGAATGATATTAACAATGATCTTACAGAATTTAAAGAAGAGTACGAAGATTTGCTCACCAAAAGAAATCTCCTCTATAATAATATTTCACTATCAAGCAACAATGATGTATCGGAGAGCAACAATAACACTTTGGCAGAAACAGACGTACAAACCAAGCTTAATAGTATCAACCTTCAACTTTTGATGGCAGCAGAGGAGTTTATTCTTAAGAATCCTACTCGTATGTCCAGCCTAATTTTGATAAGTGAATTCTTTGCAAATTCAGATAATTCAGAGGCATTTGAGCGCATTATGGGTGAGATAAAATCTGATGTTTTGAAAACTAAAATGGGGCACAACTTAAAGACTTATCTTGAAAAAATAAAACGTTCAGCTGAGGGTGTGAATATGCCTTATTTTATGATGATAGACATCAAGGGAGATACCATCAACTCATATGATTATAAAGGAAAACATCTTTTGTTGTCTTTTATTTCAGCCACTGGAGTTGAGTCTCGCGAAACAATCAAGCATCTTAAAGACACATACAAAAATATTAATAAAGATAGCGTAGAGTTTATATCTATTTATATTGATGCAGACCTTCATCCCAAAGAATATATAGAAAATGACTCCATAAAGTGGAAAGTGGTTCCCGAAAAAAGAAGCTGGGCTTCGGACATTGTGGATGCCTACAATATTGAGTTTATCCCAAATAATATTCTAATTTCTCCAGAAGGAATCATCACTAATAGAAATTTATCTGCTACCGCTGTAACGAAGGCACTGAAAAGCTCTACTAAGAATAACCATTAAAAATTATATATACCATGTTAGTCAAAGTATTTGGGGCGGCAGTACAAGGAATTAACGCCACTCTTATTACCATTGAAGTAAATTGCACTCGAGGCATAAAGTTTCTTGTTGTAGGACTACCAGACGCTTCAGTAAAAGAGGGTCATGAACGTATAGTTTCGGCAATAAATGAAAATGGCTTCAAATTTCCACGCAAACAGATAGTTGTCAATATGTCACCCGCCGACATTCGCAAGGAGGGTTCTGACTACGATTTACCACTTGCAATAGGCATTCTTGCTGCATCTGAGAATATCAATTCAGAACGTCTTGCAGACTATATCATGATGGGAGAGCTCTCACTTGATGGCAACATACTGCCAATAAAAGGAGCATTGCCAATCGCCATAATGGCTAAGGAAAATGGATATAAAGGGTTTATACTTCCTCGTGAAAATGCTAAAGAAGCAGCTGTCGTTGAAGGAATAAACGTATATGGTGTAGAAAGCATCAGTGAAGTAATAGGTTTTATAAATGGTGATATAGAACTTGAGCCAACCTTTGTAGATATCGAAAAAGAGTTTAGGCAAGACCAATCCATATTTAATTATGACTTTAGCGATGTTAAAGGTCAAGAAAGTGTAAAACGTGCGTTAGAGGTTGCAGCAGCAGGTGGACATAACATAATAATGGTTGGACCTCCAGGCTCGGGCAAATCTATGATGGCTAAAAGAATGCCCTCAATACTTCCACCATTTACTGTGGGCGAAGCCCTTGAGACTACAAAGATACATAGCGTTGCAGGAAAATTAGATAATAGCGTTTCGCTAATGACAAACAGACCTTTTCGCTCGCCACACCACACAATTAGCAATGTAGCCATGGTGGGGGGTGGTACATATCCTCAACCTGGCGAAATTAGTCTGGCACACAATGGCGTTTTGTTTCTTGATGAACTCCCCGAATTTAATAGAAGCGTTTTGGAAGTTATGCGCCAACCATTAGAAGATAGAGAAATAACGATATCACGCGCAAAATTTTCTGTTGAATACCCCGCAAGCTTCATGTTGGTGTCGGCTATGAATCCATGTCCATGTGGGTATTATAATCATCCTGAGAAAGAATGCGTCTGCAGACCAGGTATAGTGCAAAAATATTTAAACAGAATATCTGGACCACTATTAGACAGAATAGATATTCATATAGAAATAGTGCCAGTGCCTTTCGAAAAGATTTCGGAGCGCAAGCCTGCTGAACATAGCACTGAAATCTCTAAACGAGTAATAAAAGCCCGAGAGATACAAGTAGAGCGATTTAAGGATGTGCCAGGCATATATAGCAATGCACAAATGAACTCTAAGTTGCTAAATAAATATGCAGCACCTGACGAAGCAGGGTTGAGACTATTGAAGACAGCAATGGAGCGTCTCAGCCTCTCGGCAAGAGCCTATGATAGAATTCTAAAAGTGTCAAGGACAATAGCCGACTTAGATGATTCTGAAAAAGTTTTGCCTTCACATTTGGCTGAAGCTATAAACTATAGGAATTTAGATAGGGAAACGTGGGCAGGACAGTAAAAAACAAAGCGGACTATTGCAAGTAAATGATAGTCCGCTTTCTATAATTGCTTGTTTTATACAACAGAATCAATACCTACTCTTTATTACTCCAAAGGTGCTCCACTTCTTCTAAAGACTTCCCCTTAGTTTCAGGAACCATTTTCCATACGAAGAGAGCCGAGATGACAGCCATAAGACCATAAAAGCCATAGGTCACAGCACCGCTTAATTCCATCATGGCTGGATAAGTAGATGATATTATATAATTGGCTGCCCATTGTGCAGATACTGCAATAGCTACTGCTTGCCCACGTATCTTGTTTGGGAATATTTCTGAAATCAATACCCAGCATATTGGTCCCCACGACATCATGAATGAAGCAGTGTATATAATAATAAATACAAGAGTACTGATACCAATGATATTAAAGTAAGACAGAGAGGCGATAGCAAACATGCCAATTGCCATTCCAATCGAACCTGTGATCAACAAAGGTTTGCGTCCCCACTTATCTACAGTCAGAATAGCAACAACAGTGAACACAACATTTACGAAGCCCATTATAATTGTTTGAAGCATTGAAGCATCCTTAGCAGCACCCATACTCTCGAAAATTCGAGGTGCGTAATATAACGCCACATTAATACCGACAAATTGTTGGAAAACAGATAATAGTATTCCTATTATTATAACCTTCTTACCATAAGAGAAAACTTTACCATGAACAGATTTTGCAAATGTTGCCTTGATTTCATTCAAAATTGTAACAGCTTTGTCTCGGCTACCATTAACCTTAGCAAGCACTGATAATGCTTTGTCATCCTGTTGTGTAAAAGCCAAATATCTTGGTGTTTCTGGAACAAAGAAAAGAAGAATACCAAACAATAAAGCAGGTATCGCCTCCGAAGCAAACATATATCTCCAACCAATATCATTAATCCATTCTATTGATTGCCCTTTGGCTATACCCCAGTTAACAAAATAAACAACCAACATGCCAAAAATAATTGCAAATTGATTGAACGAGACCAACCGACCACGAATATTGGCAGGTGAAATTTCGCTAATATACATCGGAGACACTGCTGACGCTAATCCCACTCCTATACCACCAATTATTCTATAAAAGTTGAACATCATTAATAATCCAAGTGTGGGCTCACCTTTTGTGAAGAATATTGCCTCAGGATATCCTGAACCAAAGGCAGAGATAAAGAAAAGAACTGCAGCAACAATTAGAGTTTTCTTTCTACCTAAATTATTAGAAAGCAAGCCTGATATCACTCCTCCAATGATACACCCTATTAGTGCACTTGATACTGTGGCACCATGAACGAAAGAACCCAAATTGAGAGGATTGATTAGATATGCTTGTATAGACTTTTCGGCTCCAGATATAACAGCAGTGTCATAACCGAAAAGTAATCCACCCAACGTGGCAACAAGCGTAATACTAAAGATATAGAAGTGATTTGTTTTTATTGAACTCAAATTAATAGATATTAGACACAAAAAATGAGGTAGGATACGCAAAGCAAAACTGCAATATGTGTACCTACCTCATAATCATTGCATTTTGAATGTCATTACTAAATGTACATATTAATTATTGCTTCATACAACTCCTGCTTACCACTAATCTGTTCTGGTTCTTTAGCAAGAGCAATTGCATACTCTCTCAAGTCCTCCAATGATAACTTTCCATCTTCGAAGTCTTTCCCTTTTCCTCCATCAAATGAAGAGTAACGCTCATCTTTCATTTTGAGATAAGGTGAATCTTCAAGTATTGCAGACGCTGCCTCCAAAGAACGAGCAAAAGCATCCATACCTGCAATATGGGCAACAAAGATATCTTCAAGGTCAGTTGAATTGCGACGTGTCTTTGCATCAAAGTTTGTTCCCCCACCCTGCAAACCACCATTTTGAATAATTACCATCATAGCCTGTGTAAGTTCAAACACATCAATAGGGAATTGGTCTGTATCCCAACCATTTTGGTAATCGCCCCTATTAGCATCAATAGAGCCAAGCATACCAGCATCGGCAGCACATTGCAAATCGTGCTCGAATGTATGCCCAGCAAGAGTAGCATGATTGACTTCAATATTTAACTTAAAGTCCTTATCGAGGTTGTTAGCTCTCAAAAAGCCAATTACAGTCTCGGCATCCACATCATACTGATGTTTTGTTGGCTCCATTGGCTTAGGTTCAATAAAAAAGTTCCCCTTGAAACCTTTTGAGCGACCATAATCACGAGCCATTTTCAACATTGTGGCTAAGTGCTCTTTTTCGCGCTTCATATCAGTGTTCAGAAGACTCATATACCCTTCTCTTCCACCCCAAAACACATAGTTTTCGCCACCAAGCTCAATCGTTGCATCTATAGCATTTTTGATCTGAGTAGCTGCATAAGCCACACTATCAAAATTTGGATTGGTAGCTGCTCCATTCATATATCTTTTATTGCTAAAAACATTGGCAGTTCCCCAAAGTAACTTTATGCCCGTCACCGACATTTGCTCTTTGGCATAAGCAACAATAGCTTTGAGATTTGATTCATACTCCTCGATACTATTGCCAGGCTCAATCAAGTCAACATCATGAAAACAGAAGTATTCGATTCCAATTTTTTGCATAAACTCAAATCCTGCATCCATTTTATTCTTTGCTCTCACGAGGGCATCTTGCCCTTTGTTCCACTCAAAACTTTTAGTTTCTTCGCCAAAGGGGTCAGCAGACTCAGCACAAAGGGTGTGCCAGTAAGCCATTGAGAACTTAAACCAGTCCTTCATTTTACGACCATGAACAACCTTTTCGGCATCATAATAGCGAAATGCTAAAGGATCTTTACTCTCTACTCCCTCAAATTTTATTTTCCCAATTCCAGGGAAATATTCTTTCTTTATTTCCATATTAAATTTTAATTGAATTATTTACTTATTTCTTTAATCAGATAATATCTATAATACATCCAACCATTGTTGATATACCGCTTGACAAATATCATGCATTTTAGGTGTAGGCTCTATTGTCATAATCTTTTGCAACGATGCAAATGCCTCTTTATTGGAATTATATATGCCAACACCCATTCCCGCAGCTTTGGCGGCACCTGCAGCACCGTCAGTGTCATACAATTCTATAGTTGCACCTGTGACGTTAGCTAATGTCTCTCTGAAAATAGGGCTTAAAAACATATTAGTATGTCCCGCTTTAATCACTCTTATATCAACACCTACTTGCTTCATTATCTCAATACCATAATTGAAAGAGAAGACAATCCCTTCTTGAGAGGCTCTCACCACGTCATTAATAGTATGAATATTGAAATTGACTCCCTGAATCGAACAGCCAGGATTCTTATTGTTTAAAACCCGCTCGGCACCATTACCAAATGGAGCAACCCTAACTCCTTTAGAGCCTATTGGAGATTGTGCAGCCATACTATTCATATCATCATAGGACAAATTAGATTGGATAAAATTTCGCTTAATCCATGAGTTTAATATCCCAGTTCCATTAATACATAATAGTACCCCAATACGAGGTGCCTCAGCGGTGTGATTGACATGAGCAAATGAATTTGCTCTTGACAAGGGGTCATATTCAATCTTGTCAGACACTCCATACACTACACCCGAAGTTCCAGCGGTTGAAGCAACTTCACCAGGGTTGAAAACATTAAGAGACACCGCATTATTTGGTTGGTCGCCCGCACGATATCCGATAGGGATACCAGGTTTTAATCCTAATTCTTCTGCCGCAGATTTAGATAATTCACCTTGAAATCCGAATGTAGGGACTATGTTTGGTAAAACAGATTCACTAAATCCATAGTATCTCATTATATCTTTTGATATTTCATTTCTTTTAAAGTCCCAGAAGATTCCCTCCGAAAGTGCACCAATAGTTGTAGTGATGTCTCCTGTCAGTTTCATTGCAATGTAGTCTCCTGGCAACATTATTTTATCTATTTGCTCGTACAACGCAGGCTCATTTTCTTTTACCCATGCTAATTTTGATGCAGTAAAGTTTCCTGGTGAGTTGAGCAAATGAGACAAAGCTATCTCCTTGCCAATTGAATTAAAAGCTTTTTCACCAATAGATACTGCTCGGCTATCACACTATATAATAGAGGGACGCAATACGTTTTGATTTTTATCTAATGCCACCAATCCATGCATCTGCCATGATATACCTATTGCCTTGATATCAGCAGGGTTGACACCTGATTTCTCCATTATTGATTTGTTAGCAATCTTGAGATTAGACCACCACATTTCTGGATTTTGTTCTGCCCAACCAAGCTCCTGCGCATAAATTGTCATCTCAGTCTTAGGATAATAATCATTAGCAATTATTTTGCCTGACTGAGCCTCCACAATACATGCTTTGACTGAAGAACTTCCTATATCATACCCAAGTAAATACATATTTATTATTTCTTTTTATTTTTTGAATAGTTTGCTTACGAATATTTTCAAATTTGTAAAACCTTATGCGCTATGAAGCATATTCTCTTTATGTGAAATATATTTTCTCCAAAAGTAGATACTTTTTACTAATGACAAAATTATATGTTTATGTTATAAAACACATCAATGCAATTAATTAGATATTGTATTATATACTTTATACTAATACACGTCATTTTCACAATATACATAGATATAAAAATTAGAAGTAAGGCGATAATAGATTAATAACAACTCAGGCTAAACAATTAAATAAATGCGTTGACTCTAATTTGGAATCAACCATTATTGACATAATTATCAATTGCAATAGTAAACTATTCCTCATTTTAAGCGTTCATCAAATTGAAAACTAATCTTGAACAAATAAAATTATAATTCAATATGAAATCAATTGCAATAATATACGGCTCAAGCACAGAGAATACTAAAAATGCAGCCGATAAGATTGCCGAAAAATTATCGGAATTCTCACCAACAATCGTAGATGTTTATGATGGTAATGAAGAATCATTTCTGTCACACGATATTCTTATACTTGGAGTATCCACATGGGGCGTAAAGGATTTGCAGGACGATTGGTCTGATTTCTTCAATAGATTCGTTAAGTTAGATTTAAGTGGCAAAACCATTGCTCTATTTGGATTAGGCGATGCTTTTATATATCCCGATTCATTTGTTGATGCAATGGGAATTCTGTACGAGGCAATTGCAAAACAAGATTGCAAATTAGTTGGCAAAGTGCCCAACGAAGGTTATCAGTTTGACTACTCGAGAGCATTGATTGACGATATGTTTGTGGGTTTGCCACTTGATGATGACAATGAACACGACCTAACTGAAGAAAGAATTGACAAGTGGATTGAGCAGTTGAAATCGGAGTTTTAATTATCACAAGTTACATATCA
>CAZNRT010000117.1:0-8678 GCA_964575445.1 uncultured Proteiniphilum sp. | reverse complement strand
AAGGTTGATACCTTTACCGATCCCAACACTGGGGTGCCCGTTTTCTCACTATATGGCACTACCCGCAAACCTACCAAAGAGATGCTCGAAGGAGTGGATGTGCTGGTATATGATATTCAGGATATTGGTTGCCGCTCTTATACTTATATTTCCACAATGTATTTGGCTATGCAAGCAGCATCCGAAAATGATATAGAATTTGTGGTGCTTGACAGACCCAACCCACTTGGTGGGCAAAAAGTAGAAGGCAATCTTGCCGAAGATGGTTTTATATCATTCGTGAGCCAACTCAAAATTCCATACATATATGGTTTGACTTGTGGCGAATTGGCTAACATGATTAATGGCGATGGCATGCTCAATAAGCCATGCAAGCTTTCGGTAGTGAAAATGAAAAAATGGCGTAGAAAAATGAACTTTGAAGATACTAAATTGCCATGGGTTCCTACTTCACCACATATTCCATTTGCACACTCGGCATACTTCTACCCCGTATCAGGAATATTAGGCGAGCTGGGATATATGTCTATCGGAGTTGGATATACTCTCCCTTTTGAGATGTTTGCTGCCGAATGGATTAATGCTGAAGAGATGGCAAGAGAATTAAACAAGAAAAAATTAGATGGCATTACATTTCGCCCTATTCACATAAAACCTTATTACTCTGTGGGGCAAGGCAAGGACTTGCAAGGTGTGCAAGTATATTTGCGCAATTTTTCTAAAGCAAGATTATCTGATATCCAATTTCATGTGATGGAAGTTGCTGCGCGACTATATCCCGATTATAAAGTCTTTGACAATGCTCCCGAAAATAGATTTGACATGTTTGACAAAGTGAGCGGAAGTGATTATATCAGAAAAGAGTTTTCAAAGAATCATCGCTTTGCCGACATACATCAATATTGGACAAAGGATGAAGATTCATTCAAAAGAAAATCGAAACCTTATTATCTATATAAATAAAAACCTAACAAGTCCGTGCTAACATTATGAATGCAACAAAACAAAGTAGTCGCCTCCTATCATTAGATATTTTGCGAGGCATCACCATTGCTGGAATGATAATGGTAAACAATCCTGGTTCGTGGAGCCATATATACACACCATTAGGACATGCATCGTGGCATGGACTGACGCCCACAGATTTAGTATTCCCATTCTTTATGTTTATAATGGGAGTATCCACTTTTATGTCATTGCGCAAGTACGAATTTAAGCTTACCAAAGAGAGCCTAAGCAAGGTTGTATATCGCACCTTCATGATATTCATCATCGGATTGGCTTTGGGCTGGTTTGGAATGTTGTGTAGAGGTTTGGCTTCGGGAGAAAGTTTGGTGGTAGCCGCAACATCCCATTTTGATACCATACGCATAATGGGAGTATTGCAACGATTGGCAGTTGCGTATGGCTTCTCAGCATTTATAGCACTTGTGGTAAAACCAAAAGATTTAGTTTGGGTTATTTTCACCCTCCTGTTTGGCTACTTCTTACTATTATTGTTTGGTAATGGATTTGAGCGTTCCGAAAACAACATTATATCCATTGTTGACAGAGCCATCATTGGCGTCAAACATATGTATAAAGATGTTGATGCAGCTGGCAATAGAATTGCTTTCGACCCCGAGGGATTGCTTAGTAGCATACCATCAATTGCTCATGTATTGATAGGCTTTTTGTTTGGCAAATTGATTGTTGACACCAAAGATAATCACAAGCGAGTAGAGAAAATATTGATATGGGGCACAGTCTTAGCATTTTCAGGATTGCTATTGCAGTATGGAGCACCAATAAATAAAAAGATATGGAGCTCAACTTACGTATTGGTTACAACGGGGTTTGCAGCTCAATTGTTGGGCTTGCTCATATGGATTATTGATATCAATAAGAAAGAGAGATGGAGCAGATTCTTCCATGCCTTTGGGGTTAACCCTCTTTTTGTATATGTGTTGGCAGGAATTTTAGCAAATATTGTTGGCAATGTTAGGTTAACATATGCCGGTGAGGCAATCACATTGAAGGGATATGTATATGGAATATTAATCCAACCATGGGCAGGCAATTATTTTGGCTCCCTGCTATATGCACTATTGTTCGTTTCTGTGTGTTGGTTCGCAGGATATATACTTTACAAGAAGAATATTTATATCAAAATATAATAACAAGTCCATAATGAATAAGATATTAATTGCCGATAGTGGTGCCACCAAAACAGATTGGTGTGTGGTGGAAGCTGGCAAGATAGTTCATCGCTTTCAAACAAAGGGTATAAGCCCAATATTTCAGTCGGAAGAAGAAATTGCAAGAGAAATCATGCAAGAAGTACATCCAAGTGTCAACGAACATGATATTGATATAGTGCGTTTCTATGGTTCGGGTTGCATCCCTGAGAAAATTGAGGGAATGGAGCGAGCTATCAGAAAGTCTTTCCAGAGTGCTGACATCAAAGTGTATAGCGATCTTATTGCCGCTGCTCATGCTCTTTGTGGCTCCAATAGTGGCATTGCCTGCATCTTGGGCACGGGTAGCAACTCATGCGAGTGGGATGGCTCAAGTATCGTAAAGCAAGTGTCGCCTCTTGGTTTCATTTTGGGTGACGAAGGTAGTGGTGCCAATCTTGGCAAGCTATTGGTTGGCGATGTATTGAAAAACCAATTGAAGGACGAACTGAAAGAAAAGTTTCTCACTCAATATAATCTCACTCAAGCTCAGATTATCGATCGGGTGTATAGACAGCCATTCCCAAGTAGATTCTTGGCAAGTTTGTCGCCATTCATTCTTCAAAATATTGATGATAATAGTATCAAACGCATTGCAGAACGTAGCTTCAACGATTTCTTTGAGAGAAACGTGATGCAATATCATTTCAAGGCAAATAGTGTTAACTTTGTGGGCTCAATAGCCTGGCATTATGCAGATATTATTCGCACTATTGCTTCAGCAAAAGGAATCAAAATTGGTATAATAGAGCAATCGCCAATGCCTGGATTGATTAAATATTATTCCTAAACAGACAATAAACAAACAATTCAATATGAGCTTCATAAAGATTACAGAACAATCATCTCTATATGATAATTTAGAGAATAAATCAGTTCACGATTTGTTAACTGAGATAAATGACGAAGACCAAAAAGTAGCATTAGCAGTACAAAAGACTATCCCCGAAATAGAAAAATTGGTGACGGGCATCGTCAAGAGAATGAAAAAAGGTGGACGCTTATTCTATCTTGGTGCTGGCACAAGTGGTAGACTTGGGGTGCTTGATGCTTCAGAAATTCCGCCCACTTTTGGTATGCCTCCCACATATGTGATTGGTCTAATAGCGGGTGGCGATCATGCCCTTCGCAATCCTGTGGAAGATGCTGAGGATAACGAGGATAAATCATGGGAAGAATTATTGACATACAACATAAACGAAAATGATGTAGTGGTAGGCATTGCAGCATCTGGAACCACTCCTTATGTAATTGGTGCATTGCGCAAGGCTCGCCAAAATGGAATTCTCACGGGGTCCATTAGCTGCAATCCCAATTCGCCCATTGCTGTCGAAGCTGAAATTAAGATTGAAGCAATCGTGGGTCCAGAGTATGTTACAGGGAGCACTCGCATGAAGTCGGGTACTGCACAAAAGATGATTCTCAATATGATAACAACCAGCACAATGATTAAGCTTGGGCGCGTGAAGGGCAATAGGATGGTGAATATGCAGCTTACCAACCAAAAGCTTGTGGACAGGGGCACCAGAATGATTATGGAGGAAATAGATTTGCCATATGATCAGGCTAAGAATCTATTGCTCCTTCATGGTAGCGTGAAAGAGGCGGTGGATAGTTTCAATAAAGAGCACTAAGCTTATATCTCACATACAAAGGCTAAGAGGGCGCATCAATCAATATGATGCGCCCTCTTAATATTTTGAGGTAATAGTGTATTGATTATTTCTCAAACGATCTCCAAAGAGAATCCCCAGGAACGGGTGCCACAATACTTACAATCTCTTTTGACACAGGATGTTCAAATGAGATGCTGCGAGCATGAAGCGATATACCTCCATCAGGATTTGACCTCTCAGCTCCATATTTCAAGTCGCCCTTGATGGGGCTTCCAATCTTTGATAGCTGACATCTGATTTGGTGATGGCGTCCAGTCTCCAAGTCCACCTCCAACAGATAATAATTGTCCGATTTTGCAATTAACTTGTAGTGAAGAATCGACTTCTTAGTATTATTCTTTTCAATATCATAAGCTGTAGATTTGTTTGTTCTCTCATTCTTGATTAGATAGTGAATAAGAGTATCCTCCGTCTTCTCAGGAGCTTTTTTCACCACCGCCCAATACGTCTTAGTTATTTCATCGTTTTTAAACATTTCATTGAGACGAGTCAAAGCTTTGCTGGTCTTTGCAAACATCACAATGCCGCTCGTTGGTCTATCCAATCTATGGGTCACACCCAAATATACATTGCCTGGCTTATGGTGATTCACCTTGATATACTCTTTCACAATATCGGAGAGAGGCTTATCACCTGTTTTATCGCCTTGCACTATTTCACCAATGGCTTTGTTTACAATAATGATATGATTGTCTTCGTATAATACTGTCATATTACATATTCATTCCGCCACATACATTGATTACCTGACCCGTCACGTATGCCGACATATCCGAAGCTAAGAAGATAGTAGCATTAGCCACATCCTCAGCCTCGCCCGCACGACGAAGCGGAATCTGTTTTGCCCACTCAGTGCGCACCTCTTCCGAAAGTGCCTCCGTCATATCGGTTGCTATAAATCCAGGAGTAATAGTGTTCACACGAATACCTCTCGAGCCCAATTCCTTTGCCATTGACTTTGCCAAACCAATCATCCCAGCCTTTGATGCTGCATAGTTTGCCTGCCCTGCATTGCCCGACACGCCCACCACCGAGCTCATATTAATGATACTGCCCGATTTTTGACGCATCATAATTGGTGTCACTGCATGAATGAAATTGAAAGCCGACTTCAAGTTTACATTGATCACTGCATCCCATTGCTCTTCACTCATGCGCATCATCAAGCCATCTTTGGTGATACCAGCATTGTTAACCAATATATCTATACGACCAAAATCCTCTTTCACTGCCTCCACCACTTTGTGAGCATCGGCAAAGTTTGAGGCATCAGATACATATCTCTTACCCTTCACACCCAAGGCGGTTATCTCATCAGCTACTGCCTGTCCTGCCTCATCTTCGCGCGAGTTGGTGATAGCCACATTAGCACCTTGCTCAGCCAATTTTAGAGCTATGGCTTTTCCTATTCCTCTTGATGCACCCGTTACGAGTGCGGTTTTACCTTCTAATAGTTTCATATATATGTTTATTTGTTATTCAACCCTTTAAATATTAGGTCATGCACAATCTCTCTATCCTCAAGATTGTCATACTTAAGATTCAGTACGCCTCTAATTGCTGGCACTTCAAGCCCCTTGAGTGCGTAGTGTAGTATTTCGGCAGTCTTAGATATACTGGTTATAGCAAACACACCCGACTCACAGCCATCCAAAAGTATTGATTCAAGATATTTCATCTCTTTTTTGTCAAACTCTTTCCTCACATTTTCTACTACCCATATATTCCTAAAAAAGTCGGCACGCAAAGTTCCATTGCGAGTCACCACATCTTTTATCACACTCAGTCGGGCAAAGGTAAATAGCATAAGCTTTTCATCAGCTGCCAGGTCACGCTTTGTCACATCTTCCAGTGCTCTATGCATGGTTTCTAACTCACAACTAATAACCTCTTTATAAATTTCATTTTTGTTCTTAAAATAGGTATATATAGTTCTTCTTCCATATTCCGAAACGTCGGCGATTTCATTTATAGTGGTATTCTCATAACCCTTTTTGGCAAAAAGTTGACGAGCTACTTCAAGTATATTTCTCTTTGTTTTAGATGTTGTAATAGTCATTTCAGGTGCACAGTTCTAATATATTTGTGCAAATATAGAGATAATGTTTTAATATTAAAAGTGTGTTGAAATTCAAAATAGATTTTTGTGCCAATATTACATTGTTTCTATGTGTTGAAACCAAAAAGAGGGTGCCATTAGTTGACACCCTCTTTTTGGTATTATTTTGTTTTCACCAAGCTCTAAAGCACTATTTTCTTTTCCAATTTTATATCTTCTGACGAGCTGCCAATCATGATCGTGAACTCACCTGGCTCAAACACTCTATCCAAATCTTGATTGATGATGGATAAGGTCTCTTTGCTAATCTCTAATGATACAGTTTTTGTTTCTCCAGCATTAAGCGATACTCGCTCAAAGCCACACAACTCCTTGTCATACACAATGATGCTTGCCATATTATCTCTAAAATAGAGCTGTGCTACCTCATCACCAGCTACGCCACCAGTGTTTTTTATTGAGAATGATACCACAACCTTTTGAGTCTCATCAAATGATGAAGTATCAACACTCAAGTCCGAGTATTCAAAGCTTGTGTAGCTAAGTCCATATCCAAAAGGATATAAAAAGCCTGCAACTGCTGCATTGCCTTTGCTCGCATCGGCAGGCATTATTGGGAATGCCAACGGCACTTGCCCCACATGTTTTAGTATTCCCACTGGAAGTTTGCCCGATGGATTATATTTGCCCGACAATACGTTTCCTAAAGCATCTGCACCAAACTCACCAGCATAAAAGTTCTGAATAATAGCATCACATGTTTTAGATGCCTTCACCATAGATGCGGGTCTGCCTCCTGTATGAATTAATATCACGGGCTTTCCAATAGCTACGATTCTATCAATGAGCTCACTCTGGCGTCCTGGCAAATCTAAAGACAAGCGAGAGGCACTCTCACCCACAGTCTTGATATTATCGCCCACCGTAAGCAATACTACGTCTGCCTTCATAGCTATCGCCTCTGCCTCTTTCAGCATCTGCTCTTCTTCATTATTCAATGGGAAATATTCAATATCGCTTTCGGGGAAGTTGGGGTCAATGTGGTTGCATCCTTTTGCATATATCACTTCATTATCTGGAAATGCTCCTTTGATACCATCCAATATCGTTTTGATATCCACATGCACAGGACCATAGCGTGACAGCATACCACGTTTTTCCACAGCATTGGGTCCAATCACAGCAATGGTGCCATATTTGTTTTTATCCAACGGTAGTATATTATTATTTTTTAATAATGTTAAGCTCTGTTCAGCTGCTTCAAGAGCCAACTTTTGCGACTCTTTGCTATGAACCTCTTTGTTTGCATCGATATCAAGCACATATGGTTCGTCAAACAAGCCAAGCCAAAACTTCACTCTAAGCACCTCACCCACTCTCTCGTCAAGCATCTCTTCGGACAAGAGCCCTCTCTCCACAGCACTTCTCACCGCTCTAATAAAAGGAGATGGAGAAGAGAAATTGGTTCTCACGTTCATCCCAGCACTCACCGCCATTGCAGCAGCCTCATCAATATCATCAGTGATATTATACTTATCCATAATATCTTCAAAGGCAGCACTATCGCTCACCGTATATCCCTTGAATCCAAAACGAATACGAAGAAAATCGGTCAAAAACTTCTTGCTAATCACTATTGGTTCACCATCATAATCATTGTATGATACCATCACTCCCTGCAGGTTGCTATTCTTGATAACTGTTTCAAATGGCAACAAATATTTCATATACATTTCGCGCTCTCCCACCATGGGATGAGTTCGCACCCAGCCATCACTCCCCGCAAAGGGAATGCTATACACAGCATAATGCTTTGCTGTAGCTGCCACTCTTTGCGATTGTATCCCGATAGCATTCTCACTACCAAGTCGCCCCACAAGATAAGGATCACTACCATATGTCTCCTCTATTCTTCCCCAGCGTGGGTCAGTGGCAACATCCAAGATGGGAGAATAAATATTAGTATATCCCAAAGCCTTAGCTTCACGCCCAGTCACCTCACCAATTTTGCGAACCATAGCAGCATTAAATGTAGATGCCTGCGCCAATTGTGATGGAAAGTATGTTGCCTTCATGTGATTCAATCCACGTATTCCTTCACCAGTAAAATCTACTGGGATTCCCAATCTCGTTTCCTCTATAAACCAACGTTGGATTATATTTAAGGCAACAGTATGCTCCGAATAAGGCGAAGCAAAAACAGTATCACCCCGCAAGCCCGTTAGCTGCTCATCAATATTGCCCAATCCATCCTTCCATATACTATCCTTCCAAAATGGTTCTGGCAGTCGGCTCTTCAACACAGCCCCATAGCCATAAAGTGTAGCCAATTGATTTGATTTCTCCTCCAATGTCATTTGGTTCAGCAGATCGGCAATTCGCTCCTCCACATCTTTAGTAGGGTCTTCATAGATATCCTTCTTTCCATTCTTGTTGAAGTCAATCCATCCCTTCTGATAAATCTTTTTTGATAAAGGAGGAAACTTTAGTGCCCTTATTCCATCCTGTGTCTTAATGGAGCCCCCTACATATCTATCAGTAATTTGCGAGAAAGCAGTCAAACTAAAAATAGCAAGAGATAGCAAAATTGAAATTCTTTTCATTGTAATTATATTATTTATTTTTATTCATCCAAACCTATTAGGTTTTCAACGGATTCTATTAAATATTCCAATTAATAATATTTCGTCGAAGTTGATTAGTTTCTGATAAACCTAATAGGTTTTT
>CAZNRT010000116.1:0-8710 GCA_964575445.1 uncultured Proteiniphilum sp. | reverse complement strand
TTCTCTAAACCTATTTTTATATCTTTACACTTTAAAATAACTTATGCCTATAATGTCTAACAATGGATCAAAATAATATTCAACAACAAATCTTTGATTTAAGAAATCAACTTCACGAGCATAATTATAACTATTATGTGAGCAATGCCCCAACTATCAGCGACTTTGAGTTCGATAATCTTTTATCAAAGCTGATAGAGTTAGAAAAGCAATATCCAGAATTTTATGATCCCAATTCTCCCTCTATGAGGGTGGGGAGTGATATAAACAAAAACTTTGAGCAGGTTGAACATCGTTATCCAATGCTTTCTCTTCAAAATAGCTATTCGCAAGGAGAGGCGGCAGATTTCTACAATCGAGTTCAACGAGGTTTGAATGAAGAATTTAATCTCGTTTGTGAACTTAAATACGATGGCACCTCCATTTCTTTGATTTATGAAGATGGTAAGCTAATTCAAGCCATTACTCGTGGTGACGGAAAGCAAGGTGACGATATTACTGCTAATGTAAGAACTATCCGCAATATTCCATTAATACTAAAAGGAGACAATCTGCCTAAGTATGTGGAGCTAAGAGGCGAAATACTGATGCCTTGGGATGTATTTGACTCTCTAAATAAAGAGCGAGAAATACAGGAAGAACAACTATTTGCAAATCCACGTAATGCTGCCTCGGGCACACTAAAACTTCAAGACCCAAAGGTGGTGGCATCTCGTCGTCTCGAGTCGTATATTTACTATATGCTTGGTGAGGATCTGCCCACCGATAGTCATTACGATAATATGCAATTGGCTGTCAATTGGGGTTTCAATGTTTCAAACTCAATGAGAAGGTGTAGCACATTGAGTGATGTGTTCGATTTTCTCAATTATTGGGATTTGGAAAGAAAAAATCTCCCTGTTGCTACAGATGGTGTAGTGATCAAAGTTGATTCTCTACTACAACAGCGAAACCTTGGTGCCACATCCAAATTTCCACGATGGGCAGTAGCTTATAAATTTAATGCAGAGCAAGCAATCACTCGCCTCGAGTCTGTATCATATCAGGTGGGTAGAACAGGGGCGGTTACGCCAGTGGCAAATCTTGATCCAGTTTTATTATCAGGTACCACAGTGAGGCGTGCGTCGCTATACAATGAAGATGCCATCAATGCGCTCGACCTGCATATTGGCGATATGGTGTACGTGGAAAAGGGCGGTGAAATCATACCTAAGATTACTGCTGTTGACAAGGATGCAAGAATACTGATTGGCGACAAGGTGCGGTTTGCAAAGCGATGCCCCGATTGTGGTACTGCACTCATAAGATATGAAGACGAAGCCGCACATTACTGCCCCAATCAAACAGGATGTCCTCCTCAAATCAAGGGTAGAATAGAGCACTTCGTGATGCGCCGAGCTATGGATATCAATATTGGTCCTGAGAGTATTTCATTGCTTTATGATAAAGAATTAATACGCAACGCTTCCGATTTGTATAAGTTAGAGTTCAATGATTTGGTTAATCTTGAGCGATGGGGAGTCACAAGTGCAAACAATCTACTTGCCAGTATCGAGAAGTCGAAGGATATCCCCTTTGCGAAAGTGCTTTTTGCATTAGGTATTCGTTTTGTGGGCGAAACCGTTGCCCAAAAACTTGCAGCTGCATTCACAGATATAGATAAGCTTTCTGTTGCCACTGCTGAGCAGTTAACATCTGTGGACGAAATTGGTACACGCATAGCCCAAAGTGTATGTGATTATTTTGCAAATCCTGACAATATAGAATTTGTAGAAACACTCAAGTCATATGGATTATCTTTTGCATTGAGCGAGGAGGCATTAGCGTTGAGAACTGATAAGCTCGAAGGACTCACAATTGTGATAAGCGGGAAGTTTGAATTGCACTCGAGAGACGAATACAAAGAGATGATTTCTCAAAATGGAGGAAAGAACAGTGGATCTGTTTCTAAGAATACCGACTATATCCTTGCTGGTAGCAATATGGGACCAGCCAAACTTGAGAAAGCCGAAAAACTGGGTGTAAAGGTAATAGACGAAAAAACTTTTTTAAGCATGATTGAATAGGCGCATGTCTCTATTCAATCTTTCACCTTTTCAATAATAATATCCACAATATCCTGCCATGGAAGTAGTTTGCCGTCGCCAATATCGCCACAGGCAAGCTCACCATTGCCAGTGCCATATACATTATATCCAAACCTTTTGAGCTTAGCAATGTTATCCTGCACTATAACGTTGCGAAGCATATTAGTATTCATTGCTGGAAATATTAGGGTAGGGCAAGTCACCGCCATTGCTATTGTTGAGAGCATATCATCGGCAATGCCGTTAGCTATTTTGCCAATAATATTGGCACTGGCGGGGGCTACCACAAAAACATCAGCCTGTTTAGCTAATTCAATATGCTCCACCTTTTCATGTCCGTCTGGGCTAAACATTTCGGCTGCTACACGATTTGACGAAAGTGTTTCAAACGATAGTGGAGTCACAAACTCTTGCGCCGAGCGTGTCATCACCACATTCACATTATAACCACCTTTCGAAAGCTCATTCACAATCTCCAAAGCCTTGTAGCAGGCAATGCTTCCAGTCACCCCAATCAATATATTTTTCATTTCACTTTAGTTTTATTATTTGTTGTTCAGCATAGTCTCCACAATAACCTCAGCTATCATTCTTTTTCCTTTAGCTCGAGCCACAATATCACTACCCTTTATTAGCATACCCTTATGATCATCACCAGATATATTGCTTAGCTCATTTGCAAACACATAGTCACAATTGTTTTCGTTTTGCAGTTTGCCTGCTACATTCATCAGCGTCTCATCATCCACATTTCTTAGCAGCTTAAAGCCCACAAGCACAGTGTTGCTATTGTTTTTCTTAATAAGTGAAATCACCTTTCGTGTTGTCTTAAGTCCCAACAGCATTGGTTTTGATGATGAAATCTTTGCTCCCTCTTCAAATCTGCTTTGTGGCATATTTAGTATTTCGCTAATCTTCTGCGAGCTCATCTCGCCACCACTATTGAAGTGTGATGCCAACTCCTCAGCCAAAGCATCAACACTTACTGCATACGAAAAGGTGAAATCTGAAATAGCCATGGAGTGAATGAAGTGGGTGATGTTTACCTCTTGCGTCAGTTTGTCAACTGCTTGATATACACTCTCTGCATCCGACACCTCTATAAAGTCAACGTACTGGTGATGCTCATCCATCAGTTTTTTTCTAAAAGCTGTAGGTGTTAGTATATAAAATATCCGAAAATTGAAGTCATGTTTTAATAAAAAATAATCGAGGGTAGCCTCAAGGCAATTCCAGCCTAGAGAACCAGTGCTTACGTTCGTGAGTTTTCTCACCCCGTCAACATCTTCAGACGTTCCCCCTGCTGTTATTGCAATATTGTATGTTTTGGATGCCATTATTATATTTGTTGGCTTATTTTATTCTCCTTGTCCAATATAAAAACCAGAGGCTTGTGTTCTTTAGCCTCTTCGGGCGACAATTGCACATAAGCCATTATTATTATCTCATCACCTGGTTGCACCAATCGTGCCGCAGCACCATTAAGACATATGGTGCCACTATTAGCTTCGCCTTCTATTACGTATGTTTCAAATCTTGCTCCGTTGTTGATGTTTACTACATGAACTTGCTCCCACACCAATAGACCACTCTTTTCCAAAAGAGCTTTGTCTATGGTAATACTTCCTGTATAGTTTAAGTTGGCTTCAGTGACAGTTGCCCTGTGAAGCTTTGTTTTTAGCATCGATAGCTGCATAAATTTATTTCTTTTCTAAAATGATGTTGTCTATTAGTCTTGTTTTGCCAAATCTCACAGCTACTGCTGCAAGTGCCTTATTGTCGATATTGTTGATAACCTTTAGCGACGGATAGTCATAAATACTCACGTAGTCGATATCGGCAAGTGGCATTTCGCTGATTTTGTTAGTGATAACCTCTCTCAATTTATCAGCATTGATTTCCCTCTCCTCAAAACACCTTTGTGCCATTATTAATGCGTGATTCAAAATCACAGCCTGTTTTCGCTCCTCGTTAGATAGATAAGTATTGCGAGAACTCATTGCCAATCCATCCTCTTCTCTAACAATTGGGCACACAATCAGTTCGATATTCATGTGCAAATCTCGCACCATTTTTATCAATACTGCTGCTTGCTGAGCATCTTTCTGCCCGAAATATGCTTTGTGTGCTCTCACAATGTTGAACAGCATTGCTACCACTGTGGTGACCCCCCTGAAGTGCGATGGGCGCGAAGCCCCACACAATACACGAGTGATATCTCCCTCCACCTCCACAAATGTGGAACTATTATTGGGATACAACTCCTCTACTGAAGGATAAAAGATAATATCAGCTCCTGCACCCATTGCCAGCTCTTCGTCTCGAACAATATTGCGTGGATAGGATTCGAAATCTTCGTTGGGCGCAAACTGTGTTGGATTCACAAAATCGCTCACCACCACAATATCATTTTCAGCCTTAGCTCTTCTAATTAGCGACAAGTGCCCTTCGTGCAAAAAGCCCATGGTGGGAACAAAACCGATGGTTTTACCTCCAGCCCTATATGAGTCCAACTTTTTGTTCAACTCTTTTATTGTTTCAATAATCATTGTGTCTAATATAGTTTGTCTAAAACTTCAGAGTCTATTGTGAAAGTGTGCTCATCGGCGGGAAATTCTCCATTTGCCACCTCTTTTATATATGTCTTTAATGCGGTGTTGATATCGACATTTAGCTTTGAATATTGCTTCACAAATTTGGGCACAAAATCACTAAACATGCCCAGCATATCGTTTATAACTAATACTTGCCCATCGCAATCTCTGCCTGCGCCAATGCCTATGGTGGGCACTTTAACCGCTTCGGTTACCAATTTTGCAAGCTTTGCCGGAATTCCTTCTAAGGTGATTGCAAACACTCCAGCCTTTTCAATAGCTTTAGCATCTTCAATTATTTGTCGTGCAGCAGCCTCATCTTTGCCCTGCACTTTGAATCCACCAAATGCGTTTACCGATTGAGGAGTCAATCCTATATGTCCCATCACAGGGATTTGCGCATTCACAATAGCCTCAATCACGGCAGCATATTTTGTGCCACCTTCAAGCTTCACTGCGTGAGCACCGCCCTCTTTGACCAAACGTCCAGCATTGCGCACAGCATCTTCTATCGACACATGATATGACATAAAAGGCATATCCGACACAATGAGCGCACGCTTGGTGCCTCTTGACACGGCTTTGGTGTGATAGATGATATCATCCACCGTCACAGGCAACGTCGATTCATTGCCCTGAAATACCATTCCTAAAGAATCACCAATCAAAATAGCATCCACGCCAGCTTCGTCCACCATCTTAGCCATAGAGTAGTCATAGGCGGTAAGCATAGTTATTTTACGCTTATTATCTTTAGCCTCTTGGAAAGACTTGACCGTAAATTTTTTGTTCATAACCTAAAATCTTAATCTAATATATCTTTGAGTTTATAATCATCTATCATTTTCATCGTTTCCTTGCCCAGTAGCTTGTATAGCTCTACAAACTCAGGCATTTCGTTTTGCAGCTTTTCAAGATGTAGCTTCACGGTTGCGATATCACCTCTCTTGATAGGACCAGTAAGGGCATCCTTGGGCAACTGCCCGTTGATATTCTTCACCACGCTTTCTAACAATGGCTGAGTGGCACTCGCAATATAATCGGCAGGCAATCCGGCAAGCTCAAATATCTTTTGCGAAGCATCCAGCAGTGTAACCATATAGTTAGACAACATACACGCTGCTGCATGATATAGAACTTTCTTTTCATTATCGAGCTTGAAAGTTTTGTTTCCGCAGATGTGCAATATTTTACTAATCTTTATCTCTTCTTCTTCCACTGCAAACCATGTATTGCTAAGCATGACGGCACTATCCATCACATTGCCAAAAGCTAACAGAGGATGTGCAGCGGCGGTATGATATCCAGCTTCTTTTGCCACATTCAAAATATCTGCTGTGTGCACTCCACTGGCATGCACAATGAGCTTGGGGTTGTCAATGCTTGCAGGCATAGAGGCAATCTGATTAGCAATCAGCTCTATTTGATCATCAGGGGTTGTTATCCATATTATGCTGCTATTCTTAAGTAGTTTTTTTAGGTCTGTATAAGTATCAGTTCTCGTGATAGCGGTAGCTAACTTAGCACTATCTTTGTTTCTGCTTATGTAGCCAGCTACTTCAAAATTTTTTTCTTTGAAATACAATCCTAAGGCAGTTGCAACCTTGCCCGCTCCTATAAATGAAATTATTGGCTTCAATGTTTTTGATTTTAAATTGCATTGCAAAGTTACGAAATATATTTAAATCATTGAGTTAACTCTTGCATGAGCTATCCTTTTATTTAAATTGCCATACTTTATCCACATTTTTATGCCCTAATTATATGTAACTATTCAGTGTGCATCTAACATAGCGTCGCCATTACTCTAAGGTGTGCTTGTGTGGCTACTAATTTGCCCTTCAGCATGGCTGGGGATTTAGCGCAGATTCTGGGCTGTAGATACACTTTATAGAAAACAATTTGCAACCATCTGTAGAACTTCATCTTGAAAGTTATCACAAATATGTTATACAGCATTTTTGGTAAATTGACTTGTAAATATTTGCGCAAAAGTAGTAATCTTGCTACCTTTGTAGCTAATGATAAGTTAATCGAAATGAAGTACTCTGAAATTGAACGCAAGCTTAAGAAAGCTGGATGCATATGGGTTAAGGATGGTAAGAAGCATCCTATTTGGTATAGTCCTATAACTGATTAATATTTTGCTCTTAGTTATCATAAGGGTGAAGAGTCAAAAACGAGAACGATGAAGTCGATAAGTAAAGATTCGGGGGTAAAACTATAACTCCTTCTAAAAATAAGATTATTATGAGAAAAATTGATGTTATAATTCAGGCCGATTTACTGGAAAAGAGATTTGAAGCTGTCATTGATTCTGACAAAGATTATGGTCTGTCATTCGGACTATTGGGTGAAGGGAGTGCTGTACAGGAATGTAAAGATGACTTTTATAAATCAGTGGAAGAAATGAAAGAATATTATGATGAGATTGGAAGGGAATTCCCAGACGATTTGGTTTTTAATTTTAAATATGATGTGGCTTCTTTTTTGGAGCTATACTCTAACAGATTTACGCTCGCTGGCTTACAAGCTATTACTGGTATTAATCAAAAGCAGCTAAGTCACTACTTAAATGGAGTGAAGAAGCCTCGTATGAGTACTATAGAAAAGATAGAAAAGAATATTCATGATTTTGCAAATGAGTTAAGCAAAGTCCATTTTGTGTGATTAGTATCTAATAAATAACTTTATTGCCGCTCTGATATTAGTTAGAGCGGTTTTTTTTGAATTTAACTGTCAAGAGTCTTTGAAAATCCTACCCCCACTTTATCACCTTACCCGATATTCTTGTCAATATGTTTCTGGGCATAAATCGTGCAAAGAATATCATTAGTTGGTTGATGGCGCCGTGCGTGGCTACTGATTTGCCTTTCATCATGGCTTTGTAGCCAAAGTGTGCAACTTGAACTGAGGTGGGAAGCTTGATGAATTTTGACAACTTGTCGTAGAACGTGATGTTTGCGGCGTGGGCAAAGTTTGATTGTGTGGGACCAGGGCATAGGGCGGTGACGGTGATTCCTTTCTCCTTGAGCTCGTGGTTCAGTGCTTGCGAAAAACTGGTTACAAATGATTTGGTGGCGAAATATACCGACATATTGGGTCCTGGCATGAAGGATGCTATGGACGAGACGTTGAGGATTTTTCCTGCTTCTCCTTCTGATTTCCATTCTTTAATAAAGAGATGGCAGAGATGTGTTAGCGCTGAGATATTCAAATTTATCATTGATTCTTGTCTTTCCCAATCGCTCTCATCAAAATTTGCATAATCGCCAAAACCTGCATTATTTAATAAATAATCTACTCGGGTGTTGCTGTTTGTTACATCGTTGAAAAGTGAGAGAACTTCATCCCTTTGTGTCAAATTGCGAATAATCAGCTTTACGGAAACGTTGTGGTTTTGTAAAATATCTTTTTTTAGATTTTCTAAATCTTGCTTGTTTCGTGCCACTAATATCAAATTAGATCCTTTGGATGCGAAGATTTTGGCAAGCTCGAGTCCAATGCCTCGTGATGCACCAGTGATTAAAGCTGTTGTTGTCATAGTTTTTTGGGGCTTGAGAACTACATGAGACTCTTTTTTTAGCTGTATTTACAATTATGTGTAAATATATGGATTATTATATTCATACTTATAGTATCCTGATATATTTTCAATCACGAAGCATTATATTTAACTTATTCAGCGAACTTATAACAGGGCATTACTATTACTTTAAGGTGTGTTTGTATGGCTGTGAGAATCTTTCGCAACCAGTGCTATATTGTCCCCAAAAATCAATTCAGACCCAATAACAAATTCAGAAAGCTACCCTGAGTTCATTATGCCTCAATAACAAATTGAGAAGATAACAACTGGAGTTCAAAAATGAGAATTACAAATGTTATTGGGTCATAATTTAGCCATTTTGCCACAATAGCATTTGTTATTGAGGCAAAATTTGCTTTTGGGGTACCCAATACATTTTGTTATTGGGGCAGAATTTCCCATTATGAATCGATTCAAAAATGAAATCATTACCCTTTTTT
>CAZNRT010000115.1:0-8860 GCA_964575445.1 uncultured Proteiniphilum sp. | reverse complement strand
TTCTGACCCAATCTAAATTTAGAATTAGGGGTCTTCAACCGAATATGCCAAATCTTAAATTTAAGTTGGGTCAGAATTAGTTAAAATGGGTCGTTGTAAATTTCATCCGATTGGTTATTAGGTTGATATTCAATAGATATTTGATGGTAATTTGCATAGCAAATGTTACCATAAGATCAGTGTGCTGCACCTTGGATGTATTCGTATATCTATGTGTTCCCATAATGTCGGTGCTCTGCACCTTGTGTATTGTAATTGGATTAAGTGAAATCATTTTATGATTGTAGATATCAAATTATGAATTATAATAGTACAAAGTATCAAATAAAATTATAATTTTGTGTTTTATAACATAGTTATATAGCATTGTATGAGTAAAAAGACAAAAGAAAAAATCGATTTATCATTCACTTTAACTGATATCTGGCGACTTCTTACGGAGGATGAGCGAGACTTAATAAAAAGTGATGCAAGAATTGTGAGCTTTCGAAAAAATGAAACTATACATGTAGAAGGTGATCAACCCAAGGATTTGATGTGTCTCTTGAAAGGCAAAGTAAAGATATATAAGAATGGAGTGGGCGGAAGAAGCCAAATCATAAGGATGATAAGACCTATTCAGTATTTTGGATATAGAGCATATTTTGTAAAAGAACCATATGTTACAGCTTCGGCAGCATTTGAAGCCTCTACAATTTGTTTTATATCTATGGAGCTAATTGAACAAATATTGAATAAAAACACAAGAATGGCATTCTTCTTTATTCAAATGTTATCGTTTGATCTTGGTATTGCTGACCAAAGAATCGTAAACCTAACGCAGAAACATGTAAGAGGACGTCTTGCCGAATCTTTGATTTTCCTCAAAGAGAGTTATGGTGTAGAAGAAGATGGAGCCACTATTGATATATATTTGACAAGAGAGGATTTGGCGAATTTATCTAATATGACCACCGCAAATGCAATTCGTACATTGGCGGCATTTGTTAATGAGAGTGTTATATCTTTGGATGGAAGAAAAATAAAAATTATTGATGAGGAGATACTTAGAAAAATAAGCAAAATAGGCTAATATGCGTAATCAAATTAACATCAAATATTCTAATGCAAACAAATGCACATAGTCGATAGTATTTAACACTATTATGCTTTCCCAAATCTTTCCCAAATCAGATGTTTACTTTGTATATTTGATTTTTCAAAAAGTATCCAAGTATTTGATTTGAGCTGTAAATAACGAACTAACACCAAAATTAATGATAGTGATTAAAAAAATTACACAAGCAATATTTAGAAAATATTATAATGCTGTTGAAGAGTTTATCCAAAATCCAATATTAACACAAGAGAGAAATTTCAACTATCTTCTTGATCATGGCCGAAATACCCTCATAGGCTCTGAACATCAATTTGATAGAATTAAGACTATAAGTGATTTCCAAAAAAACGTTCCAATATTTAGATATGAAGATCTGAGACCATATCTCGAAAAAATAATTGTGAATAGAGATCAAAACATACTGTGGGATACTCCCACAAAATGGTTTGCAATGTCGAGTGGAACTACAAATGATAAAAGTAAATATATACCCGTAACTAAAGAATCATTAGAAAACTGTCATTATCGATGTGGTCATCAAATGCTTGGTCTGTATGCCCATAGTCATCCAGACACATCGTTTGTGTTAGGTAAAACATTAGTTATTGGTGGCAGTAGGCAAATCAACAGTATTGGAGATGGAGTCTTCACAGGTGATATATCGGCTGTACTGATGAAGAATTTGCCTCTTTTGGTTAAACTTGCTCGCACCCCTGAGGATATAGCACTTATACCTGATTGGGAGGAAAAACTGCATAAGCTATCAATGTATGCGCGCAATGAAGATATTAGAGCTCTATTGGGTGTGCCATCATGGATGTTGGTATTACTAAAGAAAATTGTATCTGATACTGGAAAATCTATTACCCAATTATGGCCAAACTTGGAGGTGTTTTTTCATGGCGGAGTGAGCTTCTCTCCATATAAAGACCAATATGAAAAACTAATTTCAAGTGACAATATGCGTTATTGGGAAACATATAATGCGTCCGAAGGATTTTTTGGCGTTCAATACTCTTCAGACTCAAAAGATATGTTGTTGATACTCAATAATGAGATCTTTTATGAATTTATTCCCTCGAGTGAGTGGAAAGAGAAGCAGCCAAAAACAGTTGTGCTCTCCGAGGTGGAAGTGGGTAAGCAATACGCAATGGTAATCACCACAAGCGGAGGTCTATGGAGATATAAGATTGGTGATACTATCGAATTTACATCTACAAGTCCATACCTTTTCAGAATAACAGGTAGAACCAAACAGTTTATTAATGCCTTTGGTGAAGAGTTGATAGTGGATAATGCTGACAGAGCGTTAGAGAAAGCTTGCCAGAAGACCAACTCAATAATATTGGAATATACAGCTGCCCCAAAATATTTTGAAGCTACTTCATCAGGTGCTCATGAATGGTATATAGAGTTTGAAAAAGAGCCTAACGATATAGAATTGTTTACAACGATATTGGATGATAGCCTGAAAGAATTAAATTCGGACTATGAAGCCAAACGCTCATATAATCTTTCTCTTGGACGACCAATAATAAGAGTTTTGAAATCTGGCGATTTTTATAGATGGATGGAACATAAAGAAAAAATTGGGGGGCAAAACAAAGTACCAAAACTGTCTAACAATCGAAATTATGTAGATGATATTGCGATGTTTTTGAACAGTAAGTCCTAAAATTGAATAAAAACTACAAGCACTTGAACAAAACTGAGATTTTTTCTGTAAGTTTGCAGGCTAAAATCGATTTACAGAATATGAACATTAGACCCTTAAGCTTGATATTAGCGATAATCTTGTTATCATCGTGTGGAGAATATAATAAGATTTTGAAGAGTAGCGATAGAGATGTAAAATATACATATGCAAAAAAGTATTTTGAAGAAAAGAAATATAGTCGCTCTATTTCATTATTGGAGGAATTAATTCACTACTTTAAAGGTACAGATAAGGCTGAAGAATCCCTCTATTTATTAGGGCAAAGCTATTATAATTCTAAGGATTATATTTCTGCAACCGAAATGTTTACTACTTATCATAATACTTACCCAAGGGGAGAGTACGCTGAGTCTGCACTTTTTTATGCTGCTTTCGGTATGTATCTTGATTCACCAGACGAAAGATTAGACCAATCAAAGACATATAAGGCAATTACTGAATTTCAACGATATATTGAAGAATATCCTCAAACCGAAAGAGCAGAGCAAGCAAAAACTTATATGTTTGAATTGCAAGATAAGTTAGCTTTGAAAGAGCTCCGTTCAGCACAGTTATATCTGAATATGGGGAACTATAGAGGTAATAACTATGAGTCAGCAGTAATTACTGCACGCCAAGCATTAAAGAATTACCCTTTTTCTAAATATGCAGAAGAATACCAGATGGTTATCTTAAGAGCTCGCTTTGAATATGCAGAAAATAGTACTCTCCAAATGCAGCCAGAACGATATAGAATGGTCTTGGATGAGTATTTCAACTATAAAAATAGTTTTCCCGAAGGAAAACATACAAAAGAGGCAGAAAAGTATTATAAGAAATCACAAAGCATGATTGAGAAGCTGCCATCATAATATATTGACAATAAAGGATACGAAATTATAATAGAAAAATGGATTATAGAAAAACAAATGCTTCATCAACATCCGAAACGCGTGATGTGATGAAAATGTCGGAACCAGTGGGGAACGTTTACGAAATGGTCCGCATCATTAGCAAGAGAGCTAATCAGCTTTCTGTGGAAATGAAAATTGATCTTGATAATAAACTTGAGGAGTTTGCTTCATATAGCGACAATCTTGAGGAGGTTTTTGAAAACCACGAACAAATTGAGATATCTCGTTTTTATGAGAAATTGCCTAAACCTGCACTTATAGCTGTGCAAGAATGGAATGACGGTAATATTTATTATCGTAATCCATCAAAGGAAAAAGAGCAATTCTAAAAAAGTATTGTAGATTTGTATGATACAAAGAATTCAAACTCTGTTTTTATTGTTAGCTTCTGTATGTATGCTTTTGGCGGTGGTTACTCCACTTGTGAAGTTTTACGCTGGTAACGAAACCATTGCGTTTGAAGCTTTAGGCATGTACCAAAATGGTGATATCGTTAATTCAACGTGGGGGCTCTTCGCTATTGGTGCTATTAGTTCGCTATTAGCATTATTGTCAGTATTCTTATTTAAAACTCGAATAATACAAATAAGAGTATCAATGTTTAATATTATTGTAATGTTTGGCTTTTATCTATATTTTGGCTTTTTGCTATATAGAATTAATCCAGAATCTGGACTACAATTTCAAAAAATTGGAGTTGGAGTAATAATGCCGGCAATTGCAATTATCTTGACATATTTGGCAATAAGAAAGATTGGAGCCGACGAGGTATTAGTGCGGTCTCTTGATCGTCTTAGACGATAATCAGTCATAATAATGATAATGAAATTGATGAGTGGATGTTTTGTATTTGACAATATGATTCCTGCTCATCAATTTTTATTTTTAAAGTCATTGAATTAATGAAAAAGTCAATCATTTTATTTGTAATTTTAATAAGTGTTTCAATCGCTAAAGCTCAAAACATAAGTGATGCCTTCAAGACAATGCCTTTTGAGATTGTCCCTGGTTTGACTGATGAGGATAAAGATATTTTGTTGATAGATACAGGAATAACAACAATAACAACCCCAATTGGTGAGATATCAAAACTTGAGCAGAGTGATACTTATATCAAATTGAGAACATCGAAAGTAGGAACAACACAAATTAAACTTCTCACAAATGAAAATAATGACTCTATAGTCTGTGTGGTCAAGACTGTTTGTGGCGATGCTTGTGATAGCGATATAAAATTCTTTACTACAAACTGGGAAGAGTTAGATAAAAATATTCTATTTCCAAACATATCAGTTGATCTATTTCTCAATGTGAAAGGAATAAATGACAACATATCTCCTGAAATAGTATTACCAATACTATATCCTTTCTATGCTGATTTATTTAGTAGCTCTGAAGAAATGGAGGTAAGAATTGATTTGGAAAAAGCATTAACAAAGAATCAATTTAAGAATATAGAGCCTTATATATTGCAAGAGTCAGTAACTTTGAAATGGAGTGGCAAATCATTTTCTTATAAATAAAAATCATTTGCACCCGTAGTTCAATGGATAGAATATCGGATTCCGGTTCCGACGATGCGAGTTCGAATCTCGCCGGGTGTACGCAATAATGCTACTATACGAAGAGACTATATCTTAGTATAGTAGCATTTTCATACCATATTATATAGTATCCATCAAAAATAGATTAGCTGTAATATTAATCCTTATCAATATTATATATCTTTGTATGATTAAAGCTCAGTTGAAATGAAAAATAAAACTATATTATTATCAATATTATTGCTGTTAGTGTTATGCGGTGGGTGTTCTAAAAATGATCCAAGCTTAAATGCTACCCGTTTGCGTATAAGTCTAACTGATGCACCTTTATCTACGAGAGCTACATCTATATCAATAACTGAAATGATTGTTGACATACAAAAGATTGAAGTATCTATGGTGGACTCTACCAGCAGTAATGAAAACTGGGTGCCATTAGATTTCAAAGGAGGTGAATATAATATTTTGCCTTTGTCAAATGGAAAGTCTAAACAAATTGTTGATCAGTATTTTCCCTCAGGTATATTAAAGCAAATAAAAATTACTTTTGGAGATAATTCAAAATTCAAAACCTTTAGTGGTGAAAAGAATTTAATTTTGGATCCCTCTGCTAAAGAGGGTGTGATCTTGACAGTAAATGCAAATCTGTATGCCAATTATGTTACTAATATAATGATTGATATTAATGCTGCACTTTCCTTTTATGAGCAAAATGATAATTTTTTCTTTAAGCCAAACCTGCGAGTTTTTCCCGAAACCTATGGTGGTGCCTTAAAGGGATATATACAGCCAATAGAGGCAAATCCTCAGGTGATTATTATTAATGACAAGGATACCTTAATGACTTTGCCCGAAATGAAAGATGGTATGTTTATGTTTTTGGGATTAGATAAAGGCAAATGGGATATTTATGTGTTGACTGATCCTCAAATGGGGTATAAAGATACAATTTTCTCCGACAGCATCTTTGTGGGCAAAACAACAGAGTTAAAATCAAAGATAGTGCTTAAAAAAATTAAAGGCGACAATGATGAAGGTGGTGAAGGTGCTTAACAATCATCCTCCTCATCGTATCCAGCTTTGCATGTTAATGGAGCTAATGCAAAAGCATCATATTCATCATATGCAGGACCAGGAATGCCATTAAATACTACAATTCTATCTAAACGTACCTGTTGATTGTCTTCAAAATATAAATAAAAAGCATTATTGATGTCCTTATCAATTCTACTAACCTTGCCAGATGCCTCTTCTAAATGGGGGTAATTATCAAATCCGAAATAAAACACTTTTAAAATATCTTTGTTTGACTCTTTTTCAAGCATCTCAAAATATTCTGGAGCTATTGGAAGATATGAGTTTACCATAATTGTTTTGAATTTAATTTGTCTATTAAGTAAACATTTGTGATGGTCATATGTTCAATGCTTTAGCCTATGGCTATTGTTGAAAGAAATGAATAAATCATAATCGATTTTATTTCATGTCTATTGATTATTACTCAATTCATTATTAGTATCTTTGAGTATTGAACCAAATGAAATTTATAGTGCAAAGCCTTATTTTTCAATATATGAATATAATAACTAAAACCTTTTATTAAGAAATGAAGTGGATTAATCGTAATGATAGCGAAGCTAATTATGAGGATAGGAGAGGACGTACTCTCAAGTGAATATGGTGCTAAGGGCGAGATGGCAATGGCGTATGTAACTGCTCATGAAGTGATGTGCCACCAAAGTGTATTGAGGTTGTGTGCTAACTGATTGTCGCAGCCAGTAAATAAATACAAGATTGCGGAGTATAATACACGTTGTTGTTATTTTTATTGATAAATAGTCTGTGTTGTTATTTACAAAAGTAATGAAAAAATATGAGAGCGTACTTTTTTTGTGTATCTTTACACCTTCAACAAAAGAGCTATAACTATACTTCTTTTTTAAATATAATTTCATTAAATGCAAAAAATTATTGCCTATCCTTTATCTGCTGTTTATTATCTTTTGTTTGGGACTACATTAGTTTTGTTTCATATAATACAGTGGCTTGCATTTAACCTCTTTGGTTACAATGCTCATAAGAAAAGTGTGGATTGGCTTTGTTTTTTTTTGATGGTAAATACTTATGTGTTGGGTACAAGATATAAAATTAGAAATCTTGATAAGATACCAACTGGAGTACCCCTGATTATTGCTGCAAATCATCAGAGCTTTTACGATATACCTACAATAAGTTGGTTTTTTCGCAAAGTACATCCCAAATTCATAAGTAAAATTGAGCTTAAAAATGGAATTCCAAGTATATCATATAGTTTGCGACATGGTGGCTCTGTTTTGATTGATAGAAAAGATGCTCGTCAATCATTATCAGCCATTAAGGAAATGGCACTTTATATTGAGAAATATAATCGCTCTACAGTAATATTCCCAGAGGGAACGAGAAGTAAAACGGGTAAACCAAAATCGTTTGCAGTGAATGGTTTGAAAATTCTTTGTAAGAATGCGCCATCTGCTTATATTCTTCCTGTAACAATCAACAACTCTTGGAAAATGACCAAATGGGGAGCTTTCCCTTTAGGAGTTGGTAATAGACTTGAGTTTATTATTCATGATCCTATTTCCGTAGGGGATAGATCCTTTGAGGAGGTTTTTGAAAGAACTGAACAGGCAGTAGTTCAGTCAATCATTTAGAAATATTTTTTTTGAATAATAGAAGTACTTTGCTTTTATCCAATCATGATCGAATGGTGATGTGGGTAATTAAGCACTTTAGCTTTAATTGAATACTTATGATAGATTACTACACACAATCTATTATAATTCTTCAATACTGAATACGTAGCAAATATTAAATAATTAAGACAATATAATAACAAAATGGCAAAATCGAACTCATTTAATAAAAGAGAATTAGAAAAGAACAAACAGAAAAAGAGAGAGGAAAAAAGAAAAAAAAGAGAAGAACGCAAGAATTCACCAACAGACAGCTTCGAGGATATGATTGCATATGTAGATGAATTTGGAGTAATTACCGACACGCCTCCCGAAATATCAAATGTTGAAGACATTGAAATCGAAGATATTGAAATATCTACACCTAAAATGGAGGCTAAAGAGGTTGAAACAGTCTTAAAGGGATATGTTGATTTTTTTGATTCCAGAAAAGGTTTTGGATTTATTAAACCAAATAATGGAGCTGATAGTTACTTCTTCCATATATCAAGTGCGCCAACTGGAATTGACGAAGGAGATAAAGTAACTTTTGAATTAGAGCGTGGACAAAAAGGAATGAATGCAGTAAATATAGTATTGCTTTAGTTTCGAATATTAGTGTTTCAATAATTATGTATAAAGGGTGTCTATTTGTTGATGCCCTTTATTCTTTAGATATAATTGCCACTATTCATGAAGTCTGTGTCATAAGTTGATGGACAAACTTATTAGGTATCTACCCAGAGAATAAGAAATATAGATAAAAATGCGAAATTGTATATAACAAAAAAAACCTTGATAATCATTTTGAATGATCATCAAGGTTTTTTTAAATTGGATTGGGTGGGCGTTGACGGATTCGAACCGCCGACCCTCTGCTTGTAAGGCAGATGCTC
>CAZNRT010000114.1:0-8923 GCA_964575445.1 uncultured Proteiniphilum sp. | reverse complement strand
CTCAGTCAACGGTGACGACGATGGTTGCGACGGTTGCGATGGTTGAGCGGAGCCGAAACCAGAGCCGAAACCAGAGCCGAAAAGATGTATTACAACCTACACAACACCTACTACCACAACATTCTCCAAATCGGCTTATAATATCCCAAACTCGACTATCTTTTTGAAATAGTCTTCTATTATAGGCACACCGGAAATAAACTACTTGACTTTATTTTATGTCTTAATATATGTTGTATGATATATTGATTATTAATTGATTATTTGGTTTTAAATCGAACTGTAGAATTATAGGTCTAACTCAAAGTATAAAGACTATGGAGTAGTTATAACTCTTATTAGCTCGTTCATATATCAATTATTGTTGCGACAGTTATTCAATTATTGTTGCGACAGTTATTCAATTATTTTTGTTTTAAATATAAAATACCTATTTTCGCAATTACAAAGAAATTAATCTAAATAAACGAATCCTAATGCACAAACTGTTAGCACAAATAGTACAATACTTTAACCGACCTTTCGAAATATTGAATTCGTTGCAAAAGCGGTTGTTGTTTGCTTCGGGTATGTTTGTTTTCAGTCTCATGTTTCTCATAGTTTTTATACCTTTCAATATCACTGAATGGATTGTTTATACTTCCCCCTTCAAAGCGTTGCAAATACAGGGCTTAGGGTTGATCGTCGGAATAATTATTGTAGTTTCTCAGATGTTGCAATATTTATTATTCAGAAATTATGCACTCAAATTATATCATTTGATAATAGGACTTTTCTTAGATGTTTTTATTATAAGCATCCTGTTGAGCTTGCTATATGCAATTCCAGCAAATAGTCTTTGGATTGAGTTTAGAGAAACTATAGCTATTGTTGCACCTTTGACGGTGCTTTGCTATTTGTTAGTAATAGGTTTTATGGTATTTCGGAATGACCAGAAACTTAAAAAACAGCATCAAGTCGATATTCTAAGTCGCAAACTTGCTGCGCCTGTCGATCGCATAAATATTAAAGATTCCAATGGACAGATACGCCTCTCTTTGCGCCCTGATGATTTGCTCTATTTTGAGTCAGCCGACAATTATGTAATTGTTCACTTCAGAAAGAAACAGCAGAGCAAGAGAGAAATGATAAGGAATTCTTTAAAAAACATAGAGATAGAACATTACGAACACAATTGTATTCGTTGTCATCGTTCTTATATCATTAATTTATCAAATGTTGCTACTATTGTAAAACAAGGTCGTACATACGAAATAGCATTTGATGGTCTGGAAACAAAAATACCCATCTCACGAGGACACGTCAAAACCGTGAAAGATATGCTTGAAGGGTGATTTCCATTTGCCCATTCTTCCCATTTATACCATTATGTGACTTTATACCCCTGAAAATGATGTTTTCTTATTTTAAAATTTAACTTTGAGGTGAAGTAATAATTCTTTAAATTTTAAGTATTATGAAGAAAATAATCTTTTCGATTTCATTGCTTATAGCTTTAGTAGCATGTGGCAAGGAAGAAAGTACAACTCCATTGTTGTATGTATCAATTAAGTTGATTGAAGTGGAGTCTGTGGGTGGTACTAAGGATGTATCTATAACATCTAATACTAAATGGACTGCTGCGTCTGGGGCTAACGATTGGTGCAAGATTAGTCCAACATCTGGAGACAAGAATGGCAGCATAAAGGTGGAGATATCTGAAAATCTCAGCCTATCTCCTCGTGAAACAAAAATCACTCTCAAGAGTGAAACATTGGAGAAGACCATCGATGTAATGCAAGACCCCGCATCTAAGCAGGAGCTGCTGTCGGGCAGTAAATGGGAGCTTATTATGCAAAAAGGAGAGTCTGGTTATGATGACTTAGTTGGTACTATTATTGATCTTAAAAAGGATATGAAAGCCATTGCGACTATGAACCTTGAGATTGAAGAGGGAGTGTTTCTTGATAAAGTAGAGGGGACGTGGAGTATGAATGGTGAAATTATTGTTATTAAGGGTGATTTTATAGGTACTCCTGCGGAGATTACTTTTGAAATCAAGGAAATGACAGATTCCAATATGTCCTGTGTAATGAAAATCAATTTGCCTCTTCTCCCACCAGATGGGCTGCCTGTTGTGTTCAAAAAGGTATAGATTATTCACTTAATTTATTTCTACAATTTATAGGATTGTCAGTTTTGGCAATCCTATTTTGATTTAATTTACATACCCCAACACAGCCAAAAGATGATTTGTATATGAGTTTATATGGTATAAACACGAATTGATTATCAAATCAATATGATTTACTTCTTTACAGAAAGGGTCAAATTTGATTACCCATTCTCTATTCGTTTGAGAGACCTTATGTTATTTTATTGAGGTTTAGATTTATGCGCAATGACTGAATCAAATACTCGTATAGCACACATTTATTTAAAAAAACTGCTTCTTATTTGAAGCAGTTTTTTGTCTCGTGTACTTATTTGTTTAATGCTGTGACAATGTCATTACTATTCGTCTTTTTTCACCCAATGGCTCTATTTCCATATAACCTGAGGTGTTTCCCAGAGCATGAAATGTTGCCGCAGAATTTGGTAATAGTTCATAGTTCTTTTCTGCATTTTTGATATCAGAAACGAAGATTCGAGTTGGTGCATCTGAATTTCTATCCTCTTGCCATTCACATTCAAACTGGTTGCTTTCAGCATTATTCATATAATACAATAGAGTGCCATTAGTTCGCATTGGATAGTGGCGAGATATAGTTTTGTAGAAATAATCTTGAGTCTCAATTTTATCCCAGTAAGCCCAGTATGTTTGACCTGCTTGATTCTTTTCGAATATCTTAATAAGGTGTTGAGCGGGTTCTATATATTTTTTACCCATATAAAATGCACCCCATTCGCCAACAAGTACTGGCGTTTTTTTCTCTATTGCCGATTCAAATATTTGCTCATATATGTGCTCCACTCTATTATAATTAGGGCTGTCGGCTGCATCGGTGTCGGTAACTAAGTCGTATCCATGGGGCGCATAGGCACATTGTGGATCAATTCTTCCATGTTTGTCAACTGGCATTGTGAAACTGCTTTTGATTCCTAAATTTGAGAAATAGGAGTGCTCCAGAAATATTATATGCCTTTTATTAACCTCACGTATGGAATCTCGCACACGTTGATAGAATTTGCTGAGTGCGCCCTGTTCAAACTTCTTCAACTCTTCGTATGCACTGTCTGTAATTCTTTTGTAGTGTTCCTTGTTGTTCATCGTTGCCAATGCTTCGGTTCTTGATTTCTCATCTCCCCATATTTCGAGGATGTCTTTCAAGTCTATAACGGCACCTGTCTCTTCTTCAACAATCTGTCCATATGATGTAAGTAGTTTTTCCAGAATGATATTGCTCTCTGAACCAGTAAAAGGCTCGTTCATAATATCAAATCCCGCCACTGCTGGTGAATTGGCGTATCGTTTTGCCAATGTTTTCCACACAAATATGTAGTGATCTTGTATTCCAATTCCATCCGATGCAGGTGTGTTGTTCCAAAAGTTGTCAAACACTTTGTGTATAGCTGGGCTTGCCAGATATGCGTCGCTCCACACGTCGCCCGTTTCGTGAGGCAATCCATCGTCAATGGTAGCCCAATCAGGTGCGCCATTTCCATATTTCCCACCAAATAAATCTTGGTGCATATCAAGAATAAGCCATAACCCATTCTCCTCAGCCATTTTCACACGCTTGTCAATCTCTTTAAGATAAGCGTGATCTATTTTTCCTGGTTCTGGTTCTATACCGCGCCAAGACATTCCAAATCGAATGCAGTTAAATCCCCATTCTTTGAATTGACGAAAAATTTCTTCATCATTTTCATTCATGAAGTACTGTTTGGGATCCTTGGTTACATAATTTATTCCATTAAGAATTACTGTCCTATTTCTTCCATCAACAAAGTTATTATTGTTGATGGACAAATAGTCATCTCCTTTATTTATATTAGTGCAAGCAGATATTGTAACGAATAGTAATAGCGCTGATGCCAGAAGTTTAAAAGTTTTTATTTTCATGTTTATATTCTAAATATTTATCATTTATTTCTTGTCCCACCAGATACGAGTTGATAGAGCATCGGCTCCTTGTCTCTCAATTGCTATTTCCACATTATTGCGATTTACACTATTCTCGTTCGTAGGGTATGAGAAACGGCGTGGGATTTTCCCTTTGTTGGGACTATTTGCGAATGAGACAGGGAATAGAATGGGATATCCAGTGCGACGCCAATTTGCGTAGCTTTCGTATCCATTGATAAATGTTGCTACCCAAAATTCGGTTCCCAAAACATTGAGTTTTGACTCGGTAGTTATTGCATTTGCAAATAGGTTTTGGTTAAGATACTCATCGATTTTATGTTCATCAATAATGCCTTCTTTCCCATAATATTTCTGTTGTAACATGGATGAACGAACTGCCTTTTTATAACTATCATTGGCATCTCCTGTGATCCATTTCTTAAGGATTGCTTCAGCTTTAAGCAATTCTACTTCGGCATGTGTCATATAAATAGTTGGAGCATCCAATAATAGAATAGTTGCAGGATTGAATGTGGAATATTCAGAAAGAGATTTGAAATTGGGATCTCCCTCATTAATTGATAGTATGTCGTACCCATTAGGTAGTCCTTTTTGCACTTCTGAACTGTTGTCCCCATTTGGTAAGGCACTGTAAACTCTTAGTCGAGGGTCGTCTGTTTTTTTTAGATGAGTTATAAATGTTTTGCTTATTTTTACTGCACCACTTTTAACAAGTCCATGCCCTTTGAATACTGCACTTAATGGGTTCTCGGTTGCCGATTTCCCCGCTACATGTTTTACCATGCAGATATCATCTACATCGTCCATTACCCCATCCTTTATTGCGTTTGATACCACTGTTTTTGCCAAGTCAGGGTTAGCCTTTTCCATTCGCATACCCAGACGTAATAATAACGAATTGGCAAAGCGTTTCCATTTATCAATATTTCCTTGGTATATTATGTCTCCTTTCACGATAGGCTCTTTGTTTTTATCCAATATTGATATACCTTTTTCTATTTCTGCTATCATACCTTCATAGATCTCTTTTTGAGCATCATACTTTGGGTACAAGTTTTGGGTAACATATCCATTTCCTGCTTCTGAATATGGTACATCGCCATAGAGATCGGTAATTCTATGAATAAGAAACGATTTCCAAATCAAAGCCACAGCATACGTGTTTGTTAGTGATGCCTCTTTCTCTGTCTTATTAATCAATTCTTGAATGTTCTTGATGCCTGAATCGTATGTATCATTGAAGAATACACCAAGCATTTCTGTTTCAAGATATTTATCGCCTGCCATTTCGTCTCTTTCTAATGAAGCGGTTTGTTGCACCATCATCATACAATAGCCCACTTGTGTTCGTTTTGACAGACCCTCGTTACTTGTGTAAAGCTGACAGTATGTTAATAGAGGTCCGGGCTCTATTTCTCTTCCATAATTAGGATTGATGTTTTTCTCATCAAAGTCACAGGCATTCAATAGAATTGCAGCTAAAATAATAATCAGATATTTAAAAGATTTCATAATTGTTTTAGTTTAAAATTTAACATTCAAATTAAATCCCCAGCTGCGTGTCGAAGGCAGCCCCCATTGTTCTAATCCTTGTGCATTCCCATTTGTATAGGCTGACTCTGGATCAACCATCGGTACTTTGTCATATAGAGTAGCTAAGTTTCTACCAACAATTGATAAAGTACATTGTGAAAGTCCAAGCTTACCTATTGCTGCTTTTGGTAATGAATATCCCAATGAAAGTTCGCGGAGCTTCACAAAAGAAGCATCATATACAAAAGCCTCTGAAATATTATTTGCCAGGTACATATAGTATTCCATTGCAGGAACCGATTTATCGTTGGGTGTACCATCCGATTTAACTCCTTTTCCAATTACTCCTTCTTCTCTTCCCATTAGTGTGCCTTTGTGTGTTCCTAAAAAGTATGCCATGTCATTTGTTCCTGAAAACATGTTTCCTCCAAACTTTCCGTCAACAAGCAAACTCATATTAAAGTTTTTATATGTCAGAGTATTGTAAAATCCAGCTGCATAGGGATGTACTCCGACTCCAAGCTTTTTGATTTCTCCTTTTCGGGGGTACCCATCTCGGTCAAATACTATTTCTCCTTTGTCATCTCTAACATACGAATAGCCCTTGATAATTCCATAGGGTTCGCCTACCTCTTGATATATAAATGCAGGACTCCCTTCATCGCCAGCAGCACCAGTGCGGCTTGTTGCCATAATGAAGCTATTGACGTGATCAGTTATCTTTGTTATTTTGCTATCATTGAAAGACAAATTGAAGGAGGCATCCCATGAGAAGTTTTTGTTTTTAATGGGAGTTGTTGTTAGAAGAATCTCTATCCCTTTGTTTTCAATTTTTCCCGCATTTATTAGCACATTGTTATATCCCGATCCAGTTGATATCTGAGCAGAAACAATATCATCGTGGGTGTTTCTAACGTATAACGTTGCATCCAATCCCAATCTATTATTAAAAAATAGAATATCTGTGCCCACTTCATATGATATAGATGTAAGTGGTCTGAGATTAAGATTGGGAATGGTAGAGTTATTGATGCTCCCAGTAGGGTAGCCATGGATGGCTTCTCCGTATGCATAAGTTAGTGCAAGATTGTATGGTCCCACTGCTCCTCCTGATTGAGATCCTGCTCCTCTAATTTTCCAAAAGGATATGAATGATGGTAATGAGAAGGCTTCGGTTGCAATGAAACCCAAGCCCGCTGAGGGATATAGGATGTAGTTTGGTGTGGTTTTACCTTTTAGTGATAATGCTGAGAACCAATCATTGCGACCAGAAACAGTAAGGTATATCATGTTGCGATAGTCTATTTCCGTCTGTGCAAAAATCGAGTTTATATAGTTTTCTGATACTCCCTTTCCACCACTTGTTGTTTGAGTATTCCCTATTACATTAAGTCCAGGCTTAATAAATCGACTTCCGCTTGCACTAATTGATTCGCTCCAAGTTATCATACTATTCCAACCCGTAAATACGTGCAATGACCAGTTGTCGTGCGATTTTAATTTGTATCCTAATATTGCCTCAAGATTAGCTTCGCCTCCAAATGAGGATCCCACCCCAATACTCCCTTCTTTGTTATATCCAGTGCCCTTGGGGGTTACCGTTTCTGTTCTTCTATAAATCATGTCGCCACCCGCTCTACCATTCAGATACCATTGATTAGTAATATCATACTGCAACGAGATAGTGCTAAATAGTCGATCCTTAGCATCGTGCTGCTGTCTATTATAAGCAATGAAATACGGATTGGAAAAATATACGTAAATGTCAGATAATAGAAGTTCATCACCATTTGCATCCACTGCTGCCGATAGAGTTCTAATATCGATGCTGGGTGGAAGTGTCCACAGTAATACATTGCCGTTGCTTGAGTAGTCATTTACGTTTTGACGGTTATTTACTCTCTCTCGCATATACATGACTTGAGTTTGCATATTTATCTTTGGGCTTAATTGAGTAGATAGATTTAACGAACCATTGTTTCGTTCCAGCTTTGAGTTTGGATATAGGTCGTCATATCTCTGATCCCCAATGGCGATTCTATATTGAATGCCTTCATTACCTCCAGAAATGGAAAGAGAATTATTTAATGCCCATGCATTGTTATAGAAGTTACGAAAATTGTCTCTTCCAACGTTCGTATATGGACGTTTGACTCCATCAAATTGAATAATTTCAGAGCCATCAAGACGAGATCCCCAACTACTGGGTCCACTAAGTTTCGCCATTTCAATGGTTTTGGGAGCTGTACCCGAAAGTCCATGTCCATACTCATATTGAAAGTCCTTGTAATTAATGATGGGTCTTTCAAATGTGTAAGAGCTTGCAAGTTCAACAATTGTTTTGCCCTTCTTACCCTTTTTCGTTGTTATTATTATTGCTCCATTAGCTGCACGCGATCCATATAGAGCCGCAGCGGTTCCACCCTTCAGTACTGTTAGGCTTTCTATGTCATCGCTATTAAGAGATGAAACGCCATCGCCACCATCAAAGCCACCCCACGTGCCTGGTTGCCCATAAGTGCTGTTGCTTATCGGCATTCCGTCCACAATATATATAGGTTGGTTTTCGCCAAATGATCCATTGCCACGAATTATAATTCTATTTGATCCCATTGCTCCTGTGGTTGGTTTCACAACATTTATCCCAGCTACCTTTCCTGCAAGTCCTGCCATCAAATTTGATTCTTTCACAAAAAATGCATCCTCCTTTAGTTCGGTAACGGAATATGCGAGTGCCTTTTTCTCCTTTTTCATTCCCAATGCCGTCACAACCACCTCGTCCATGGCTATGAGGTCTTCCTTTAGGATCAAAAGGTTAGGCATCCTGCTCACGGGCTCTTCCAAACTAATGAATCCTATAAAGGAAAATTTCACGACACCCTCCACGGGAGCTAATAATGAGAACTTTCCATTGATATCTGTAACTGTTCCAGATTTTGTTCCTTTTATTTGTACTGTTACGCCCGATAATGGATTGCTATTTTCATCTACAACAGTACCAGTAATAGTTATCTGCTGTGCTGTCAATGAAATCGAAACCAGCATGAGTACTACCAACATTAATAGGCGATGTAAATTTGTCATAATGTTATGTGTTTTTTGATTTATTAGTGAAATGATTTTTCATCAAATATATATAACATAGTTTAGCAAGCAAAGTATGTGGGATAAACTCCACTTAAATGGTATAAATGGTACAAGTGAATTAATCTTTGGGTGAGTTGGTCATTTAAAAATGGTCGTTATTGTTGTTGAGTAGTGATATTTGACGCTGTTAGTAGGTGAATAGCTAAGCATGATTAAATGGTTATGCTATTGTAC
>CAZNRT010000113.1:0-8935 GCA_964575445.1 uncultured Proteiniphilum sp. | reverse complement strand
CGATTAACCAGCCAACCGACAATATATTATTTTTGTGTTCAAAATAGTTTTATAAAGACCATTTATTGCTATTTTTGCACTATTCTCTTTCATATTGATATATATGGGGGTACTATTTAGTGCAAAATGATGATTTAAATACAAAGAAATTAGATATGAAGACAAAAAAATTCTTACTTCCCGAATCTGAAATACCTACACATTGGTATAATGTGGTGGCTGATATGGCTATCAAACCACAAAGGATGCTCAATCCTGCAACGAAAGAACCAATGAGTGCAGAGGATTTATATCCATTGTTTGGTGAGGAACTTGCTCGACAAGAGTTTAACGAAACTGACACTTGGATAGAAATTCCGGAGGAGGTGAGAGATAAATACAAAATATATCGCCCATCACCATTAGTGAGGGCATATGAATTGGAGAAGGCTTTGGATACGCCTGCACATATATATTTTAAGAACGAAAGTGTGAGCCCAGTTGGTTCGCATAAGCTTAACTCTGCTCTGCCACAAGTATATTACAATATGTTGGATGGCACCACCAATCTCACCACTGAGACTGGTGCTGGGCAATGGGGTACGGCTCTTTCCTTTGCTGGCAAAGCCTTTGGATTGGAGATTGCGGTATATATGGTGAAAATAAGCTATGAGCAAAAGCCATATCGTCGTTCGCTAATGCAAACCTGGGGAGCGCAGGTTATCCCATCACCAAGTATGTCAACCAAAGCAGGACGAAAAATATTAACCGAACGTCCTAATTATCAGGGCAGTTTGGGCACTGCTATTTCGGAAGCAATTGAGTTGGCACAACAAACGCCCAATTGTAAATACACCTTGGGCAGTGTGATGAACCACGTCTCGCTACATCAGACCATAATAGGATTGGAATCTGAAAAACAGATGCAAATGGCTGATGATTATCCTGATGTGGTGATAGGGTGCTTTGGTGGTGGGTCAAATTTTTCAGGTATTTCATTTCCATTCCTAAGGCATGTGTTGAATGGAGATAAGACAACCAGATTCATTGCAGCCGAGCCCGCATCATGCCCCAAACTCACACGTGGGGTGTTTAAATATGATTTTGGGGATGAAGCAGGATATACACCTCTGATACCAATGTTTACTTTAGGACATAATTTCTCTCCAGCTAATATTCATGCTGGAGGTCTTAGATATCATGGTGCAGGAAGCATAGTTAGCCAGCTGAAGAATGATAATCTGATTGAAGCGGTTGCAATTCCTCAGTTAGAAACTTTTGAGGCGGGCGTATTATTTGCTCAAACAGAAGGTATATTGCCAGCTCCCGAATCTACTCACGCCATAGCAGCAGCTATCCGAGAGGCAAAGATTGCTAAAGAGGAGGGCAAACAAAAAACTATCCTTTTCAATCTTTCTGGTCATGGCTTGGTGGATATGGCAGCATACGATCAGTATTTGGCTGGAGATTTGAAAAATTATGAGCTGTCACAAGAATTAATTGAAAAATCTATTGACAAATTAGACTTTTAGAACCCATTGAAAGATAAAATATTAGGACTTTTTTGTACAATTAATTTAAAAACTATGCTAAAATAATTTGGTGGTCTCATAACAAGTTATTATCTTTGACAGTAGAAAAGTGAATGAGTTATTGCCGCATTGGTCGATTGGGAAACTCATCAATTACATTCTGTAAACCGAGACTCGTTTTCGGTATCAATGGCGGGCCGCAACCTTCGGGTATCTGATTTATCGGATCAGCGGATTACAAAGATGCTTGAACACTCAAATCCTATCTAAGGGAGTTTCGTCTTACTCCACCGGTGCGGCTTCTTATATAAAGCAGATTTGCAGTAAATAACCTGCATAATCTGCTTTTTTTTTATGTGCTTTATGTTCAAATTATATTAATATGTCAGAAAAGAGCAAGCAATATTGGGAGTTGTTTTTTGTATTCTTCAAATTAGGTGCTTTCACCTTTGGTGGTGGGTATGCTATGATACCACTTATTAGAAACGAGATTGTGACTAAACGTGGCTGGATTGAAGACAAAGAATTTATGGATATGTTGGCATTAGCACAGTCAGCTCCTGGACCAATGGCTTTAAACACCGCCTTGTTTGTGGGGAGCAAGCGATTAGGCTTCAAGGGTAGTTTGGTGTCAGGATTAGGTGTTATTATACCTTCCTTTTTAGTGATACTTATTATTGCCATATTCTTGGCTCAATTTAAAGAGAATCCCGTGGTGGAGCGCATTTTCAAAGGTATTCGTCCTGCCGTAGTTGCCTTGATTGCTGCACCTCTATTTATGCTGGGCAAGAGTGCTAATATTAATAAAAACAATATTTGGATACCCATATCTGTGGCACTGATGGTGTGGCTATTGGGGGCATCGCCGATGTATATTATTTTGGGTTCCATTTTGTTGGGCATTGCACATCTGTTATACATAAAAACATTATTAAAACGATAATTAGATTCAATAATGACTATTTTCTCGCTTTACATTTCACTTTTCATATCTTTCTTCAAAATTGGTCTTTTTGGTTTTGGTGGAGGGTATGCAATGTTACCTCTGATACAGTTTGAAGTGGTGGAAGCTAATGACTGGATGTCTGTTGCCGACTTCACGGATATTGTAGCAGTTTCGCAAACTACACCTGGTCCCATTGCTTTTAATTCTGCCACGTATGTAGGCTATACTGCTGTCACTAATATGGGATATTCTGCTTGGCAGGGTGTTTTGGGTTCTACTATTTGCACGATAGCAGTGAGTCTGCCCTCTATATTGATTATGACTTTGCTGGTATTGTTTTTTACAAAACTAAATAATAATCCGTGGATGCAAGCATCCTTATCGGTGTTGAAGCCTGCCGTGATTGGGCTGATAGCATCTGCCGCACTATTGCTAATTGACGATTATAATTTTATCGACTATAAGAGCTGGATTATCTTCACAGCTATTTTCATTGCTTCGCTCAAAAAGGTTGACCCAATATTGCTGATAGTGATATCGGGAGTGGTGGGGTTAATACTATATTAAGCCTATGGGTGAAGAAGGGTGGATGCTAACATGATTGGGTTGATTGAGCAATACTATCTGTGGTAATAGATACATTTCCTTGATGCTCATGAAAAATTTGCAAATATATTACACTTCTATATTGAACTTAGCATGCATCTTCTCAACTCAAAATCAGTTTTGCCAGAGACTGTAAGGATAAAAATACTACTCTTCTTGCTCAGCTTCATTGTTGACAACTAAATAGTATAGGAGGATGGTTAATTTAATATTTATCAATATATTTGCATTTCATATTAATAATTTGACAGAGGAAGCTTTTCTTTCGAAGGAGTTGTATATATGCAAAACAAGGCTCAACTTCGGCAATTATTTGAACTTTAAAATTGACTTGACTCTTGGGATTTCAAGCTTGTTTAGATACATACGGTCAGTTCTAATAAATGGGGAAAAGAAACGTTTTTGGTTATAATATATCAGACAAAAACAGTATGCAACATGACTAAAAAAAAGAAACTACAAATCCGCAATAGTACGGTCGAATTTCTCATTTTCACCAAACAGGCAAAAGAAGACGGTATAGAAGTACGGGTTCAGGACGAAACAATTTGGCTTAGTCAAAAGCTGATGGGGGCTTTGTTTGACTGCTCAACAGACAATATATCGCTACATCTTAAAAACATATTCAAAGAAAACGAATTAGACGAAAATTCAGTTACCGAGGAATTCTCGGCAACTGCATCCGATGGCAAAACGACTTGACAAATTCTTGGAAGCCGACGACCGTGACATATTGCAGAACAGCGGAAAGATTACATCACAAATGGCAAAATATTTTGCTGAAGGCGAGTTTGAGAAATATCGTATTGTGCAAGATAGTTTGTTTGAGTCTGATTTCGATAAAGAAATAAAACGAATTGATGAGAAACAAAACTTTTGAAGCTTGCCCGTCATGTAATTAGCAGTTAGCAATTAATTGACCAGATACCTCACTGCGTTCAGGATGACGACGGGTTGATTGAATCTACATGAATCTCCAACATAATAATTAATAGCGCGCAAAATGCTTTATCTAACATATTTTATTAATTTTGTAAACTTAAAATGTGGAGCCAGGATTGTGCTACAACGCACATCTTAATATTGTAATGAATGTATAGACTAATCACAAAATCAAGGATAGGAGCTTTATTATTTACAGTTTTTGTTGCTTGCTCATTGTTTGCACAAGAGGACAATGCCCTGATGCCTACCAATAGATCAACAGTGGTGGGGGTGGGCAGATCTACATTAGTGGATACCTATCTTTCGCCATTGGATTATACAGGTACAGGTATTTCAATACTAAGTGAAACGTTTAGAAAGGCGGGCTTTATAAATGATAAACTTGTATTGCAACAACAGTTTGCTATTGATGTTGCTTTTACAAAGAATCCTGCCCATACATCATCTGAGTATTATGGCAATATTTCATATAAAATAAAAACGCTTTACCCGATTATTAAAATTGATAATTTCAAGCTTTTAGCAGGTGGAGGAGTGCAGGCAGGGCTGGGTGGTATATATAATGTGAGAAACTCTAATAATCCAGGTTCAATAAAAACATCCGTAAACTTGGATTTGTCCGCAATGGTTTTATATAATTGGAATAGGTTTACATTTAGATGGCAGTTATCTACACCATTTGTGGGGATGTTTTTTAGTCCCGCATATGGACAGTCATACTACGAGATATTCTCTTTGGGAAATGATGGGGGCACAGTGCAGCTTGCATCATTCAATAATTATTTGGCATTGCAAAACTATATCACAGTAGATATTCCGATAAAGAATGTGACTTTGAGAACTGGATATTTAGGTGGATATTATAAAACTGATGTGAATAATATCTATACAAATATAGTATCTCATCAATTTGTATTAGGTTTTGCAGTAGAGTCCCTAAACTTTGGAGGGAAGAAAATAAAGAAAACAAAACTTTTTGATAGTGTATATTATTAGCTATATGCTATTGGCAATTAAAAATTAAAATCAATAATAGTAATGAAATATAATTTTGACGAAGTTATAGATCGTAGTGGCACTAACACGATAAAATTAGAAAGATTAAAAACAATGTTTGGTAGGGAGGATCTAATTCCTCTGTGGGTGGCAGATATGGATTTCTTGTCGCCGCCAGAAGTAACTGAAGCGTTGAGAGAAAGAACGGAGCATGGTCTTTTTGGTTATACACTCCCATCAGATGGTTACTATAATTCAATAATAAATTGGTTGGACAAGCGACACAACTATACTGTGAAGCAGGAAGAGATTACATTTGTGCCTGGAGTAGTGAAGGGCTTTGCATTTGCTATGGATGCTTTCACTAAAGAGGGAGATGCTGTGATTATCCAACCACCTGTGTATCATCCATTCCACTTAGTGACTCAGGACCTCAATAGAAACTTAATTAATAATCCCTTAATTCTCGAAAATGGAGAATATAGAATGGATTTTGAGGGATTGAAAACATTGATAAAAGAGAATGATGCTAAGATGCTTATCTTTTGCAGCCCCCACAACCCCGTGGGGAGAGTGTGGAACAAAGCCGAATTGATGGAGCTTGCTGATATATGCTATGATAATAATGTGCTTGTGGTATCAGATGAGATACACTCTGATTTTGCATTGAATGGGCATACACATCTGCCCTTTGCCACTGTTTCGGATAAAGCAAGAGAGAATAGTATTACATTGATGGCACCAAGCAAGACTTTTAATATTGCAGGGATAGTAAGTTCTTATGCAATAATTCATAATAAAGAGATTCAGGATAAATATTTAGGATTTCTTGCTCCACGCGAATTAGATAAAGGCACTATTTATGCATATACCGCCACAGAGGCAGCATATGACAAGGGTGGAGAGTGGTTGGATGCAGTTCTAAAATACATTGAGAGCAATATTGAGTTTGTAGATAATTATCTAAAAGAATTTATTCCGCAAATAAAAATCATAAATCCCGAGGCTATGTTTCTATTGTGGTTAGATTGTAGAGATTTGGGTTTGAGTCACGACGATCTCGAAGATTTGTTTGTTAACAAAGCAAGACTTGCGCTCAATAGTGGTTCAATGTTTGGCGAAGTTGGTGAAGGATTTATGCGCCTCAATGTGGGTGTTCCACAATCAGTATTGAAAGAAGCTCTTAAAAATCTTAGAAATGCTTTGCAAGCTTAAAACTATTTGGAGAGGATATTGTTTAGAGTACAATTCAAAAAAATATAAACAACAATAATCAATAAAACAACTTTATGAAAATTTCTGATAGCAAATTTGTAACAGTAACATATGATTTATATGTAGGCGAAGGTGATGAGCGTGAACTAATGGAGAGTGCAACCGCTGAAAATCCTTTAGATTTTATTTTTGGCACTAATTCGATGATTAAAGCCTTCGAAGACAATTTATACGGTCTTTTAGAGGGTGATAAATTCAATTTTATAATTGATCAAGAAGATGCCTATGGCGAGTATGACGACTCAAGAGTTTTGGATTTACCAATAAGTATCTTTGAGGTGGATGGAAAAATTGATGAAGACATGCTCTTTGAAGGTAACACATTGCCTATGATGGATAACGAGGGCAATAGATTGATGGGCTCAATTGTATCCATTACTGATACAGAAGTGACAATGGACTTTAATCATCCTTTGGCTGGAGAAACACTTCATTTCGAGGGCGCAGTGATGGGTGTTCGTGAAGCAAGTGCTGAAGAGATTGCTGCATTAGCGAGCGATCAGGGATGTGGTGATTGTGGTAATGGTGGATGTGGCTGTAGTGACGGTCACGATCACGATCATGGGCATGAACATCATCATGGTCATGGCCATGGTTGTGGAGGTGGGTGCTCTTGTTAATAACAGACGCAATTAGCTAACATATTAATGGTTATAAAACTCATGATAGAATTGTTTTTTTGTCATGAGTTTTTGTTCATATGTTGAGAGCTCTATAATACCCGAATAAGTTTATTCAATACAACTACTGATATTCACTTGCTTTAAATGATATAAATTATGATCTTGTTATCAGCCATTACTTTCCCTATATCGAATCCTACATTACAGTTTTTGATACTGTTTTTGATTGTGTTTTTTGCACCAATTATTTTTAATAAAATAAGGATACCATCTCTTATAGGACTTATTATTGCGGGAGCCGTGATAGGAACATATGGATTAAATCTAATGGTTCGCGATAGCAATATGATTATGCTTGGCAATGCTGGTTTGCTATACATTATGTTTTTAGCTGGCATTGAGATAGATGTAGAGGAGTTTAAGAAAAATAGCTCAAAGAGTATTGTTTTTGGTTTGATTACTTTCATTATTCCAATGGTAATTGGGTATTTTGCTGGGCACTTTTTGTTGGGCTTAAACAATGTTTCGTCAATTCTTTTAGCAAGTATGTTTGCCTCTCACACACTAATAGCATATCCATTGATTAGCAAGTTGGGAGCTGGTAAAAATAGAGCAGTTACCATCACAATTGGTGGAACAATGATTACCGACACTTTGGCACTATTAGTGTTGGCAGTAATCTTGGCTATGCACCATGGTCAGGTTAATGCAGCCTTTTGGACTAAGCTGTCTGTTTCGATTATTTTATTTGCTTTAATAATAATATTTTTATTCCCCGCACTCGCACGGTGGTTTTTCAAAAAGAATAGTGACAATACCTCACAATTCATCTTTGTTATTTCAATGATTTTTCTTGGAGGATTCTTGGCAGAGCTGGCGGGGATAGAAGCCATTATTGGAGCTTTCTTGGCGGGTTTATCTCTTAATAAGCTTATTCCATCTGTTTCTCCTTTGATGAATAGAATTGACTTTGTGGGTAATGCAATATTTATACCCATATTTTTGATTAGCGTGGGTATGCTTATCAACTACAAGGCTTTTGTGAACGGATTAGAAACAATAAAAGTAGCAGTTGTGATGACAGTAGTTGCAATAGTAGCCAAATACTTAGCTGCTCTACTTACACAAAAGATATATGGATATACTAAGGCAGAGAGAAACCTTATCTTTGGCTTAAGTAATGCTCAGGCAGCTGCTACGTTGGCTGCAATAACAGTGGCACATAGTGTGGGGCTGCTTGATGATACCATCCTTAATGGTACTATCGTGATGATATTAATAACCTGTACTATTGCATCTATTAGTGCTCAAAAGGGAGCTGTGGAAGCAATGATAGAAGGAGGAGAATTACAGGCTGAAGACTCACCACACGATGAAAGAATATTGATACCGATTGCCAACAAAGATACTATGAGAGATCTTATAGAACTTAGCTTGGTTATGAAATCTAAATCAAATGTGGAAGACGTATATGCACTAAATATTATAAGAAGTACCGAAGCCACACCACAAGCTGAGAAAGAGGCACAAAAGCTTCTTGATGAAGCTGTGAAGTTAGGCGCAGGAGCTGATACTATCATAAAGCCACTAAAACGATATGATATGGATATCCCATATGGTATATTGGGGGTGGTAAAGAAATATCATATTACAGATTTGGTAATGGGTTTGCATATTAAACAAGAGCTATCAGAATCGTTTTTGGGTAATATGGTTGAGAAGGTATTGAATAAAACAAATTCTACAACTATTGTATATAAAGCAATGCAGCCTTTGGCAACCGTGAAGCGGCGCTTGGTAATTATACCCCCGCATGCAGACATGGAGATAGGATTTCCATTTTGGTTGTCGAAAGTATGGAATATAGGTAGAAACTCAGGTAGCAAGATTAGTTTCTATGCTAATGAACATCAGCTTAATAAACTTCGTGGAATACACAATATACATCCAATAGATGCTGATTTTCATTTGTTTGATGATTGGGATGACTTCTTAATGCTGACTAAGGAGGTGAAAAAAGATGAAGGATTGGT
>CAZNRT010000112.1:0-8956 GCA_964575445.1 uncultured Proteiniphilum sp. | reverse complement strand
GGATTGATCACTTTGAGAGCCAAAACAGTTAATGGAATTTAAAAATGTGTCCAAAATCGGAAATTCTGACCCAATAACATTTGCGATTTATATTTCCGGAAGTCAGGGTTACATTTCTCAATTTGCGATCGGGTCAGAATTAGTTAAAGACGTATCAAATCAGTTTGCTTTTGATCACTTTTGAGTCTATGGTGGCTAAAATCAACATTTTTTGGAAGAGTGCGAAATTCCATGGTGTGAGATACAAATGTTATTGGGTCAGAATTTTGTGAGGATTTTGTGCGCATTTTGTGGATATTTGCATTTGGCGAGATTCAATGGTAGTTCGCCTTTGTTTTTTTAGGTAGATATTCTATGATTTAGTCAGTACATTATATTTTTAATGTGCAATAATTGTGTATGTTGAAATATTTTTCTATTTTTGCACCCCAAATTGAAGACAATAAATAAAAGAATTAAGATAAAATGAAAAGAACATTTCAACCCCACAACAGAAAGAGAAAAAACAAGCATGGCTTTCTTAAAAGATCTTCAACTAAAAATGGTAGAAGAGTTTTGGCAGCACGTCGTGCAAAAGGTAGAGCTAAGTTAAGTGTATAACGCTCTTTTGAGCTGTTATTATATTAACAGACTTATAGAGGAAAGCAGGAATATGAAATTCATATTTCTGCTTTCTTGTTATACATACTTCTTTTTCGTCTCTTTCTCTTTGAGCTTTTCCCCAACTCTTTAAACATAAAACATCTCAACATGATTATTTTTTGTATTTTTGTCGTAAAATGCAAATAAACTATATATGAGCAAGATTAATAAGAAAAAGTTACTTTCAGATAGCATTATCTTTAATATAATTGGCATTGGAGTTGTTGGTGTATTATTGATAATTCTGACATTGCTATTTATGAATATTTATACTCGACATGGTAATAACGTGATCGTTCCAGATTTAAAAGGCTTGCAAGCTGAAGAGGCGGAGGCATTGTTGATGTCAAAAGGGTTGAGTGTGCAGATAATAGATTCTATATACAAAATGGGGGCTGTATCGGGTTCAATTATCGAACAAACTCCTAAGCCTTCTAATAAAGTGAAAGAAGGAAGAAACATTTACATTACTATATATTCATACAGTCCGCAACAAATTGCGATTCCAGACTTAGTCGATTACTCTTCCCGTCAGGCAATTTCTCTTCTCAATTCTATTGGTTTTACAGATATTGAAATTGTTGAAAAACCTGCTCAATATAGCGGTATAGTGTTGTCAGTTGAATATAAGGGTAGGAGGTTGAAGAATGACGAGATGGTGCCATTAGGGCAACCAATCAGATTAATAGTTGGCACATCTAATGTTGGCACTGACTCTTTGGATGTCAATGATGATTTTCTAACACATCCCTCTATAGATAACGATAATTCAACAACCAAGAAGAATACAGACTCAAAAGGGTCTAAAATGGATGATTCTTTTTTTTAAATGAAAGTGAAGCAAGATAGTATTTTTGATAGTATAGACGATCTATCTGATGAAGAGGATATATTGTCAGCAGAGTTATTAGAACAGAAAATGTATGAACATCATAGATTTGTTGCTGATAAAGGACAAGGTTTGATGCGTATCGATAAATTTCTGTCTGTTAGAATAGAGGGTGTATCTCGCAATCGTATTCAACAAGCAGCTTCAGCCAATTGTATATTGGTGAATAATATTCCAGTAAAGGCAAGTTATAAAGTGAAACCACTTGATGTTGTATCACTTGTAATGGATCGACCACGTAGAGAGCTTGAAATAATCCCTGAAAATATTCCTCTCGATATTGTATATGAAGATGATTATCTTATGGTTATCAATAAAGCTCCAGGCATGGTTGTACATCCAGGTCATGGAAATTATACCGGCACATTAGTCAATGCCATTGCTTATCATCTCAAACATGAGCATGGAATGGACATGACCGACCCACGCTTGGGACTTGTGCATCGCATTGATAAAGATACTTCGGGACTTCTACTAATAGCCAAAACTGATGATGCTAAGACTCACTTGTCAATGCAGTTTTTTAATAAAACCACTAAGCGTAAGTATGTTGCTTTAGTTTGGGGGAATGTAGAGAAAGATGAGGGTACAATAGAGGGAAATATTGGTAGAGATAATAAGAATAGACTACTTATGAATGTCTTTGAGGATGGAAGCCAAGGTAAGCCAGCAATCACACATTATAAAGTTTTAGAACGTTTTGGTTATGTTTCTCTTGTCGAATGTTCTTTGGAGACAGGTAGAACACACCAAATACGGGTTCATATGAAACACATTGGGCACACTCTGTTTAATGACGAGCGTTATGGTGGTAATGAAGTGTTGAGGGGCACTAATTTTGCAAAATACAAACAGTTCGTTTACAATTGTTTTTCAATTTGTCCACGACAATGTTTGCATGCACAAACACTTGGGTTTATACATCCTCATACCAAAGAGGAGATGATTTTTGAATATAATCTGCCTGATGATATAGAAAGGGTAGTTGAACGGTGGCGCACATATGTCTCAGCAAGAGAAGATTTTTAAGTACCAATTTATTAAATACAAAATTATGCCATTATTAATTTTGCATTGATTAGAATCAAATAATTTAACTGTAAATAAAACGAATGAAAAAAAATATCGCTATTGTTTGGGGCGGGTATTCATCCGAAAAGGAAGTTTCGGAGAAGAGCGCAGCGGGAATCTATTCATTTATAGATAAAAGTAGATACAATACATATAAGGTAAAGATAGATGCTGATGATTGGGTGGTTGAGCTTAATGGAGAATTTATAAATATAAATAAAAACGATTTTAGCTTCACAATTGATGGTGAGCAAGTTGCATTTGATTTTGCATACATCACTATCCATGGCACGCCAGGTGAGGATGGTCTGTTGCAGGGTTATTTAGATATGATTGGGATTCCATATTCTAATTGTGGTGTATTAGCTTCAGCTCTCACATTTAATAAATTTATTTGCAATAGCTTCTTAAAAACCTTTGGCTTTAAAGTAGCATCATCAATAGTTTTGCGACCAAAGGATAAGTATGAACCATCATCAGTTGTCACAAAGTTGGGGCTGCCTCTCTTTGTAAAGCCAAATGCTGGTGGCTCAAGTTTTGCAACTACCAAGGTTAAGGAACTATCGCAATTGGCATTTGCTATTGAAGAGGCATTTGAAGAGGCACCTGAAGTTATTATTGAAAGTTTTATTTCGGGTATTGAAGTCACATGTGGATGTTATGAGGGTCGTAATGGATTTCAACATTTACCGCTGACAGAAGTTGTAACAAAGAACGAGTTTTTCGATTATAATGCAAAGTATAAGGGGGAAGTAGAGGAAATAACTCCAGCTCGAATTCCTGATAAGATTGCTACAAAAATTCAGCAACAGACCGAGAGAATCTACAAATTGGTGGATGCTAAAGGTATTATCAGAGCCGACTTCATAATTTCAGATAATGAGCCAATTCTTCTTGAAGTGAACACAACGCCTGGAATGACAGATACAAGTTTTATTCCACAACAAATAGAGGCAGCTGGATTAGATATTAGTGAGGTGATGACCGATATCATTGAATATGAGTATTCAAAGAAAAAGTGATGTTGCCAAATATGTTGATAAATACTGCTAAATATAAACACTATGGATAGATTTAAACTACAAAACTTTGACGATATTCGTCCCGTTAATGATAATGAAGTAAAATCATATATTGAAAAATTACTTAGTGATACAAACTTCAGAAAAGCCGTTGAACCTATATTAAAACCTTTGACTTGGGATTTATTTTCCAAAGCTATGCTGTCATGTAATACGGTATATGATTTCCAACGAAATATAATATACCCCTTTATGAAACAGATTATTGGAAAGACAACAAATGGTTTATATCTCAACGGTGTTGAAAGTTATCATAAAGAAAAGCCCCACTTATATATATCAAATCACCGTGACATTGTGCTGGATGCTGCTTTCTTAAATATTATGTTTTTTGATAATGACATGGAGACATCCGAGATTGCTATCGGAGATAATTTACTTATTTATTCTTGGATCACAGATTTGGTGAGATTAAATAAAAGCTTCATTGTGAAACGAAAAGTTTCAGTGAGAGAAATGCTTGCTACCTCAAAGCTGCTGTCAGAATATATTTATGATACTATAAATAGGAGAAACCAATCTATCTGGCTTGCCCAGCGTGAGGGTAGGGCTAAAGATTCAAATGATAGAACTCAAACAAGTTTATTGAAAATGCTCACTTTATACAATAGAGCTGTGCCTTCTAAAGCATTGCAAGCATTGAATATTGTGCCACTCGCTCTGTCATATGAATATGATCCTTGTGATTATCTCAAGGCAAAGGAGTTTCAGCAGAAAAGAGATAATCCTGATCATATGAAAAGTCAAGCAGATGATATTGAGAATATGGGCACTGGGATATCAGGTTATAAGGGTCGAGTAGTGTTTAGTTTTGGAAATCCAATTAATAATGTACTTTCCAGTATCGAGAATGAATCTGAACGAACCGAAGTATTGAGTCAGACGGCTAAAATAATAGATACTGAAATATTTAAAAACTATCATTTTTTTCCTATCAATTGGGTTGCCTATGATATGATGATGGGTACGCCTCAGTTTGCCGATAAGTATAGTGAAAGGGAAGCAGAAGACTTTAAAAAATATCTTGACCAACAAGTAGATAAGGTCGAATTGCTTAATAAAGACAATGATTTTCTACGCAGTAAAATTATTGAAATGTATGCCAATACAGTAGTAAATTATCTTTCTGTTCAGTAAATAATAATAGTTAGACAGAGATTGTTGTTCTAAAATGAGAAGAATTTATATCGCATTTTTGTTATTGATGTTAGTTCTCGCAGTAAGCTGTGAGAAGGATCAGGCACGTATAGATGATTTCTTCTTGGAGTTTGCAACAGTTGAAAGACCTTTTGGAGATTTGGTCTTTGTTTTAGATAATTATAGAGTGCTCGTGCCACATAATCAATCTACCTATGCAGGAAAAGCGGGGCAGAGGGTTATTATTAATTATACTCCTCTTGACGGAGACTCTATCAAGATTAATTCTATCTCAGATATTTATACTGGCGAAATCAAGAAAAGAGACAATATAGAATCAATCCAGAATGATGCAGTGAAAATGCAAAGTGTATGGGTGGGGGGAGATTATCTTAATATGATTTTAGATGTTGAATTTTATGACAAAGCTCACATAGTAGATTTGTTGCAAAGCGTTAGCTCAGAAGATGTAAATCTTTATTTCATACACTCTAAAAATGATGACCCACCAGGATTTTATAAAAAAATGTATCTATCATTCTCGCTCACCTCTTTAAAGACTAATAATAGTCAGCCAATTAATTTTAAATTGCATTTGAAGACATTGACTGGTATGCAGATCTATAATTTTGAATACGCAGCTAAGAGTAAATAGCGAAACATTAGAGATGAAATCAAAATGAAAAGAGGAGAACTGTGGGGTTCTCCTCTTTTCATTTTATGTGTGTAATATTCAGTTAATATCCACCATCATCATGTGCATCTTCAAGGCTTAATCTCTTGCCCTCAAGTGCCCTCCATGCGTAGAAAATATATCCTGCTACAAATGGAACAAGTAGTGACACAATTGCCATTGCACTTAATGTAAACTCACTTGAAGAAGCGTTTTGTACTGTTAGTGAGCTTTGCAAATTAGTGTATGAGGGATAAAAAGATGTGTTGTTGTATCCTGCTACTAATAAAAGCATGGTAACTGTTACTATTGTACCCGCACCTGAAAACCAAATTCCATTATTGTAAGACTTTTTAAATGCCGTTGCGAATATTCCCCAAAGCACTGATATAACGCCAAGTAAGAATAGTACTAAGATAATTGGCATTTCAATGAAATTATTCATATACTTGAATGACTCCTTGAAAATTTCTTTAGTATCTGGATTAACCGCATATCCATCCGATACTAATGTCCAGATTAAAAATGTAAGAAAAAATACAAGAAAAGGAATACCGTTTAGCAAAGTGTATCTTCTTGCTCTTTCTTGAAGTATTTTGTGGTCTAATCTATGGATAAAGAAAAGGCATGCTTGAGTTCGGGCTAAGAACAGAACTGCTAATCCCAATGTCCAGTTTCTTAAATTCCCCAATGCTTCAAGCCCGTGTAGTGGATTATCCCAGCCACTCATAGTGTTGCCTCCGTTTGCGAAAGTAACCAAGTTTATTTTATTGATTGTGAACTCAGATCCAGTGAAGAATGTTGCCACAGCTACACCTAAGATAAAAGTTCCAACTACTCCATTAAAGAATAGGAAGCCACGATATGTCTTTGGTCCAAGGAAGTTGTTGGGCATCGACCCGAACTCGAAAGATACGGCTTGCACTACAAAAGAGAAAAGTAGTAGCATCCACACCCAATATGCTCCACCAAAGCTTGTGGCATAGAAAAGAGGGAAAGATGCAAAGAATGCTCCCCCAAATACCACAAGTGTGGTGAATGTAAATCCCCATTTTCGTCCCAAAGCATTTAAGACGAGGCTCTTTTCATCTTCTGTTTTTGATATCGAGTTGAGCATCGACTGCCCCCCTTGAACGAAGAGTAAGAATACCAATATTCCCCCGAGAAGCGATATTATAAACCACCAGTAGTTTTGTAAGAAATCGTATGTTATCATAATTCGTTTGTTTTAATAGTTTATACACAGCTTGATGATTATTTTTCAGGACCTTTCTTGATTTGTTTCACCATAATCATTATCTCAGCAATAAGGAGAATTGAGAAGAGGAATGCAAACATAAAGAAGGTGGTTTTGACATTTGCAGCGGGTACCGCAGATGCAGCAGCTTGAACGGGCAAGATATCTTGGATAGTCCATGGTTGACGTCCAGCTTCTGCTACCACCCAACCGAATTGTGTGGCAATAAGAGCTAACCCAAGACTCCACAAACCTACGTGCTGTAGCCAAGTCATTGATTCTAATTTTTTCTTTCTGTGCAAATACCATATAACGGCAAAAAACAGGATAAAATATCCTCCAATCATTACCATTACGTGGAATGTGTAAAATGTAAGAGGAACATTTGGAATCATATCTTCTTCTTTTTCTAAGAAGCCATATCCAAAATAGCTATAGTTGTCTTGAATGATTTTCTCGAAATTAGCAGCATCGGTATCTCTGCCTTCACTCTTTGCCTGCTGAAAATCTGCCAACGCCTTATGTGCGGTTAATCCTATTTCTCGCTTTTCTTTAAATGAAAGAGCTGTTGTTCCATCTGGCAAGGTGTATCCTCCATCCACAATGTCTTTTATTCCAGGTACAAATGCGTTGATGTTTCTATATCCCATTAATGAAAGAAGTTTGGGTATCTCCATTTTAAAGATATATGGGTCAACATCGTCATTATATTTCTCCTTTTTGTGGTTAAGCAAGCCAATGGCAACTAATCCAGCACCCTCTTTGCCTTCGTAAAGACCCTCCATGGCTGCAAGTTTCATCGGTTGCTTTTGTGTGACCTCGTAAGCTGAGCCATCACCTGTAGCTGCTACTATTACGAAAGCAAAAAATCCAAAAATTGATGAAACAAGTATGCTCCTCAAAGCAAATTCTTGATCTCTTTTTTTAATTAGATACCACATACTTATACTCGTAACAAATGCTGCTCCAACTCCCCATGATGAGGTAACTGTGTGAAGGAATTTGTTTGTTGCAACTGGCGACTGTACTATTGCCCAAAAATCAACCATTTCGTTACGCATCGTTTCTGGATTAAATTCCATTCCTATAGGATATTGCATCCATGCGTTGGCAACCAAAATCCAAAATGCCGAAAGTGTGGCACCCAACGTTACTAACCAAGTAGAGGCTAAGTGCATTTTCTTGCTAACTCTATTCCATCCAAAAAACATGATCGTAATAAAGGTTGACTCTAAGAAGAATGCAACAATTCCTTCAATAGCTAAGGGTGCACCAAATATATCTCCTACGAATAGACTATAATTTGACCAGTTTGTGCCAAATTGAAATTCTAAGATGATACCTGTTGCCACGCCAATAGCAAAGTTGATTCCGAATATCAACTGCCAAAACTTGGCTGTTTTTTTCCATTTTTCATCGCCTGTTCTTACATATATTGTTTCCATAACAGACATGATTACTGCTAATCCAATTGTGATTGGAACAAAAATCCAGTGATAGCCTGCAGTTAAAGCAAATTGACCTCTCGACCAATTAACAGTAGCATTTAATAATAAATCCATATGATTTTATTTTTATTTTTATTAATCTATAATTGTATTGTCTTTGTCTTGTTGTGATCTTTCTATCATTTGTTCGCGAACGTAATCATATTGTCCTTCTTTATCTTTTGATTGGGATTTTAGGAAATCAGGAAAAAAGATAGGTCTGAGAATTGCAAACATGACAATAAGCTTTACGATAACTATTATCCATAGAGTTCTGCTTTGTTTAGACATAGAGGTGAAGCCATCCCAAAACATTTTAAACCAATTGAATTTTTCTGCTTTCTTAATTTCTGTAGTCATAAATGTTGTCTGTGTGATTATTGTTTGTTTTTGATGCTTAAGGGTGTTAAGCTTGTCCCATTCCGCCTATTGGTGGTGGAAATCCAGGTATGTCGTTGTTGTTTATTTTTATTGTTCCGTTCATTTTCTCAAATCGATCTATATTATCACTTAGAGCAGATAGCAGTCTTTTGGCATGCTCAGGTGTGAGAATAATACGTGATTTTACTTTTGCTTTTTGTACTCCTGGAACTATACGTACAAAGTCTAAGATAAAATCGGAAGATGAATGAGAGATAATTGCTAAATTTGAATATGTTCCTTGAGCAATATCTTCAGTTAATTCTATTTGAATCTGGTTGTCGTTATTTTGATTTTCCATTGATGATAAATAAGTAA
>CAZNRT010000111.1:0-8966 GCA_964575445.1 uncultured Proteiniphilum sp. | reverse complement strand
TGGATATAAAATCCTCTCTGTTTAGACTGGCAAATATCTACGCAATGTTGCATCAAGAGTTTAAATAAATGTGTCAAATAGCATTACTCTGATAAACATTTTGTAATTTAACGCTTTTGTAAGATGCATCATATTATATGTTAGTTATGTATCTCTTACGCAACAAAAATAAGAACAAACATCAATAAATATTATGGGCTTAGAAATAGAGAGAAAGTTTTTGGTAGATGGTGAGTTTAAATCAAAATCATTTAAGAGCTATCCAATAAAGCAGGGATATCTGACATTGTCTGGAACTAATGTTGTGCGAATTAGAGTGCGTGGCGATGATGCATTTATCACCATTAAATCTATTGCGAAAGAAGGGGGTATTACTCGCAACGAGTGGGAGTACGAAATACCTGTTGCCGATGCTGAGGAGATGCTAAATCTGTGTGAAGATGCTATTATTGATAAGCGACGGTTTCTTGTTCAGGTTGGCAGCCATGTGTTTGAGGTTGACGAGTTTTATGGTGATAATGAGGGGTTGCTTCTTGCTGAGGTGGAATTGAAGAGTGAGGATGAGCCATTCGAGAAGCCTGATTGGTTGGGAGATGAGGTCACTGGCAACGTGCGCTACTACAATTCATTCCTTTCTATTCATCCTTTCAGAGAGTGGAGAGAGAAATGACCCCAATTACTATCTTGCTCTAATTTTGTTCCATTTACAAAAGATGGCATCTATAATATCTATTATTATAAACAGCAAGAATCCGATTAATGAAATCATCACTATCCCAGCATACATTGTGAGATAGTCTATTCGCATCCATGCATCTACTATAAAAAAACCTAACCCCTTGTCTGTACCAAATGTCTCTGTCACGAACAGAACCGAGGTGGCAATACCCACTGTAACTCTTAGAGCTGACAGTACGTCGGGCATAACTCCAGGTATAACTACGTGGCTAATATATTGCCAGTTGGATGCTCTAAGAGAGGTTAGCACATAGAAGTTCTCTTTGTTTATATGACGAATTGAATCTCGAATTGAAATTGTTAATTGAAATACTATTATGAGAATAATCATCACCACTTTTGTGGTTTCGCCAATCCCAAAAACAATCATCACAATTGGGAGCAAGGCTAATTTGGGTATAGGATATGATAGATAGAGAAGAGGATTGAGCAATCTGTTGGCTCGTTTGCTTAAACCAGTTAGAATACCAACCAAAAGAGCAATAAATAATGAAATAGATGTTCCGTAAATAATTCTTCTGAAGCTTGAGAGGCTATGCCCTAACATACCATCTGCCATTGTGGATGGAAGCGTTGAATAGACATCGATTGGATTTGGCAGTGCTTTGTTTTGGAATATTATTGCTACAATCCACCAAATTAGGTTGAAAGAGACAAGACCAGCAAAAAGCAGCTTCATTGATTTAGGAAGTTTGAATCTCATCTTTCACTTATTTAATATATTTGAGTTGTGGGGATAGCTATTGTGAAGCATCTCCTTGAGATGTTTTACGAACGTGTGAAAATTCTCATTATATGCTTCCTCGCCCATATTGAAAAATGGATTTTCAATAAAAAGCATCACCTTGGCTGGAGATTGGCTAAAAATGAGGATATACTTTCCCAATGTGGCTGCTTCGTTTAAGTTGTGAGTGGTGAGTATAGTAGTGGTTTTATATTTATTCCAAATTTTGAGAAATAGGTTTCTTGATATCTCTGATGTAAGATTGTCTAATGCCGAAAATGGTTCGTCCATTAATAGCAGCTCTGGATTAGACAAGAAGGCTCTTGCTAAAGCCACTCTTTGTTTTTGCCCACCACTCAGCTGAGATGGATAGCGATGGATGAGGTTTGCAATATCTAATTCATTGATAATATCTTCTACTTCTCTATTGTTTATCTTTAGGCTCTTATCAATTTTATACGGTAGTAGTATGTTGCTATGCACCTTTTTCCAAGGGAGCAAGCCTAATGTCTGGGGCACATATCCACATCTGAAAGAATGATTGTGTAGTGATGTGCCGTTGAGTGTTACCTCGCCATCATACTGTTTTATTATTCCACTAAGAATATTTAATAACGTGGACTTGCCACAACCCGAAGGTCCTACAACAGCTAATATGTCGCCAGTCGATATTTTGAATGATATATCATCCAAAATAAGGTTTTTGCCGATACTTACTGATAGATTATTTATTGATAGCATGATGTGTGGCTCTACTTTAATATTTGGGTTTCGACGATAGAGTTTATATCAAAATCAATGGGAACAAGTTTCTTTTGTTTCAACCATCTTTCTACTTCCTGTAGGTCACTCTCTTGAGGAAGTATTGCCTTAGAATATGATGGTAGAGTTATGTTTGAGACCAATTGAGAGGGCACTCCAATCTCTTTTATAAGTATCTCATTGAAATTTGAAAGGGGTTCGGTAAGTAGATCTTCTACTGCTTTGTTGTAGGCATCGTATAGCTTTATGATTGCCTCAGCGTTATTGTCAATAGTGCTCTGATGGAAGGCTATCCCTGTAACGTGTATCCCAAGTTGGTCCATACTTATTATACTTCTATTTTCTTCACTCTTGGCAATTGTGCTAAATGGGTCGGGCAGCATGGTTGCATCTATCTTTGAGTTGTTGAGCATTTCCAATCTAAGTGGTATTTTGTTTATCTCAACTAATTCTGCATCGTTAGATGTCATATTATATCTTGCTAAAGCTAAATCGGTACAAAAGTCTATAACAGTATTTCGAGACACTGCAATCTTTTTGTCCTTTAGTTGGCTTACATTCTCAATGCCACTTTCCTTCGCAACAATCATATCAAAGGTGCCATCGCATTGTGAAGTAAACTTTATTGCTATTCCGCCAGCCACTTGAATTGCACCTCCAGTATAGTCTAATATAGTTCCGTCTAAGTTGTTGCTTTGAAGGGCTGCATCTCTCTCGTTAGCCGAATAAAACTTTTGGATAACTACCTCCAAGTCGTTGTCAGCAAAGTATCCTCTATCCTGTGCCACTGCCAAAGGTAGATAATCCATAGATGCCATGACTCCTATTGTAAGTTTTTCGCTGCTACTATCTTTTTTGTTATTTTGATTGCATGATATGAAAGCTAATAGAGTTGCTATCGCAAATATCAGCGTTTTTGTTGATGTTATTCTCATATTCTTTATTGTGAATGATTTTCTAATATCCTGTTCTAAAACTGTGAGTCTTTATGAATGCAAAGGACGCAAAAAAAAGAGACTGAAAAAAATATTCAGTCTCCTTTGTAACTATTAGTATATAATTTGCATTACTCTACTATGGTTACCCAACTGTGTGTGTCGGGCTCATCTCCATATTGAATTGCACGTAGTTTGTTATATAGTCTTTCAGAAATAGGACCAGCCTTTCCATCTTTGCAGTACTGATATGATTTGTCTTCCGATAAATCATCAATTCGCAATATAGGACTAATTACTGCCGCTGTGCCACAAGCACCAGCCTCCTCGAAAGTTGCTAATTCTTCTACTGATACTTGACGTCGTTCAACTTTCAATCCAATATCTTCTGCCAGTTGTATCAAGCTTTTATTAGTAATAGATGGAAGTATTGATTCGGATTTTGGGGTAACATATGTGTTGTCTTTGATGCCAAAGAAGTTGGCAGGACCACATTCGTCAATGTATTTCTTTTCTTTCGCATCTAAATATAGAACTGCTGAATATCCTAACTTCTTGGCTTTATCGCCAGCAGTAAGGCTTGCAGCATAATTGCCACCCACTTTGAATGTGCCAGTGCCCTGAGGTGCTGCGCGATCATATTCTCTCAGAATAACCATAGGAGTTGGTTTGAAGCCCTCTTTGAAATAGGGACCAACAGGAGTGACGAAAATCAAAAAGGTGTATTCTATAGCGGGGCTAACACCAACTTGTGCACTTGTGCCAATCAATAATGGACGGATATATAGCGATGCTCCACTATCGTATGGCGGAACAAATCGCTCATTCTTTTTTATTGCCATCTGCACCATTTCTTCAAAACGCTCAACTGGTAGTTCCTGCATCAATATTCCACGGCATGATGATTGAAGTCTTTCCGCATTGTCTCGCATTCTAAAAACACGAATCTTGCCGTCTTTCCCTCTAAAGGCTTTCATTCCTTCAAATGCCTCCTGACCGTAGTGTAAACAAGTAGCTGCCATGTGTAGATTCAAATACTCAGATGTTTCGGCTACTGGTGTGCTCCATTCTCCATTTTTGAAATAAGACCTAATATTATAGTCCGTTTTAATGTAACCAAATGATAGATCTGACCAATTAATAGTATCCATTTTAAGTTGTATTTATTTGTTAAAGTTAAAGCTTCTCCTTTTGCAAAAGTAATATTTTATTTCTACATTAAATAGAATTAACGAATAATTTGTCTAATTTCGTGATTGTAAAAATGATAGATCAAATAACCGTAGCTAAGATACATGATGCAGCTCAAATAGTTGAGGTTGTATCTGATTTTGTTACACTTCGTCGTCGAGGTGTCAACTTTGTTGGGCTGTGCCCCTTTCACGAAGATAGAACTCCCTCCTTTTATGTTTCTCCAGCCAAGAATCTATGCAAGTGCTTTTCTTGTGGCACTGGTGGTTCGCCAGTTCATTTTATAATGAAACATGAGCAATTGTCGTATCCCGAAGCACTGAAGTTTTTAGCAAAGAAATATAATATTGAAGTTGTTGAGAAGGAATATACTGACGAAGAACGGCTTGCGCAAAGTGACCGAGAAAGTATGTTTATACTTAATGAGTTTGCGAGGGATTATTTTGTTAGAACTCTTCATGAAAGTCACGAAGGCAAATCCGTAGGTTTGAGCTATTTCAAAGAGCGAGGCTTTAGAGATGATATCATAAAAAAATTTGAACTCGGATATAGTTTGGATGAGCGCAATGCATTTGCTAATGAAGCTTTACGATCTGGATACAAGCAGGAGTATCTTTTAAAAACTGGATTGGTTGGTGGAGGTGAGAATAATAGCCAGGTTTACGATAGATTTAGGGGTAGGGTTATTTTCCCTGTTCACACTTTGTCTGGAAAGGTTGTTGCCTTTGGTGGGCGCATATTGAAAAAAGCTGAGAAACTTGCCAAATATGTCAATTCTCCTGAAAGTGAAATATACTCGAAGAGCAAGGAGCTATACGGCATTTATTATGCAAAGAGTGCCATTGTAAAAGCCAATAAATGCTTCTTGGTGGAGGGTTATACTGATGTTTTGTCGATGCATCAAGCTGGTGTGGAGAATGTTGTTTCTTCTTCTGGAACGGCACTCACTCAGGGACAGATAAATATGATTCGTAGGTTTTCGGAGAATATCACTGTTTTGTATGATGGAGATAAAGCCGGGATAACTGCTGCATTGCGTGGTATTGATTTGCTGTTGGAGAGGGGGATGAATGTGTGGGTTGTATTGCTTCCCGAAGGTGAAGATCCAGATTCTTTTGCTCGCAAACAAAATGCCGAACAGTTTAATAAATATATTGAAGCCAACGAGCAGGATTTTATCCGATTCAAAACTCAACTGTTGCTTGACGAAGTTGGCGATGATCCGATTAAAAGATCGGGATTAATAAATAATATCGTTGAGAGTATATCTCTTATTCCTGATGCTATCAAGCGTTCTCTGTATATAAAAGACACTGCTATAATATTTGGCACACGAGAGGAGGTGCTGATATCTGCCATAAACAAGATTAGACGTAGAAGATTTGACAAGCAAAATGATGATCAAGCAAAGATAGATTCTCAAACCGTTGCTACCTCTAACGCATTTCAAGCGGCTGCCCCTAATGTAAATGCTAATTTAAATATTAAAACTGTTGCTCAAGCAACTAACCCTTACTATCACTATGAGCGCGAACTAATACGGTATATTATTCGTTATGGTAAGCTGCCAATATTTATAAAATATGATGTAGAGAATCGTATGGTAGATGGAAAAAGTGTGGAGGTAGAGGTTGTTAACGAGCATGGTCCTTCGGTAATAGAGGTGATAAAATCTGATTTGACGAGAGATTCATTTTTATTCGATGGTGATTCATTCTTTTATAATGAAACATACCGCAAAATATATGAAGAGGCTTGCAACAAACTTGGCGATGATGCGTTTGATACAATAAAACATTTTGTCAATAATGCAGATGCCGATATTAGTCACATGGCGGTAGATCTTGTGAGTGATCCATATCAACTCAGTAAAATTCATGCAAGGGCAATTGGTGAGCGAGAGAATGATAAGAGCTCAAGATTGCGAGAGCGCAACTCGTTAGACAAGCTTGTTATAAGAGCTACTACTGAACTGAAGAATGCCTATGTAATGCAAAAAATAAAAACTGTGAAAGATAATATCAAAAAAGCTAACGAGTCTAATATTATGGCGTTAATGACAGAGCTAAAAGATTTGCAGGATCTCAAGATGATATTAGCAAAAAGATTAGGCGAGAGGATTGTGCTAAAATATTAGCGTAAAGAAAAAGACTACTTATTCATAAAATAAAAAGATAATAATAAATTACTGCACTCATCTATTTGATGATGCTGAAGTAACTCAATCAATCTGAGAAATAAATTAAATTATGTATCTAAAAACCAAAGATGTTGTTAAGCAATACTCAAACCATCTTGCACTTAATAAGGTTAGTATTGAGGTGCCCAAAGGCACTGTATTTGGATTGCTGGGACCAAATGGAGCGGGCAAAACTACTCTTATAAGAATTATAACTCGCATCACTGCTCCAGATAGTGGCGAGGTGATGATAGATGGCAGAGCTTCCACTAATGCTGATGTATTAAATATTGGGTACTTGCCCGAAGAGCGTGGATTGTACCGCAAAATGAAAGTTGGCGAACACGCCATGTATCTTGCCCAATTGCGTGGTTTGTCCAAAAAAGATGCTCATCGAGAGCTGATGATTTGGTTCAAGCGATTTGATATAATGGATTGGTATAATAGGAAAGTGGAGGAGCTGTCGAAGGGTATGCAACAGAAGGTGCAGTTTATATCCACAGTTATTCACAATCCCGACCTGCTTATATTTGATGAGCCTTTTAGCGGATTTGACCCCGTAAATACTGAGCTAATAAAAAATGAGATGCTGAGATTAAAAGATGAGGGGAAAACCATAATACTTTCTACTCATAACATGGAGTCAGTAGAGGAATTGTGTGACAATATAGCATTGATAAATAAATCGGAAGTTGTACTAAAGGGCAAGGTGTATGATATAAGAAAAGAATATAGTCCAGGAATTTTTAAATTTAGAATACACGGTAGCTCTTTTGATATCGATCATCCAACTTTCACTCTGTTGTCTCAAGAGAGATATCACGAATATACTGATATCCGACTTAGAAAGGAACTGCCAATTGAGAATAATGAACTGGCAAAATTTATTTTCGATTATTATAATGTCGTTAGCTACGAGGAAGAGATGCCCACGATGAATGATGTTTTCATCAAAACTGTAAAACCTTAAAACTAATATAGTATTGAATTAGCAATCTATATCAAACACTTTTAATCAAATATGAATACATTAAGCTTAGTTATACAGCGAGAATATCTTACACGAGTAAAGAAGAAATCATTTATTATTCTTACCCTCCTGATGCCATTTCTGATGGTCGCCATGTCTTTTCTACCGTTGTGGTTAGCCTCTATCAACGATAAAGGAGTAAAAAATATTGCAGTTATCGACAATACTGGAATATATGCGCCATTGCTAAAGTCAACCGATAGATACACATTTCAGATAATTGATTCGCCCGAGCGAAATGACGCTGAAGAGAAACTTGGAAAAGACCTATTTGCAATACTACAAATTACTGACGATTTGAGCAAAAGACCCAAATCGGTATCGATATTGTCGGAAAAGCAAGCTCCTTCTGACTTGCAATCGCTGATTGAGCGTGCCCTCAATGAGAAGGTTGTTCAACAGCGATTGGATGAGCTTACAGTACAAAATCAAATCAACTCTGAGGCTATCAATCATGTTAGGTCGATTATCAAAGAGGGTGGTGAAGTGTCACTCAAAACAATGAGAATGTCTGGCGATGGAAATGTTGCCGAATCATCAACTGCTATGGCTACAATTATCGGGATGGCTTTTACGGTTCTGATATATATGTTTATTCTAATGTATGGCAGTATGGTGATGCAAAGTGTGCTTGAAGAGAAAAAAAGTCGTATCGTGGAGGTGATGGTGTCTTCTATCAAGCCAGTTAAGTTGCTTACAGGCAAAATAATTGGAGTGGGGCTTGTGGGCATAACTCAATTACTAATATGGGGATTGCTTGCTGGAGCTTTGTTTAGCATAGTGGCAATGTTTATAACTATGCCAGAGCAGTCTGTGGCAATGATGACTACCACTCAAGGAATCTCAAATGCGGATATTGCTAAAGCTATGGAAAACATTATGAGTGTCAATTGGTTTGAGATTGGGTTTTATTTTCTAATATATTTTATAGGCGGCTATATCCTTTATGCATCTATTTTTGCAATGTTTGCCTCGGCTGTTGATAGCGATGAGGATGTTTCGCAGTTCACTCTGCCAGTTACTCTTATCATTATCTTTGCATTTTTTGCGGGTATATATAGTATCGAAAACCCCGATGGTCCATTAGCATTTTGGGCATCGCTAATACCCTTCAGTTCGCCCATTGTGATGATGGTGCGTATTCCATTTGGAATCCCCCTTTGGGAAAAACTCTTGTCTATAGCTTTGTTGTTTGGCACTTTTATTATTATCTCACGTTTTGCAGCAAAGATATATCGTGTTGGAATATTGATGTATGGAAAGAAGGTTACCATAAAGGAGATGTTCAAATGGGCAAGGTATAAGTAATTTGCAATATTTATTTGAGCAATTACTCTAAGTTTTCCAAATCCAAACAAGTTTGTTTGAATGGTTTTCGAAGTATGAAAGTTATCGAAACAAGTTTGT
>CAZNRT010000110.1:7366-9011 GCA_964575445.1 uncultured Proteiniphilum sp. | reverse complement strand
TTGAAAGGATAGGTTCATATAATCCGAACACAAATCCTGCTACAATCACTTTAGATTTCGACAGAGCTTTGTATTGGCTGCAAGTAGGTGCTCAACCCACCGACACCGTTCGTAACATTTTATCAGACGAAGGTGTATTATTAATGAAACACCTTTTGGGTGGAGTAGCTAAAGGAGCTTTTGATCAAGCTGAAGCTGAAAAGAAATTTGATGCTTGGAAAAATAGCAAGATACAAGAAGCTGACAAAATAAAAAACTCGACTGAGGATGCTATTCGTGCAGAAGAAAAAGCTCGATTTGAAGCTGAAAAAGCTGCTAACAAAGCTAAAGCCGAAGCAATTGCTAAGAAAAAGGCTGAATTGGAAGCTGCGAATAATCCAGTAGAAGAGGCAAGCACTGAAGAAGAAGAAGCAACTACTGAAACTTCAGAAGAGAACGCTGCTGAGTAATATACACATTACTTATAAATCAATAAATAAAATGCACTCAATTATTGGGTGCATTTTTTATTTGCATACAAACACCAAATTCCAATATATATATACCTAAATATTTTCTTTGTTTAGAAAGTCTTATACCAGATAGATGAAGTCTTTCCGTCATTTTGTATATTTGCACAAAAAATTAAATTGTAGAGCAAAATGTATAAAATTAGTACCATTATCTTTTTAGTTGTTTTTTCATTGGCATCTTTTGCAGCAAAACCTTTGAAAAAAGAAATCTCAGACCGTGAGTTTACTGCCAACACTCTCTATAAAATTGCCAAACCAATTTTGAGCAATATGGCAAAAGGCGAGTTAAAGAAAAATATGAATGTTGAATTTAATCCGTCATGGAACAGAAACAATGATTTAGCATATATGGAAGCGTTCGGCAGGCTAATGACTGGAGTTGCACCATGGCTATCACTACCTGACGACGACACACCCGAAGGAGTGCAACGAAAACAGCTTCGAAAGTGGGCATTAGATAGTTATGCACATGCTGTAGATCCCCAAAGTCCTGATTATTTGCTATGGAGAAAAGAGGGGCAGCCATTGGTGGATGCAGCATTTATAGCTGAGAGCTTTCTTCGTGCACCCAAACAATTATGGGAACCATTGGATGAATTAACCAAAAAAAGATATGTCGAAGAATTTTCTTTACTCAGGCGTGTAAATCCACCTTACAACAACTGGCTTCTGTTCTCAGCTATTGTTGAAACATTTTTGATGTCGATAGATGAGCCTTACGATGCTTTCAGAATTGCAACTGGTATTCGCAAAACAGAAGAGTGGTATATAGGAGATGGCTGGTATGCTGATGGAGAAAACTTTGCACTCGATTACTACAATAGCTTTGTGATTCAACCAATGTATGTAGAAGTATTGGAAGCATGCACTAATAAAGGCATTATAGCTAATCGGGCTCAGCTTGATGTAGCAAAAAAACGCCTGAAGCGACATGCCAAAATTCAGGAGCGATTAATATCACCAGAGGGAACATTCCCCGCTATTGGTAGATCTCTAACTTACCGAACTGGAGCTCTTCAGGTACTTTCAATGGCAGCATGGAAAGAGATGCTACCCGAAAGTGTATCACAAGCACAAGTGAGAAGCGCATTGACCACTGTCACGAAGAGAATGTTTGAGATGGATGGTATTTT
>CAZNRT010000110.1:0-7266 GCA_964575445.1 uncultured Proteiniphilum sp. | reverse complement strand
GAAATGTTAAACAAAAGAGGAATTAATTTGTTAAATTTGAAAACTAAAAATGATCTTTAAAATATTATATTTGTCATTTAACAATGAAGAAAAATAAAAGAGAAGTATGAAAAAATCAACTATTTGGTTATTAGCAGTAGTTATGTTTATAGCCTTTTTTTCGTTGCTTTTTCTTCAAGTCAGATATATCAGAACAAGTATGTCTGTCAGAACCGATCAGTTCAATGAAATGGTAAAGCGTAGTTTGATAAACGTATCAAGAGATTTGGAGCAAGATCAAACATTGAGATTCTTAGAAGAAGATATGGCGGAATCTGAAAGTAGGTATAATCAATATTCACAACAAAGTGGCAACTCTGGAACTATCTCTTCACACTCTCAAACCAACATTACTATGCAAGAAGATGGGAATACGAGAATAGAACAAATAAGTCAAACCCAAAGCATATTTAATCAGGGGAGTAAGGGAGGAGTTTTTTTATCACCAAGAGGCAGTGCCAGCTCTGTATCTAAGACTTCTTATGATTTGCAACAATCTCTATCGAAGCGATATCTTTACGAACAAGGATTGCTGAATGAAGTGATTTTAAAAGTATTATACAGAGCCAGTAATGAACCTATCGAAGAGCGAATCAATTTTTATGACTTAGATAAGTATATTCGCTCGGAGCTTCTTAACAATGCTCTCAATATACCTTATAGCTTTCAGGTAGTGGACTATAGTAACAAAATTGTGTATTCATCACCAGGATTCTCTAATAAGGAGGAAAAGGCAATTTATACGCAAGTTCTTTTCCCAAACGACTCACCATCTAAGTTGAACAAATTGAGAGTCTATTTTCCTACAAAGAAAGATTACGTATATAGCGAAGTTTCATTTTTTATGCCCTCTTTGATATTTACATTAATCCTTTTGGTGACATTCATTTTCACTATTGCAAATTTGTTCAGGCAGAACATGCTATCGAAAATGAAAAATGATTTTATCAACAATATGACCCACGAACTGAAAACGCCAGTATCTACAATCTCACTTGCATCACAAATGCTTAGAGATGTGTCAATTACAAAATCGCCCGAAGTGTTTAAGCATGTCACTGGAGTGATAAATGATGAGACTAAGCGCCTGAGTTTTCAAGTAGAGAAAGTATTGCAAATGTCGCTTTTTGATAAACAGAAGACAACTCTAAAGATAAAAGAAGTAGATGTAAACGATATTATAGTAAGTGTGGCAAATACTCATGTGCTGAAGGTAGAAAAATTTGAAGGCAAACTTGATATTGACCTGCAAGCCGACAACACGATGATAGATGTAGATGAAATGCACTTTACCAATGTGTTGTTTAATTTATTAGACAATGCACTGAAATATAAGCGAGAAGAAGTGCCACCAATGTTGATGATAAGAACTCGTAATGAAGGAAGCAAAATTTTAATTTCGGTAGAAGACAATGGTATTGGTATGAAAAAAGAGGATGTGAAGAAGATTTTTGACAAGTTTTACAGAGTTACAACTGGCAACTTGCACGATGTAAAAGGCTTTGGATTAGGATTAGCTTATGTGAAGAAAATTGTAACAGATTTGAATGGAACAATTCGCGCCGAAAGCGAATTGAATAAAGGAACAAAATTTATTATTAGTTTACCCACTATAACACAAAAATGATATGGAAGAAAAATTAAAACTATTTTTATGTGAAGACGATGAGAACCTAGGCATGTTGCTTAGAGAGTATCTACAAGCAAAAGGATTTGAAACAGACCTTTTCCCTGATGGAGAGGCTGGATTCAAGGGATTTGTAAAAACTAAGTACGACTTGTGCATTGTAGATGTGATGATGCCCAAGAAAGATGGTGTTTCTCTTGTAAAAGATATTAGAAGCGTAAACTCAGAGGTACCTGTTATTTTCTTGACTGCTAAAAACATGAAAGATGATATACTTGAAGGATTCAAGGCAGGTGCTGATGACTACATCACTAAACCTTTTAGTATGGAGGAGCTTGTGCTTCGTATCGAAGCAATTATTCGCCGTGTGAAGGGCAAAAAATCTAAGGAGCAACAAATTTACAAATTTGGTAGCATGAGTTTTGATACTCAAAAGCAAATACTTCAGATTGGTGAAGAACAAACTAAGTTGACTACCAAAGAGTCTGAATTATTAGCGTTGCTAAGTGCGCATGCAAACGATATCTTGGAGCGTAATCATGCTTTGAAACAGATTTGGGAAGAGGATACTTACTTCAATGCTCGAAGCATGGACGTATATATCACTAAACTTCGCAAACTATTGAAACCCGAACCAAATATCGAAATCATCAACATTCACGGAAAAGGGTACAAATTAATTGTGCCTACCGAAAGTGATACAGAGAATGCATAGCATGCTCTCATCTAAGAGCAATATATTTAAAAGCCACCCCACAAGGTGGCTTTTTCGTTATATGTCCTTAATTAAACCAACCAAATTAATTACCTTTGTAAAAAACTTATAGATATGATATATTCAATGACTGGATATGGCAAAGCAATAGCTGAGCTACCCAATAGAAAAATAACGATTGAGATCAAATCGCTTAACAGCAAGCAATTTGATCTTTATACAAGAATCCCACTTATATATCGAGATAAAGAAATCTCAATACGCAACCTCCTTGCAAAAAGATTAGAGCGAGGGAAGATTGATCTATCCTTTAATCTTGAGCATATATCAAAGGATGTTTCATCAAAGATTGATCATACGGTTGTAAAGCAATATTTTGCTGAAATAAAGAAACTATCAGATGAACTAAAAGTAGATCCACCAGCTGATTGGCTAACAACTCTTATAAGATTGCCTGAAGTGATGAAACAAGAGGTAGAGGAAATAGATGAGGATGAGTGGACAAAAATTGAGGAGGCTATAAATGAAGCTACCGATAATTTAATAAAGTTCAGAACTCAAGAAGGTGAAGTAATAAGAAATGTTTTGTCGGAAAAGATCGAAAACATTAGAAATCTACTTATTAGTATTGACCCATATGAGAGCCAAAGATTGGAGAAAATAAAATCTCGAATAATGGACAATCTATCTCAATTAGAAAACATAGAATATGACAACGGTAGATTTGAACAAGAAATGATTTTTTACGTAGAAAAATTAGATATTAACGAAGAAAAATCAAGACTTACCAATCACTTAGATTATTTCGCAGAAACGATGAATAAAGAGCAATCTCAAGGTAAAAAACTTGGATTCATTACTCAAGAGATTGGTCGTGAAATCAACACATTAGGTTCTAAAGCTAATGATTTTGACATGCAACGAATTGTGGTGCAAATGAAAGATGAGTTAGAACAAATAAAGGAGCAAATTCTTAACGCTCTATAGATAGAAAACAATTGTATAAAACTGAGAATATCAAAATGAGTAAACTAATCATTTTTTCGGCACCTTCAGGAACAGGGAAATCTACGCTTGTTAGATATTTGATTAAAGAAGATTTGAACCTACAATTTTCGATATCAGCAACTAATAGACAACCTCGTGGCGAAGAGCAGCATGGCATAGAGTATTTCTTTTTAAGCAGTGAAGAGTTTAAGAGAAGAATTGCTAACAACGAATTTTTAGAATACGAAGAGGTATATAAAGATAGATTTTATGGAACACTACGGAGCAACGTAGATGAAATTTTGGATAAAGGAAAGAATGTTATTTTCGATATCGATTGTGTAGGTGGACTGAATGTAAAAAAAATATATGGCGATAGAGCCCTGAGTATTTTTATAATGCCACCATCAATCAAGGTTCTTCGTGAAAGGCTTGAAAAGCGAGGCACAGACACTCCTGAAGTAATTGAAAGCAGATTAGCTAAAGCAGAATATGAGATGGGATTTGCATCGCAGTTTGACATAATTATTGAGAATGACAATTTTGATAAAGCTAAACAAGAGACATATGAAGCAATATATAATTTCATCAATTCATAGTCTAACATTTGCAACATACTTTTCACAATGCAAAAAACAATAGAGAAGCACCTCCTGCCATTAGCAATGGCTATTGGCATTTTGTTTCACAAATATATTGCAATATTATCCCCTGTTACACCTTTTCTATTAGCCATAATGCTATTCTTCACCTATTGCCGAATATCGCTTAAAGAAATTAAAATCAACAAGCTTCATATTTGGCTATTGGCAGCACAATACTTAGGTGGAGTGGCAGTCTATTTTGCACTCAAGAACATCAACGAAACTTTGGCACAAGCTGCCATGATATGCATTTTGGCACCCACCGCCACATCGGCACCTGTGGTAGTAGGCATATTAGGAGGCAATATTGCTTCTACCACCACATTCACGTTAATAAGCAACTTATTATTAGCATTTTTAGCACCAATTTTATTGTCTTTAATTGGAAACACAGGAACAGAAGCTACATTTATTACTTCATTCTTATATATCTTCAAAAAAGTAGTTCCAATACTTATTCTACCATTTATTATTGCTGTATTATTACAAAACTTATCACCCCGCCTGCATTACAAAATACGGTCAATGCATATAGTGTCATTCTATATATGGGCTATAGCACTTACAATTGTTCTTGGCAATATCACAAACTTTGTGATGACAAAAGAAGGTACAGGTCACACAACAGAGATACTGATTGGAGCGGTATCATTAATTATATGTCTAATACAATTTGGTGCAGGTAGGGCTATCGGCTCAAGATATGGACAAACAATAACTGGTGGACAAGGCATGGGACAAAAAAACACAATACTTGCCATATGGCTTGCTCAAACATATCTCAACCCAATAGCATCTTTGGGACCAGGACTGTATGTAGCATGGCAAAACATTGTCAACTCATACCAGATTTGGATAAAACGCCAATCAAAATAAGCATTCTAATATAGTGATGATGCGAGTTTGACTACTAAGCTCTAAACTTAGCATATGTTATAAAACATAACGGTATATCATACACTTTCATGATAAATTATTAACTTGCAACGCAATTTATTAATACGACTTTGTTGTTAAATCATAATTACAAAGTCGTTTTATTATTGAAACTTATAAATTTATATACTTAAAATTTTATCCATCATGAAAGTTTACAAAACAAACGAAATCAAAAACATTGCTATTGTTGGCAATTCGGGATCAGGTAAGACCACTCTCGCCGAAGCTATGCTTTACGAGTGTGGTCTTATAAAACGACGTGGAACTATTAATGCCAAGAACACAGTTAGTGACTATTTTCCCGTTGAAAAAGAATATGAATACTCTGTATTCTCAACTATTCTTACATACGAATGGAAAAACAAATTAATGACTTGGATTGACTGCCCAGGGTCAGACGACTTTTCTGGCAACATCTCTTCTGCACTTGCAGTTACAGATATGTCTGTAATGTTGATTGACGCAACCAGCGGAGTTGAAGTAGGCACAATAAATCAATTCAGACAGATAGAAAAGCTTAATAAGCCTGTGATGTTTGTGATGAACCGATTGGATCACGACAAGGCTGACTATGACAATACACTAACCAATCTGAAAGAACACTATGGACACAAATTAGTGCCAGTGCAATACCCCACGGGCAACGGTGTGGCTTTTGATGGAATTATTGATGTTCTTAAGCAGAAATATTATAAGTGGACCCCTGGTGCAACAGCACCCGAAGTTTTGGAAATTCCAGAAAACGAAAGAGAAAAAGCTGACGAACTATATCGAGCACTACTTGAAGCAGCTGCCGAAAATGACGACACACTAATGGAGAAATATTTCGACCAAGGCGTGTTGACAGAAGAAGAGATGATAAAAGGAATTCAACTTGGCCTTATTAGCCGTAGCTTATTCCCATTATTCATAATGTCTGCCGAAAAAAATATGGCTGTACATAGACTTATGAACTTCTTAAGCATAGCAGCACCATCGCCCGACCAAGTGGAATCTGACAAGAATGTGAATGGAGATACAGTTAAACCAGAAGCAAATGCCCCCACAAGCTTATTCTTCTTCAAAACCACAGTTGAACCACACATTGGTGAGGTATCATACTTCAAGGTAATGAGTGGGAAGGTAAAAGAGGGTGATGACCTTACAAATGCAAATCGAAATTCGAAAGAAAGAATTGCTCAGATGAACTTAGTAGCGGGTCAGATTCGCGAAAAGGTTACAGAGTTAGAGGCTGGAAGTATTGGAGCAGCAGTGAAACTAAAAGATGTGCGTACTGGCAATACCCTAAATGCCAAAGGCTCTGACAATAAATTTGACTTCATCAAATACCCAACACCGAGATATAGAAGAGCAATAAAAGCGAAAGTGGAAGCTAACACCGAAAAGCTAAGTGAGGCTCTAACAAGAATGAGAGAAGAAGACCCTTCATTAATTATTGAAATATCTAAAGAGCTAAAACAAACCATAGTTTCGGGACAAGGCGAGTTTCACTTGAAAACAATGCGCTGGAGACTTGAAAACAATGATAAATTAGAAATAGATTTCTTAGAGCCCAGAATCCCATATAGAGAAACTATAACGAAACAATCTCGTGCCGACTATCGTCACAGAAAACAATCTGGTGGTGCAGGACAATTTGGTGAAGTTCACTTAATAGTAGAACCTTACATAGAAGGAGCTCCAGTTCAAGAAATTTATAGATTCAATGGTCAGGAGTTTAAAATTCAATCTCGTGATGTACAAACTATAAATTTAGATTGGGGTGGCAAATTGGTATTCGTAAATAGCATTGTAGGTGGCTCTATTGACACCCGCTTCCTGCCAGCAATCCTAAAAGGTGTGATGGGAAGATTGGAACAAGGTCCTCTTACTGGCTCCTACGCACGAGACGTTAGAGTCATTGTATATGACGGCAAGATGCACCCTGTTGACTCTAATGAGATTTCATTCATGCTTGCAGGTCGTCACGCATTTAGCGAGGCATTCAGAAATGCTGGTCCCAAAATATTAGAACCTGTTTATGATGTTGTGGTATCTATGCCAAGCGATTATATGGGTGATGTAATGAGTGATCTGCAAGGGCGTCGTGCTATGATCATGGGAATGGAAAGTGACAAAGGTATTGAAAAACTAAATGCGAGAGTACCCCTTAAAGAGATGTCAAGCTATTCAACATCTTTGAGCTCCATAACTGGCGGTAGAGGATCGTTCACAATGAAATTTGCTGAATATGAACTTGTGCCTTCGGATATTCAAGAAAAACTACTAAAAGAATACGAAGAGCAAAACAAAGACGAATAATTGAGATAATATAT
>CAZNRT010000109.1:0-9047 GCA_964575445.1 uncultured Proteiniphilum sp. | reverse complement strand
TTTAATTTAAAAAAGCCGAGTGCTGTTGCGGTTACAGATTTTTTCTATAACTCATAGATAAATAATAAATTAATTGTACATTTGCCACTTCAATAAATTAATAAAAATATCAGAAATGGCTTTTAATATTATTGTGTTGGCCAAGCAAGTTCCCGATACTCGAAATGTGGGAAAAGATGCTATGAAGGCTGATGGAACAGTTAACAGAGGAGCATTGCCTGCCATTTTCAATCCTGAGGATTTGAATGCACTTGAGCAGGCTTTGAGCATAAAGGATCAATATCCTGGAACAAAAATTACATTACTAACAATGGGACCTGGTCGTGCAGCCGAAATCCTTCGTGAAGGATTGTATCGTGGTGCTGATGATGGTGTACTTCTAACCGACCGTGCTTTTGCGGGTGCCGACACGTTGGCTACATCATATGCCTTAGCAATGGCTGTGAAAAAGATTGGTGAATATGATATCATCTTTTCGGGACGTCAGGCAATTGATGGTGACACTGCTCAGGTGGGTCCGCAGGTAGCTGAGAAACTTGGTATTCCGCAAATCACATATTCGGAAGCGATAGAGGCTATTAGCGAGAATAAAATTCGTGTAAAGCGTCGTTTGGATAATGGAGTAGAAGTTGTGGAATCTCCTTTCCCAGTTTTGGTGACCGTAAATGGCTCATCGGATGCCTGTCGTCCACGAAATGCAAAGGCTCTACAAAAATATAAACACGCAAAAACTATAACTGAACGTCAGGCTGATTCAAGCGATTATATTGATTTGTATAGCTCACGTCCATTCCTCAATCTCACTGAGTGGAGTGTGGCTGACGTGGAAGCTGACAAGACGCAGTGCGGTTTGTCTGGCTCTCCAACTAAAGTAAAGAAGATTGAGAATATTGTATTTCAAGTGAAAGAAAGCAAAATCCTTTCGGATGATGATACTGATATCGAAGAATTAATAAAGGAATTAATTGCTAATCACACAATAGGATAAATTGTTGCGTGGCGATATAATGAAAAATTGAACAAACATGAATAATTTATTTGTATATCTTGAAATAGAAAATGGAGTGGTAGCCGAAGTAAGTCTTGAATTGCTTACAAAAGGTCGCTCATTGGCTAATCAATTGGGATGCCGATTGGAAGCAATAGCAGCAGGAATAAATACTGATGAAGTTGCAAAACAGGTGTTGCCATATGGTGTGGATGTATTGCATATCTTTGATGATGAACGATTATATCCATATACTACTTTGCCACATACATCAATATTGGTGGAACTTTTTAAGAAGGAACAGCCTCAAATTTGCTTGATGGGAGCAACAATAATTGGTCGCGATTTGGGACCACGAGTTTCATCAGCACTTGGAAGCGGATTGACTGCCGATTGTACCTCCTTAGAAATTGGAGACCACGAAGAGAGAAAGGCTGGTAAAGTTTACGAGAATCTCTTATATCAAATCAGACCCGCTTTTGGTGGAAGTATTGTGGCGTGGATTATTAATCCTGATTGTCGCCCACAGATGGCAACCGTACGTGAAGGGGTGATGAAAAAAGAAATTTTGGATGCCAAATATAAAGGTGAAGTCATAGTTCATGATGTTAACGATTTTGTATCCGACACTGATTTTGTTGTTACGATTATCGATCGACATGTTGAGGTATCTAAAGTAAACATCAAAGACTCTCCAATCATTGTTGCGGGAGGATATGGAGTGGGTTCTAAAGAAAACTTTGACTTATTGTATAAGCTTGCAAATATCTTAGGAGCTGAGGTTGGTGCTTCTCGTGCCGCAGTTGATGCTGGTTTTGCCGATGTTGAACGTCAGATAGGACAGACTGGAATTACCGTTAGACCAAAACTATATATTGCTTGCGGAATTTCTGGGCAGATACAGCATATAGCGGGTATGCAAGAGAGCTCGCTAATAATCTCTATTAATAATGATCCGAATGCACCTATCAATGCCATTGCTGATTATGTTATCAATGGTGACGTGGAAACAGTGATTCCAAAACTGATCAGATATTATAAGAAAAACAGTAAGTAAGATTGTTTCGGAGAATAGTCTTAATAGATAGATAGTCTCTGAATTAATTAAACAAACAGTAAAATATTTCAAAACAAATGGCAAATTTTTATACTGACACACCACAATTTAGGCATTACCTTAATCATCCATTGATGAAGCGAATTGTGGAACTAAAAGAGAGAAACTACTCTGACAAAGATAAATTTGATTATGCTCCCATGGACTTTGAGGATGCTATGGATAGCTATGACAAAATACTTGAAGTTGTTGGCGAAATCTGTGGTGATATTATTGAACCAAATGCTGAGGCAGTGGATTTGAATGGTCCTACCCAAGATGGGCACCGTGTGGTATTTGCTCCACAAACTCAGGAAAACTTAGATGCATTAAACAAGGCTGAACTAATGGGAATGGCTTTTCCACGTAAGTATGGGGGACTCAACTTTCCTATTGTGCCATATATGATTTCGGCTGATATTGTGAGTAGGGCTGATGCCAGTTTTCAAAATATATGGATGTTGCAAGACTGTGGTGAAACAATTTATGAATTTGGTTCGGAAGAGCAGAAAAATAAATATTTGCCACGTGTGGCTAAGGGTGATACCATGTCTATGGACTTGACAGAGCCAGATGCAGGTAGCGACTTGCAGGCTGTGATGCTAAAAGCTTCATATAATGAAAAAGAAGATCAATGGTATCTGAATGGTGTGAAAAGATTTATTACTAATGGTGATGCTGATATCCATCTTGTGCTTGCTCGCTCGGAAGAGGGTACTAAGGATGCTCGTGGATTGTCGATGTTCATATATGACAAGAATAATGGTGGAGTGAATGTGCGTCGTATCGAAAATAAAATGGGTATCAAAGGGGCACCTACATGTGAGCTTGTTTATAAAGATGCAAAAGCAGAGCTTGTAGGATCTACTCGTATGGGGCTAATCAAATATGTGATGTCGCTAATGAATGGTGCTCGTTTAGGAATTATGGCTCAATCTGTAGGTATTTCAGAAGCTGCGTGTCGCGAAGCTTACGAATATGCATTAGAGCGTCGCCAGTTTGGAAAGGCTATTATCGAAATGCCTCCTGTGTATGAAATGATTGCCAACATGAGAGCTAAGACAGACGCATCTCGTTCATTGCTTTACGAAACTTGTCGCTTTGTGGATATGTATAAAACTCTTGATGATATTTCTAAAGAAAGAAAACTTACACCCGAAGAAAGACAGGAAATGAAATATTATCAGCGTTTAGCAGATGCTTTCACTCCACTGGGTAAGGGTATGACGAGCGAGTATGCTAATCAGAATGCTTATGATTCTGTGCAGGTTCATGGTGGTTCTGGATATATGAAAGACTATAAGTGTGAACGATTGTATCGTGATGCTCGTATTACAAATATATATGAAGGCACGACACAGCTTCAGGTTGTGGCAGCGGTTCGTCACGTATCTACTGGTAGTTATCTTCAACGCATAAAAGAGTATGAGGCTATGTCTGTTTCGCCAGAGCTTGAAACAATGAAAAGAACTTTGGCAGAAATGAAAAATATGTATGAAGAATTAGTGAAAAAAGTGATTGAAACCAAAGATGAAGATTTCTTTGATTTCAACGCTCGTCGCATGGTTGAGAGTGCTGGACATATCATTATGGGACATTTACTTTTGCAAGATGCAAATCAATCATCCGAAATGTTCCGCCGCAGTGCAGAGGTGTATATCAACTATGGGCAAGTGGAGGTGCTTAAACATTACAATTTCATATCAAAGTCGGGCGTGGAAGATTTAGGATACTACAAGCCAAACTTGAGCGAATAAAGAAGCCTAAGAATTTATATTTATATATTAACGGGAGGATTTAGTAAAAGTCCTTCCGTTTGTATTTTTGAGTAAATGGTAGTAGCTTTTGTGGAAAAAATCCACACAACAATGTTTTTAACTCAATAATTTTTGTTTATTAGATATATTATCATTTCTTTGTGTAACCAAAACAAATAAAATAAAACGATTTCGCCTATTGGAATGACATTACTCAATTTAATTAACAATTTAAATACATAAAGTAATGGATATTCTTTTGTCAATGACCGACGAAGAGTTGGTAGAATTGTTTGCCAAGGGCAATAACAAGGCGTTTGAGGTTCTATTTTCCAAATACGAACAGTCTTTATATAGATATATAATATACTTGGTACGTAATAGTGATTTGGCTGATGATATCTTGCAAGAGACATTTTATAAAGCTATAACCACCATTAGATTAGGTAAATACACTGAGACAGGCAAGTTCCGTTCGTGGCTTTCACGTATTGCACACAATTTGGTTATCGATTATTTCCGAAACGAGCAAAAGGAAAATACCATATCTAATTATGAGTATGAGACTGATTTGTTTAATAATCCAAGATTTTGTGATGATACTGTTGAGACAACACTCGTTAAAGAGCAGGTAATGTCTGACGTGAAAAAATTGGTGGATACACTGCCTGATTCACAGCGTGAAGTGTTAGATATGCGCTATTATAAGGATATGAGTTTCAAAGAAATTGCAGATAAGACGGGTGTAAGTATTAATACTGCTTTGGGACGGATGAGATATGCTATAATTAATATGCGCAAAACTGCAGAAGACAATAGAATGATATTATCACTAAATTAGATTCAGTATATTATTTGTTGTAAATATTGATGTTATTGGTTGATATTTAGATTGTTGTGTGTGTTGTTTTGATGATCAATTGAGATATCTAATTTATATTGCCATATCTATTATTGAGTCTTATCCTTAAAACTTCTAAAATGTGAAATACTTTCTTTTTAATATCATAGAAAAGTGTTATTTTTGTTGTGAATTTATAAAGAATTCTACAACTAAAGTAATTCGTTGTAAATCAATAGTAGCGTAAGGTTAGAAAATCAATATTATAGCTCAAAAGCAATAACATTAAATAAATCAATTTAAAAACAACAATGAAAAAAAATCTTTTTTATGCACTTTTGGCGTCAGTAGTTGTGTTTACAACTTCTTGTGGCAACTTGAAGCCATTATCGCAAAACAACTTTAAAGCCACTCCGTCTCCACTTGAGACTGTTGGTAATGATGTGCCTGTGACTGTTAACGGAACTTTCCCTGAAAAATGGTTTAAAAAGAAAGCAACTGTAAAGGTTACACCTGTGCTAAAATACTCTGGAAGCAAAGAGGCTTATGCTAATGCTCAAAACTTCCAAGGAGAGAAAGTTGCAGGAAATGCTATTGAAGTACCATACAAGAGAGGTGCTAACTTTAATATGACATTTAACTTCCCATACCAACCAGAAATGTTAAGCTCTGAGCTTTATTTGCGTTTTGATGGCAAGGTGAAGAACAAAAAAGCTAAATTGCCTGATGTGAAAGTTGCAGATGGTATTATAGCAACTTCTGCTTTGGCAAGTGCACAGTCAACTGCTCCTTCAGTAGCAGATGATGGCTTCCAACGTATTATCAAAGAAACTCAAGATGCAAACATTCATTTCGTTATCCAACAAGCAAACCTTCGTTCTTCAGAATTGAACAAAGAAGACATCAATGCTTGGAAGAAACGTATCGAAGATGCTTTTAATGATCCAAAGCAAAATCTTGATATTGAAGTTTCTGCTTACGCATCACCTGATGGTGGTCTTTCATTAAACGAAAGACTTGCTGAAAGCCGTGAAAAAAATACTACAAAGTATTTGGAAAAAGAACTTAAAAAGAGAAGCATCACTACTGATGTAAATGCAAAATATACTGCTCAAGACTGGGACGGTTTCCGTCAGCTTCTTGAGGCATCTAATTTGCAAGACAAAGATCTTGTTTTGAGAGTTCTTTCAATGTATCCAGATCCAGAAACTCGCGAGCGTGAAATCAAAAACATTTCAGCTGTATATAGCGACTTGGCTACTACTATTCTTCCACAACTTCGTCGTTCACGTTTGATTGCTAATATTGAAATAGTTGGCAAATCAGATGAAGAAATTATGGAGTTCTGGCGTAACGATCCTAAACAATTGTCTGCTGAAGAGTTGTTATTTGCAACAACTCTAACAGATAACAAAAATGATATTGAGAAAATCTATCAATATGTAACAGTAAACTTCCCACAAGATTACAGAGGATGGAACAACTTAGGTACTGCATACTACAAACGTGGTGATTTTGATTTAGCTAAACAAGCAATCGATCGCGCAGCTACTGTAGCTCCAAACGCTGCTGAAGTGAATGTAAATAAAGCTCTTTTCTTGCTTATGGATGGTGATACAAAATCTGCAAAAGCTCTTCTTGGAAAAGCTTCAAACGCTAACAACCTTGATGCAGCTATGGGATTACTCAATATTATGGAAGGCGACTACAATCAAGCTGCTGATGCTATGAAGGATGTACAATCTAACAATGCTGCAATTGCACAATTATTGACAAGCAACTATGCTGGTGCTGAAAATACATTGAAGTCATTGAAAAATCCTGATGCAATGTCATACTATTTATTAGCAGTTATCGGCTCAAGAACAAATAACTTCAACGAAGTATTGTCTAACTTGCGCTCAGCTGTATCAATGGATAGCAACTTAGTAAAGAGAGCAATCAACGATCTTGAGTTTGCAAAATACAAAACCAACGCTGATTTCTTATCTCTACTGAAGTAATAGATAAATAACATATTAATTAAAAAAATGGGAGTGTCGATAGATATCTTCCATTTTTTTGTATAAAAGCAAATGGTTTGAATATATATTAGTCTTGTGTTTTGTTATTATACTGAATAATTCAAAATAAATAAAATAATGATAAGAACTCTCAGGTTGAAAATAATAATTGGTTCTATATTGCTTGTAATGATGTTGTTGGTTGCTGCAATTATGTCTATTCGAGAATTTAATAGAATCGATAAATCAATTGACACTGTACTTAAGAACAACTATGTGTCAGTTACGTTGTCACGAAAGATGATTGAAGCAATGGAGCAAGAAGAAGGTGGTGTGTTGATGTTGCTCAAAAATAATTCAGCAAGTGAAGACGATATTAATAGAGCACATACTCAAATGATGGATTTGTTGTCAACAGCAAAGAAAAACATTACTGAAGAGAATGAAGGTATTCTTATTGAGGATATTGAAAGAATGTATGATAATGCTTATACTTCGGTACTGCTAATTATGTCTCAAGATTATGTGCACGACAGAATATCGATATATAATAATACAACGAGTGGTCTCTATATTAAAGTCAGAAGTTGCATTGATAACTTCATGGCAATCAATCAAGATGCAATATATTTTCAATCAATAAATGCAAAAAAGAATATTGAACGAGCTTTGATGCCTATTCTTGTATCCATAGTTTGTACCATTTTGTTTGTGTTCTTATTTTCATTCTTCCTGAATATATATATAATAAAGCCATTGAAAAAAATAACGAAGGAGGTCAAGTCTTTTGATTCACGAAAAGAAAGGTTGGTAACTTTTACAAACACAGATGATGAGGTGAGTCTTATGATTGATGAGATAAACAATATGATTGAGAGATTAAGGGTTAAATAGAGTATCAGTATGAGAGCAAAGGCTATTATAAAATATATAGGATATATCCTTTTGTTTAATGCAGTATTTTTATTTATTTCTTCAGGGATATCATTTTTTAATGATGAAACTTCATTAATCCCCCTTTTTTATACTGCAATTGTTTGTACTATTATTGGTCTTTTCCCACAGATATTTATTGAAAAAATATTGGAAATAAACTTTCAGGAAGGAATAGCGATAAGTATTTTTGGATGGATCATTACTTGTTTTTTTGGTTCCATTCCTTATTTCATGTGGGGTGGGGAGTTTAGTTTCGCTAATGCAATTTTTGAGACAGTTTCGGGTTATACAACAACGGGTGCATCCATACTTCAAGATGTAGAAGGATTAACAAAAGGGTTGCTCTTTTGGCGAGCTTCTACTCATTTTATTGGAGGAATTGGAGTTGTACTTTTTGTATTATTAATATTGCCAGACTCGAAGGGGGTTCAAACATCAATTTATAAAAGCGAAGTGTCAGATTTGTCATTACTTAGTTTTAGAATGAGGTCTAAACGGATAATTCAAGCAATTGCCGTAGTATATGTTGGTCTTAATGCTGTCCTTACGATTTTACTATGGATTCAGGGTATGACTTTTTTTGATGCTATATGTCATTCATTTGCCACTATTGCCACTGGCGGTTTCTCGACTAAGAATACAAGTATTGCATATTTTGATAATGTAGGTATTGAAGTTACTCTTACGATATTTATGTTTTTAAGTAGTTTACATTTTGGACTATTGTTTCTTACAATTACTGGTAATAAGATGATCAACATCTTCAAGTCTAAGGTGGTAAGAATGTTTGCTATTGTTATTTTAGTCGCTATAGTATTGGTGACCATCAATCTTGTGGTTGAGTGTGACTATTCTTTTGGAGAGGCATTGAGACACGCTTCTTTTCAAGTTGTTACATTAGCATCGACTACTGGTTCTGCTACAATAGATACAGATGTGTGGCCTTTATTTTCAAAGTTGATTTTGTTATATCTTATGGTACAGTGTGCTATGGTAGGCTCAACAGCTGGTGGAATAAAGTTTGATAGAATTTACCTATACTTTGTGTCATTAAATATAAGGCTCAAAACTATAAGACACCCAAAAGCAATATACCAAGCCAAAATGGATGGGAATATAATTACTAAAGATATGGAGCAACAAACGATGACTTATATTATTGTGTATCTAATGATTGTATTTATCGTCACTCTTCTATTAACATTAATGAATATTGATGGCATGACGGCTTTGTCAGCTTCTATTTCTACAATAGCTAATGCGGGTCCTGGTTTTGGTGGTGTTAGTTCCTTAGGTAACTATTCGCAATTGCCAGTGATGGCTAAGCATCTTTTATCTGCAAATATGCTGTTTGGTCGTCTTGAGATATTAAATATATTCACACTGTTTGCATTATTGCTCAGAAAGGATTGAACTTGAAATCAAT
>CAZNRT010000108.1:0-9221 GCA_964575445.1 uncultured Proteiniphilum sp. | reverse complement strand
AGGACCCCCTGATTAACAGTCAGGTGCTCTAACCAACTGAGCTAAGGAAGAATCTGAATGCCTTTCTTTAAAAGCGATGCAAAGATATAATTATTTTTTTCATCGTGCAAGAACTACCACAAGAAATTTGCTAATAAGTTATCAACAGCCATTTTTAGCCCATTTCATTTTATAGATTAAAAAAGTTTTTATTATCTTTGGGTTCAAATTAACAAGCAATAACAATAGATTATGATATACAAGTTTTTGATTCTTTCTGATGAAGTAGATAATTTTAGAAGAGAAATTAATATTGATGCCGACAGCACATTTTTCGATTTGTTCAAAGCTATCGTAGATAGTACAGGATATAATGATAAAGAAATCTCATCATTTTTTATGTGTGATGACGAATGGCGCAAAAAGCAAGAAATAACCCTCGTGGAGATGGATAGCGACTCGGATGTAGATATATATGTGATGAACGAGACACCACTAATAGACTTCTTGGAGGAAGAGAAACAAAAGCTTATGTTTGTTTTTGATTACATCAATGACCGTGCACTATATATCAAGTTGGCGGAGATAATCACTGGCAAATCATTAAAGAAACCTCAATGCACAGTATCAATAGGCGAAGCACCAAAACAGTATATAGAGATTGAAGAAGCTGTAGCTATAACACCAACCACAGATTTGGACGAATCCTTTTTTGGAGACGAAGGCTACAATCTTGACGAGCTTGACCAAGAGGGCTTTGAAGGCTTAGATGATTTTGAGGATATTACCCAACTAAGCGAATCAGATTTATAATAGATGAAACAATTACTTGTTTTGCTGGGTCCTACGGGAGTGGGCAAAACAGAATGGAGCATAAGAACTGCCGAGCGAATTGGGTCGCCGATAGTGTCGGCAGATTCGAGACAGCTATACAAAGGAATGACCATTGGCACGGCTGCTCCCACCTCCGAGCAGCTTGTTAGGGTACCACATCATATGGTTGACTTTTTATCCCCTACCGACTATTATAGCGCAAGCGACTATGAGCATGAGGCGATATCTCTAATAGAAAAACTACATCACGAACATGATACTGTCATACTCACTGGTGGATCAATGATGTATATAGATGCGGTGTGCAAAGGTATTGACCTAATGCCCACTATCGATCAAAAGCTTCGCACAGATATTTACAATCAATATGAAGAGGAGGGGCTCGATTCGATTCGTCAAAAGCTAAAAATATTAGACCCAATATTTTACAATCAAGTTGATTTAAGAAATCCTAAGCGTGTGATTCATGCTCTTGAAGTATGCTTGATGACTGGGAAGCCATATTCATCATTCCGCACACATTCAATCAAGAAGCGTCCATTCGAAATAATAAAAATTGGATTTAATCGTCCACGTGAGGATTTATATTCTCGAATAAATATGCGAGTAGATGAAATGATTGCTGAAGGATTAGTGGAAGAGGCAAAACAATTCTATCAATACAAACATCTAAATTCTCTAAACACCGTTGGGTATAAAGAGATATTTGAGTATTTTGATGATAAATGTAGCTTAGAGTATGCTATTGATAAAATAAAACAACACTCACGCAATTATGCTCGAAAACAACTTACATGGTTTAATAGAGATAAAGATATTGAGTGGATTGACCTATCGGACAATTCAATTGATATTGTAGAAAAGATAGTTACAATAATGGAGAGCAATAATTAGATTATCCTACTTCGTTTAGCTCCATCCCCTCGCACTTCAAAATTCTGCCTGGAAAAGCCTGCACAATAGAATAATTATGAGTTGACATTATCACAGCCGTACCCTCTAATGATATCTTGTGCAATAGAGCCACAATTTGGCTACCCGTTTCGGGATCCAAATTCCCTGTGGGTTCGTCAGCCAATATTAGTGCAGGAGAATTTAATAATGCTCGAGCAATAACCACTCTCTGTTGCTCACCACCAGACAACTCATGCGGCATCTTGTAGGTCTTGTTTTTCATCCCCACTTGCTCCAACACCTCTTCAATTCTATTCTTAATATCTATATTACTTTTCCAACCAGTAGCTCGCAATACAAACTCTAAGTTTTTCTCTACAGTTCTATCTATCAGGAGCTGAAAATCTTGAAATACAATACCAATTTTTCTTCTCAGATAAGGTATATCCTTTCGCTTGATATCTTGCAAATGATAATTGAATATACGAGCTTCACCCGACTCCACTGGTATTTCGGCATACAGACTTTTCATCAAGGTGCTTTTGCCTGAGCCAACTTTGCCTATGACATATGCAAAGTCACCTTTCTTTACTTCAAAATCAATATCTTTTAAGATTATATTTTCAGCTCTATTTAGCTGCACACTTTCATATTTTATTAGAATATCTTCCATCTTGCTATTTTATAAATTGAATTGTGAGAGGATATGGCACATACACCTTTCCATTGTTGGCATTAATAGACGTCTTAACAACCAAAATAATATATGCTATTACCAAAACAATAACTAAAGGAGCTCCCACAATGGTAAGAGCCAACACGGCAGAATAAATTAAGAAACTAATATTGAAATTGATAATATCTTTGCCCTGCTTATCAACAGTGGGGTTATTGTCTTTTTGCAAAACCCACATTACAATAGGAATTGCTATACCAACAATAGGTGCAAGAAAGATAGCCAATTGAGATAGATGCATGATCATCATAAAGGTGTTTTGTGACAATCCAAAAAGTGGACTATCATAAGAGTATGATGATCGCTTTGGCTCTTCATCGTTAAGTATCTTTGCTTTTTCGTGCTGATACTCCTCTTCCGTAATACTTCCATTGTTGCGAAGCTCGCTTAGTATCTTTAAATTTTCGTATTTCATATTGTTAGGTTTTACATCACAAAGATAGTTTTTATTCCTTATTGCTAAATACTTTGTATAAAAATATAATCAAAACCATTGCAGAAGCAGATCCCAATGCATCAGCCACAAAATCCAACATGTCACCACTCCTACCGAAATATCTCTCTTGTAAAATTTCAATAATACCACCATATAAAACTGGCACTAAAAACCCCCACATTATCCATCTCAACATCGGAGGTTTTCCATCACACAACTTATAATAGTCAATAAAGTTCACAAACGATAATACAAAAAACATCCCGAAGTGAACCAACTTATCCCACGGTAGTAGCAAAGGCATTTCAGGAATGTCTTTCGAACTGACCAAGCAGGTAGCTGTGAAGATTAACAACACAATAAATATTGGCAGAAGAATAAAACGCATATACTTTCTCATGTAAATATCTTGAATATCTATATTGAATTGAAAAACAATAATGACTTTTAGATCTCAAAGATAGCTCAAAAAGCTCATCCCATCATTAATTTATAAACATATAACGAAAACTTCAATAATAATCCATGAAAAATTTGTTACTTTGTTTGTTAAGATAAAAAGCATAAAACTAATCCTTTCACGTTATTAAATAGAAATGAAAAAATTTATATTACTATTATCTGTGCTTGCTATAGCTTTTAGCGCAAAGCCACAATCTATTCAAAAAGATAAAAACCAACGCTATTTTGATATAAATAAAAGTATAGACATATTCAACTCTGTCATAAGAGAGCTTGATATGGTATATGTAGATAGTGTTAAGATTGATAGCTTGGTAAACGCCACGATAAACACTATGTTAATTAGACTCGACCCTTATACTGAATATTATTCTGAGGACAATATCAGCGATTTGCAGTTTATGACAACTGGCGAATATGGAGGTATTGGCTCAATAATATCTCAAAACAATAATCGAGTAATTATAAACGAACCATATAAAAATCTGCCAGCCGATAAAGCAGGACTTAAAGCAGGTGATATCATTCTTGAATTAGATGGGCTTAATATGGAAAAAGCTACCGTTAAGGATGTGAGCGACAAACTTAAAGGAACACCTGGAACCACAATCAAGATAAGAATTCAACGACCAGGTGAAGCTCAACCAAGAAATATCGAAATAATAAGAGCGAAAATCGAAATTGACCCAATTACGTATGCCGATGTAATAGATAATAATATTGGCTATATACATTTTTCAAGTTTTACAAATGGTAGCTCCAATAGAGTAAAAGATACTTTCTTGGATCTAAAGAAAAAAGGTGCCGAAAAGCTTGTGTTAGACCTTAGAGGAAATGGTGGTGGAATATTGGAGGATGCAGTAAATATTGTAAATCTCTTTGTGAACAAAGGAGAGGAGATTGTCTCTACAAAAGGAAAAGTAAAACAATGGGATAGGTCATTCATAACTCGCAATCAACCAATAGATACTCTTATGCCAATTGTTGTATTAGTAGATACTGGCTCTGCATCTGCATCTGAAATTGTGGCAGGGTCGTTACAAGATTTAGACCGAGCAGTAATAATTGGCAATAGATCATTCGGAAAGGGATTAGTGCAGACACCTCGAGATTTGCCATATGGAGGTAATATAAAGATTACGACTTCAAAATATTATATACCAAGTGGAAGATGCATCCAGGCTTTGGATTATTCGCATCGCAATCCTGATGGCACTGTAGCAAAAACACCTGATAGCCTAACAAACGTATTTAAAACAAGGAATGGGCGTGAAGTGCGAGATGGAGGTGGAATTACACCTGACTTTACTATTTCTTACGACAAGAGTGGAACTATTGGCTACTATCTGATAACAGAAAATATTGTTTTCAATTTTGTGACAGAGTGGGTACAAAAGCATAAATCAATAGCATCGCCACAAGAGTTTTCCCTTAGTGAGACAGATTATAATGAGTTCAAACAATATATTAAATCAAAAGATTTTAAATACGACCAAATGAGTATTCGCAATCTTGAATCACTAAAAAGGATAATGGAGTTTGAGGGATATTATGACAACTCGGCCAACGAATATAAAGCGTTGGAAGAAAAACTTAGCCCAAATCTTGATAGAGATCTTGAGCTATTTAAAAAAGATATAAAAGAGATGATAGAGGCTGAAATAATTCAGAGATATTATTATAAAGAGGGCACTCTTTTGTATCAACTTAGAGATGATAAGGCATTGATAAAAGCTAAAGAAATTCTTAATGACCAGAAGTTGTACGAGTCAACTCTTTTGCCTAAACCCCAAAACATACCTCCAGCAAGTGAGATAAAAGAGAAAATAAAAAAACAGTACTCGTAGAAAAGCATATGCGACATATCGGTATCGCAATATTAATTAACCTCTTTATGTTGGCAAATGCTCAACATAAAGAGGTTAATTTGCTTTTTGTGGGTGATGCAATGCAGCATTTACCACAAGTGCAAGCTGCAAAAACAGATGATGGATATAATTACGACTCTTGCTTTTACTTGCTAAAAACCAAAATAGAGGGAGCAGATATAGCATGTGTAAATTTTGAAACCACTCTTGGCGGTGCTCCTTATCAAGGGTATCCAATGTTTAGTTCGCCCGACGAATTTGCTACTGCTCTTAAAGCTGTGGGGTTTGATATCTTTTTTCTTGCCAACAATCATATTCTCGATAGTGGAAAAAAGGGATTAGAAAGAACAATAGATATCTTAGATTCATTAAAAGTGAAACACACTGGAGTATTCAAATCAAAAATTGCAAGAGGTCTTTCCTACCCTTTGATGATTATTAAAAATGGAATCAGAATTGCATTCCTAAACTACACATATGACACTAACGGCATTCGTATCACACCGCCCAACTTGGTCAATATGATTGACACCATGCAGATAAAAAAAGATATTCGTCTCGCAAATCTTAATAAGCCCGATATAATTATTGCAAACATGCATTGGGGCGATGAATATCACACAAATCATAATAAAGAACAACAGCGACTTGCCAATTTTCTTTTTGATAATGGCGTAAGAATAATAATTGGCAACCACCCTCACGTGGTTCAACCAATGGTGAAGAATGTTGTAGATAACAAAATTGAGTCCGTAGTATATTATTCTCTTGGCAATTTCATATCTAACCAACGCAAAACAAATACAGATGGTGGTGCCGTTGCCGAAATAAATCTGAGAATGAGCGAAGACACCAATCAGATAGAGATTGTTTCCTATGGTTACTCATTAGTTTGGGTGAGAAAATATATCAATACCAACAAGTTAAAATACACACTAATACCGACAGACATAAACTTTGATACCTTATCGCCAGCACTGTCTATTGAGGAATTAGAAAAATTGAATATCTTTGTGAGAAACGCTTTGCATAAATAGAAAATTGAGGACATGGATACAGTTGAATTTATTCTTCGTGTTATTATTGCTGCTATGACTGGTGCAGCAGTTGGGTTGGAGCGACAATGGAGCAACAAGAGTGCGGGGTTGCGCACAAACACTTTGGTATCGTTAGGTGCAGCAATCTTTGTTATCACAAGCATACTTACTACTGAAAATACTGGCGACCCATCTCGGGTTATAGGACAGGTGGTCTCAGGCATGGGTTTCCTTGGGGCTGGTGTTATATTTAGACATGGGGCAAATATTCAAGGGCTAACTACCGCTGCCACATTATGGTGTAGTGCAGCATTGGGCACATTGTCAGGATTGGGGTATTTCTTTTTTGCAGCTATTTGCGCAGCAATAGTAATAACTATTAACTTGTCTTTCAAGATTACAGATAAATGGATTTCTCAAGAATCAAAAAAGAAAGATTCTGAAAAATAAAAACCTAAGAGCTTTGAGTAGAGTCACTCCACTCTCATAATCATAAGCCCAGTGCAAGACTTCTGTGAAAGGCAATAATCACTAAGACTTTTTTCATCTACTACCACTTTCTTTTTTAAGCTCGAAGCATGAATAAAACCAAGTTCTCCATTATCCTTTATATAAGTAAAACCTGTATGAGTGGTATCTAAGCCCTCAATCTTGGTAGTAAATGCTATCACTGCCATATGGGGTATCTTATCAGCATTATTTGCGATCTTACTTTTAGGTAAGAATACAAATCCACCCCTTGCATTTATATCACTTTCAATCTGTTTTATCTTTCCAAGCATTTCATCATCATCCTTCAATGCCCTATATGCATGACGATGTGTTGACATAAAATTGATTGTCTTGGTTGTCAATACATTTTCGGACTTCCACTCAATGGGTGTTAAAATACCGCTCTCTTGATGAACAAATACCCAGTCGGACGTATAATGCAATCGAGATGAATAATCTACAATTTCACCATCTCTATAACGTATTAGTTTTAAATGAGAAACGAAATTATGAAAAGTATAATCACCTGATTCTACTGTGTTAGACAATGCAATCACGGATTCAATAAATGTTACACAATCAAACTCACGCAAATTTACTACCAAAGCCTCGTTTTCATTCTGGTCGAGAGTAGCTGAAACGTAGGGTCTATCCAAAAAGAACTCTGCCGTAGCTTGCAATAATTCTATCTTATCTTTATAATCCTTCGCCTTAATGTAATCTGTATATTGCTCATAAATAACTAAATCCTCCTTTTGAAAATTGATACCTTGAGCATGCACAAATAAAATTCTAATTGCAAAGAATAGCAAGATGCTAAGTCGATAATTTAGCTTCATCATTGTATGATTTTAAAAAATTCACTTCATATTAAACACCAATTTCTGAATATTGAAAGGCTAATAATTCCACAACTTTCAATACTAATCAAACTCAGGTATCTCACCCTGTTGAATTAATACAACATCCGAGTCACTAATATCTTGCTTAAATGCTTTTATTACTTCTGGAGTAACTTCAACCATATTTACTACGACCCGGTTTTCTAACACATCTGCCATAGCACCCGCAAAGTATTGGATTACAATATGATCTTCAGGCACAGAGGGGTTACTAAGGAAAATATCAATGAGATCCATCACCTCCATCATCTTACGATAGGAGAATGTACATGATTCAGTGAGAAAGTTATCAGTACCAATAATACCAGCTATTATATTAGGGTCTATATATTGGTTTTCTACAATGCAAACAACAAGAACACCATTGTTTTCAATAAAGGCACCACCAAAATATTCGGGATAGTCACTTGCTGCGGGCTCTTCAGTCTTCCAATTTGAATTAAAAGAACTCATAAGCCTCTCATAATATAGCATTGAATGAGTGTCTAAACTATCGTCATCTATTAATGATGCCACTTTTACCTGTTCTGATGTTTTGAACTGCTTACATGAAGCAAAAGACAAAATCATTAAAGCAAACCCAATTACAAAAATATTAATTTTCATCTTATTGAAACATTTTGTGTGAAAGTCAAAGATATATATTTATACAATAACAAATTGCTTTTGAAATACTTATTTTTATATCGGATAATACAGTATAGATTGATAGCTTTCAGAAATAGTCATGAAACAAATAATCTAAGAAAGCGTTTAGAAATAAAAGAAAAATTATGAACGATACATTTGCGAAAAGAGCAATCGAATTTAATAGTAGTCTAAACTATACAGGTGAGCTACCAGAGGATTTTCAAGTCATAAATCCATTCATGGATAACCCCGAAACAAAGAGAGTAATGGAAGACTTTTATAGCAAATATTATAGCGACAACAATGAAAGAAAATTTATCATCGGAATAAATCCTGGAAGGCATGGTGCAGGTACCACTGGGGTTCCATTTACTGATACCAAGCGGTTAAGCAGTGTATGCGGAATAAATATGAACTCAGCATATACGCATGAAGTATCATCTGTGTTTATTTATGATATGATAGAACAATATGGAGGGGCAGAAAGATTTTATAATAATTTCTTTATTAATTCTCCGTTCCCATTAGCTATAATTAGAAGAAATGAAAAGAATAAATGGGTTAATGCCAACTATTATGATGATCAAAGTCTATTCAATATGACAAAAAGTTATATGCTTGCAACATTGAAACAAGAGATTAAATTAGGTCTAAACAGCAATGAGGTATATGTGCTGGGAAAGAAAAATGCAGATTATATAAAAAAGATTGTTAGAGAAGAACAATTATTTACCAAAATAACAACGTTAGAACATCCAAGGTATATACAACAATATAAGTCCAAAGAAAAACAATTATATATCGACAAATACCTAATAGCTTTTGGCATTAAATAGTAATTCTGAAACTCCACCTACAACTACAGATGAACTACAAGTATAAAATACACATATACTAAAAAAGCCTCGAACTATCCAGTTCGAGGCTTTAATTAAAATTGGCGGCTACCTA
>CAZNRT010000107.1:0-9285 GCA_964575445.1 uncultured Proteiniphilum sp. | reverse complement strand
TGGCTCAGACGCAGGTGCGAGGCACCGTGGTGGATGAGAATGGAGACCCTGCAATAGGTGCCACAATTCAAGTGAAGGGCACAACTCAGGGAACTATCACGGACGCTAATGGTAATTTTAATCTATCGGCATCTGTAGGTGGAACGCTAGTGGTTTCTTATGTGGGATATGCCACACAAGAAGTGATCGTAAGCACCAACATGAAGATAAAGTTGGAACCAGACTCAGAACTATTGGATGAAGTAATGGTTGTAGCATATGGTACAGCTAAGAAAACTACTTTTACTGGTTCCGCTAACGTTGTAAAAAGCGATGTTATCGAAAAGCGTCAGGTTTCAAGTATAGGTAATGCATTGTCTGGGGTCGCTCCAGGTATTCAAGTTTTTAACAATAATGCACAGCCTGGAGTTGATCCCGTTATTCGCATAAGGGGAATTGGTTCTTTGAATGCTTCCGCAGCACCGCTTTGGGTTATTGACGATGTTCCTTATACTGGATTGTTAAATAGCATCAATCCTGACGATATTGAAACAATGACTATTTTAAAAGATGCTGCATCTGCCGCCTTGTATGGCTCACGTGCTGCGAACGGAGTAATCATTGTTACCACTAAAAAAGGGAAAAGAAATCAAGCGCCTCAAATAAATGTCAAGTACACTATTGGAACAAGCGGACGTGCAATTCCTGAATACAAAAAATTAGGTGCTACTCAATGGGCCGAGTTACAATGGGAAGCTTTAAGAAACAGAAGACCTGGGGGTTCAACTGATGCGGCAAATAATCAATGGGCAACAGATAATTATGTAACTCAAGTAGGAGGTATGGCCTATAATCCATTTTTTATAAATGGTGCTGCTAACCCAAAACCAATTGGAACTGACGGCAAATTAGTCTCAGGAACTAGTCTAATGTGGGATACTGACTGGTTTGATGCACTATCTCAAAATCCATTACGCCAAGAAACTCAATTTTCGTTGAGTGGTGGAACAAGTGGAACAAGATATCATGCATCATTAAGTTATTTAGATGAGGATGCAATTACGATCGAATCAAATTTCAAAAGATATAGCGGTAGAATATCTCTTGAATCTGATATAAACAAATGGTTTAATACAAGTCTTAGTGTAGCTTTTACTAAGACTGAATCAAACTACCCTAATCAAACAGGTTCTGCATTTAATAATCCATATTTATTTGCGAGAGTAGTATCACCTGTATACCCAGTTTATGAACATAATGCTAAAGGAGAGATTGTTATGGATAAAGATGGGAAACCAAAGTTTGATTTTGGTAGAACACGTCCAAATGGAAAAGATCAAAACCCTCTCGCTACAACGTTATTGAATACAATATTGTATGAGCGTTCTACAATTGATCCCTCATGGATATCAACAATTACATTTTTACCTGGATTTACATTCCGAAATATCCTTGCCGTGAACCAGTGGACATCGACAGATGATCAGATGTATAGTCGTGAAGTGGGTGATGCTACTGGAACAGGAAGAATTTATAAGACTCGATACAATACAATGACAGTTACAGCAAATCAAATTTTTAATTATGTAAAAACTTTTGCAAACTCTCATTCTATAAACTTAACAGCGGGGCATGAATCTATAAAAACTGATCGACGATACTTATACGCTCAAAAAACAAATACATTCTCCGACGGCTACCCTGAATTTGATATGGCTTCTAATGTTAGCAATTTAAATTCCCAGCGAGATATCCTTACTCGTGAAAAGTATATTGCTCGATTGGGCTATGATTATCTTCAGAAGTATTTTATTGAAGGAAGTTTTGCTCGTGAGGCATCTTCTCGCTTCCACAAAGATAATAGATGGGGAGATTTCTGGTCTACTAGTGCAGGATGGAGAATATCAGAAGAGAATTTTTTAGATGATGCGGATTTTTTAGACAATCTAAAACTAAGAGTAAGTTACGGCTCTCAAGGAAATGATGGACTTGACTCTTGGTATGCATACCAAGGCTTAGCCAATTCGGGTTACAACTACGACGGTACTATGGGATTCTCATTTGATGTCCTTGGAAATAATAACCTGTCATGGGAGAAAAACATTTCATTAAATACTGGTTTAGATTTTTCTTTATTTGGCAATAGTCTTAGTGGTGCAATTGATTATTTTCATAGAAAGTCCGACGACCTCTTATTTTTTATGCCTCTACCAGTATCCTCAGGTTTTACAGGGATAAATAAGAATATTGGAGCCATTGAGAATAAGGGTATAGAACTTGAATTGAATGGAGTATTCGTAAAAACAAAAAAATTGAATGCGGGAGCTGTATTTAACGGAAGTTATGTTAAGAGTACAATAACCAAGTTGCCACAAAAAGAAATGATTCAAGGCACAAAAAAATGGATGGAAGGACGAGACCCCTACGAGTTTTTCATGGTCGAATATGCAGGGGTAGATCCTGAAACAGGCTCGAAATTGTATTGGAAAGATACAAAAGACAGTAATGGAAATGTTATAGGCCAAGAAAAAACAGCAGCCTCACCAACACCTGATATGAGAAGGTATGTGGGAACAGCACTTCCAAAATGGCAGGTCTCTCTATCTCCATATCTGAATGGCTATGGATTTGATTTTTCTTTTACAATGACTGGAGCATTTGGGCATAAGATTTATGACAGTGCCTACTCCTCATTGATGCATGCTGGAGATCGGGCTGGTTATACTTGGCACGAAGATATTTTAAACAGATGGACCCCAGAAAACAAAAATGCAAAAGAACCAATACTTGGTCCAAATCTTAATGATGCTACTTCTACCCGTTTTTTATTTAATGGAAATTACCTCAGAATGAGAGCTGTAACCCTGGGATACACAATACCTTCTAGTATTTTATCGAAGTTATCAATAAAAGGAGCAAGAGTTTATTTACAAGCTGATAATTTACTTACGTTCCGTGCATCTGGTGTGCCTGATGGTATGGAGCCAGAAGAGCTGACAGGAGTACAAGGTACTAATTCAACAGCATCAAAGATATATTCTATTGGATTCAATTTGAATTTCTAAAAAGATTACGAATATGAAAAAAATATTTCTTTTAATTACAACAGTACTTTTATCGGGATTTCTTTTCATCGGATGCGGTGATGATTTTCTCGAAACAAGACCATCCAATGCGATTGGATCTTCCGAGCTACCCAAAGACCCAAATGCTCTAAGAGCTTTGTTAAAAGGGACTTATAAGTATATGCAGGAATTTGGGACTGGAGCTTATACAGGAGCAACAGGACAACACGACGACAGTGGAATTATGTCATTTATGATTTTTCAAGATATACTGGCATTAGATATTATTGCTGGTTCTGGCGGATGGTATACTTTTATTTATCAACATTACCCTAGTCAACGTTATTCAAATCATAGGCGTTCAACCTTTTGGTGGAATAGTAGTTATGGAATCATTAAAAACTGTAATACAATTATTCAATCAGCAGAAGGCAACACAGATCCTGAATTTTTAAATATTGCTGCACAGGCCAGGACTTTGAGAGCTTTTGCATATCACAACCTTCTTCGTCAATATAGAAAAACATATCGTTTGGGACATGACGGACCTGGTGTTCCTTTGGTCTTAGAACCACCGATAGGTGATCCAGAAGTTGACAGTAAGCCTGCTGGGAAATTATCGGATGTCTTTAAGCAAATTGTAGATGATCTAAACTGGGCAATTCAAAACTTTGGTAATATTAATCGTCCAACAAAAGGTATGGTGAACAAAAACGTTGCTGAAGGATTATTATCGAGAGTATTATTAGAAATGGCTTATGCTCCAAATGAATCGGCTAAATTTGATCAAGTGATTACTTTTGCACAATCAGCCCGAGCAGGCTTTCCATTAATGTCCGCAGCAGAATATGGCGGTGGATTTAATACAGTTGATAACAAGGAGTGGCTTTGGGGACACAAACAAGATGCCGAAGGCAACATCAGTTGGCCTGGATTTTACTCCTTCTATGACATTGAAAAGTCGGGTCGTTTTGGTTATCAAAATTTTTTAGCTGATACTGTATTCGTAAATATGTTTGATAACAAAGATAAACGAAAACTTTTTGAGTGGAATAAACTTGGAAATGGTTATGCAAAATATGCAATTACAAAGTTTGTTGACAAACCTGATAGAACTGGAGACCTCCCCTACTTACGTGCTGCTGAACTATTTTTAAACGAGGCAGAAGCTCATGTGAACAAAGGTGATTATTCCAAAGCTCAAAAATTACTTGATGATCTTAGAGCTACGAGAATCGAAGGTTATGTGCCTGAAGCAGCATTAAATACCAAGAATGAAATGCTTGAACGTATATGGATTGAACGAAGAAAAGAACTATATGGTGAAGGATTTGCTTTATCTGATATTATGCGTTATGGTTTCTTCTTAGGTGGTACAACCAAAGTAGCAAGAGGACCTTATCACAACGATTTCGGTAACGAACTACGTAGTATACCAGTAGATAATGACAAACGATATTTAAGGGAGATTCCAGATCTGGAATTTGATAGTAATAAAGCAATGGATCGAGCAAAAGATCAAAATGAGAGATAGAATATATTAAATTCATAAGAAACCGCCTTAACAGGCGGTTTTTTCACTTATTATAATACCTATACTTTTTACATGAGTAATTAGCAACAACTTAAAACCAGCATACGAAACTTATTTATATTAATATTATTTGATTACATAATCATTCTTCAAATTGAAAAAATAGTATCTTCGCATTATACTAACATCACCCCAATGCGCCACTTTTCTATAGCACTATTTATATTAATAGCTTTAGTGATTCTCTGTTCATGCAGAGACACTAAAGATAGAGCACTAATGACTAAGCTAAGAGAATGGGACACAATGCTAAACGACGATCCCTACTCAATTATTGATAGCCTAAATCGGGTAGTTACTAATAATATCCCTAATGAACAGCAAGCATATTATAGCCTTCTGCTAACGATTGCCAGAGACAAAACATATTTTGATTTTGAAGATGACAAACGGATAAGTAGGGCAGTGCGCTTCTATGAAAGCAACAAATCTAAAGATGACAACCACGTAAGGGCACTATTATATCAAGCCATAGTGCGAATGAGAATGGGTACTACGGACAGTACTGTATATTTACCACTTAGAAAAGCAGAGACAATCTTTAATGAGATTAACAAACAAAATCCTCGGACAGGATATATGCTTAATTATTATATAGGAAATTCATATTTTGATGCTGATAGTTATGACAAAGCTGATCAATATTATATGAAAGCACTTGAGTATGCTAAAATCAACAACGACCCAATATACATTTTTGATGCTATACTTGTTTTGTTTTGGAACAAAATGGGACTTAAAGAGTATGACAATGCAAAGACATGTTTGGACTCAATAAAAATACTTCCTAATGTGCCTTCAGACAAAGAGTTGCTTTTATTAAATGCTGAGTCATACTATTATCAAAAGACTGAAAATTTAAATCAGGCTATAGAAAGCGGCAAAAAGCAAATTGCTTTGCTTGAGAAAGAGCATATTGAAGCTGATATATCAAAACTATATTATTCAATATCAAGACAGTATTTAACGCTAAATCAAATTGATAGTGCTAAAATATATGGAGAAAAAGCAATTGAGCAAATCAATGTAATAAACAGAAAGGAAAACTTTCTCTATTATATTAACTTAGCTGAGATTGCAGCAGATGAGGGCAACTATAAAAGAGCCAACGAATACCAAGTACAAGCACTTGATGAATATAGAAAGACGGTAACGGAAAGACTTAGCAATCAGCTAAATGAAGCAGAAAAAAAATATGACCTATCAATATCTGAAAACAAATTATTGAAATCTCGACAGAGAAGCATATTTTGGGCATTGGCTACAGTGATTGTTATGCTGCTTTTGCTAATAGCCCTATACGTCAATAGAAGAATAAGACAGTCTGCTAAAGAAAAACTAATGGTGCTTAGACATGAAGCCATAAACCGTGAATTGGAAGCTAAATTGATGGCTGAGGATGCAATCAAAATGGAATGGCTGATAAGCATATACGCCTATCTATCTGAGAGGTTGACCAACTTACAAGACAGCTTTGCATCTTTATCTCAAATATATATATCTTCTAATCCAAAAGTGTATGAGAAAATGAACTTGATACTTCATGATACAGCTGCGGACCTAAAAGATATGTACAATGAGATCCATCCCGACGATAATACATTCTCTCAATATACTGGACTGAGCTTTGAGGAAGCAAGCCAATTCAACTCTAACGAGAAGATGATGTTGATGCTTTTGGCAAGCAAGGCGAGTAATAAACAAATTGCCACATTTATGAATAGCACGACAGAAAGTGTGCGTGCAAGAAAATCACAACTGAAGAAGAAAATGATAAAAATTGAGTTGGATACTAACAGGTTTTTTGAGGGATAAGTAGAGAATGCCTGTCTTCAAAGAGACCAAGTTGTGTCCATGAGTATCTTTTTCATCAACCTTGCAGCGTTAAACCACCTGACTATACATAGCTAAAACACAATCAGTTAACATCGAAAGTGCCGTTAAAAAACTAATCTCCTATTGACAAGCTCATCGTTTATATGTTACTTTGTGTCTATAATTTACAACCCAAAAAAGATAACAACTAAAAAGTAAATCAAGATGAAAAAGGTAACTCTAAGAACTCTATTTTTTGTATTCTGCATTAGTCCACTATTTGCCTTTGCAACGAATAGTGGGTCATCATCCTCACCCAAATATGAGATAGATGAACTCAGACTAATCAAGCAGAACACAACTACACGCTCGGGAGATGAAGTTGATTTCACCGTTTACACGGACCACGAAACATTAGTTGAAATTGTAGTATCAGACTACATCGGCAACGTATCTATGCAATTATCAACTGGTAGAGGCACAATAAGCATGCATATGTATGTCAATGGCTTTGGAGTTGATTATTTAGATTTTAGCAAACTTAGGGGCGGTACCTATACTCTAACTGTCAATATTGACGGTGAGACATATATAGGAACTATAGTGAAGCCAGCGACAGGAGGCAGATAAGATAAATTGGAGAGAAGCGGAAGGGGAGAGAGGAAACGATTATTAAAATTTAAAAAGAACAGGCATATGAAAGCAAATCAGTTTGTATTTTCGGAAGTATCATCTTGTGTATTCATATTTTCAAATGGCGAAAGGAAGGTAATTAGACCAGAGTCAGACGAAGAGATAATGATGATAAAGTTTAGACCACCGGCAGACCGAAATGAGTTTCAGGAAAGAGTAATAAATCATTACTTGGGGTCAACTACCGTTCCTGAACTGGCAGAGAAGTGCGAATACAATTGCTTGAAATCTTTTACCAGACATTTTAAAAAACATTTCAACAATACTCCTCACCAGTGGATGATGGAACGCAGATTGGAGGATGCAAGACACTATGTAATGGAAACGGACTTGTCTATAACTGAGATATCAGAAATTTGCAACTTCACGAATATCTCACACTTCGTCAACCATTACAATAAATATTATGGGGTGCCTCCTTTGAAGGATAGACTCACGCGAAAGAAGAGATCTATACAGTAAACTACATGAATCTACCATATAAATGAAAACACAATTTTTATGAATCAATTGTGCTGACTTTGATTTAGTCACTGCCTGCACATAGAGAAAGGGGCACCCATAGTGGGTGCTCCTTTGTACTAATATTTGGAAATGGAATGAGGAGAATGAGTAAGTCATCCTCACATAATACATACCAAAAAGAGCACTTCAGAATAAACTGAAGTGCTCTTTTCAAATTAAAAAGGTTTATTAAATCTCTATATTGTTAGCCAATCCATTTTACGAATGCAAAATCCATACGATGTGGCAAGTCAGAGTTTTTGGGATACACCCTGATCGCATACTGATGAGTGCCAGGATCATTTATTGCCCTTTTAGTTTGGAAGTATAGTTTTGAACCTTCAGTTTTAACAAGTTCGAAGTCATATTTCTCAATGAACTCTGCTCTATTATTTACTGAATCGTAGTGAACCACCACACACTCCACTCCAAGATCAGCCTTGAGATCTTTTCTATCTAATACAACTTCACCAAAGATTTTATCTTTTCCATTGTATGGGTCAACCTCTTGAATTGGCTCATAATGAGCTTTCAAAACCTCGATATGATCCCACTTGGAAGCAGTATCTTCTTTCCAGCGAACTATCTCCTTTGCTTTGGCATAGTTATTGGCTACAATAGTTTTGGAGCGTTTAGCAAGCTTGCTGTAAAAGCGATCGAAATAGTCATCCATCATACGCTTTGTAGTGTAATGAGGTCCAATCTTAGCAATTGAGTTCTTGATAGTCTTAACCCACTCAGGAGAGTATCCTCTACTATTATGTGCATAATATCTTGGGATAATATCATTCTCAAGCATGTTGTAGATTGTGGCAGCATCCAGTTCGTCTTGGAAAGTTTGGTTTTCATACACCCTTTTTGCTGTTAATGCCCAGCCAGCTCCTTCCACATATCCTTCATACCACCAGCCATCTAATACTGATAGATTTAGAACGCCATTCATTATAGCTTTTTCTCCCGAAGTACCCGAAGCCTCTTGCAAGCGAGTAGGCGTGTTAAGCCAAATGTCAACACCCGATACTAAGCGTTTGCCTAAGCGCATATCGTAGTTCTCTAAGAAGACAATTTTGCCTAAAAATTCGGGGCGACGCGATATCTCCACAATATGTTTGATAAGTGCTTGCCCGCCACCATCAGCTGGGTGTGCTTTACCAGCAAAAAGGAATGTCACTGGTCTGTCAGGATTATTAAGCAATTTAGACAAGCGCTCTAAGTCCGAAAACAATAGATGTGCACGCTTGTAAGTAGCAAATCGACGTGAGAAGCCAACAATTAGTGAATTAGGATTTACTTGTTGAAGCACCGACATAATTTGCGAAGGGTTTGCTTGATTTTGCAACCATCCATCAGTAAACTCATGCTTGATGTAGCTAACCAATTTTTCTTTTAGGTGCTTTCTTAAGCCCCATACTTCCTCATCATCTACTTCGTATATTTTTTCCCAAATATTAGGATTAGATTGATCTTCGTAGAAGCTTTTATCAAAGTTGTTTTCATACAATCTCTTTACAGACGATGTAGCCCATGTAGGCAAATGAATACCATTTGTAACATATCCCACGTGTAGCTCTTGAGGGAAGTATCCTTTCCAAACTGGCTGGAACATATCTTGCGATACAAGCCCGTGTAGTTTAC
>CAZNRT010000106.1:0-9357 GCA_964575445.1 uncultured Proteiniphilum sp. | reverse complement strand
CCACTTAAATTGCTAATATTCAGACTGATAAATGAAAGTTTAACGAACTATTGTTAGATAAATCGCATTGGAAAAATAATGAATCTTCAACCTTTATAACTGATAAATTAAATAAGGATGAGTGTTCATCAGTTTTTGATGGCACCGATTATATCTGGATTGGGTGTCATAATGGTCTGGTATATGGTGTTAATAAATTTACGGGAGAGACACGAGAATATGATGGCTTAAGAGATAGGGGGGCTATTCAACAGATTAGTTCTAAAAATGATTCTCTTTTGTACGTTAATTTGAAAGACAAAGGAATATATTCTATTAGCATTACTAACAATGATATTGATTTGTTGAATGTCAATTCTTCCGATATTATACATACTGAATATGATGAATATGGATTAATCTGGTTCCTTACAGATAATGACAAAGTTATACTTTATGATACTAACTCTAATAATGCGAAAACTTATGAGTTCCCCATATTGTTGCCATTAAATAATAGAATGATTATGCAAAACGGAGGAGAAACAGGAATGTTTTTTCTAACTGTATCAGGTCAATTATATCATTATGATCGGAGTAGAAAGGAAATAGTATATCTTTTAAAAGATTCAAAATATCATAGCAATGAAATGGGTAAATTCTCGGATATCTTATTTGATGAAAATGGTACTTTGTGGCTATCGTCTTATGATGACGGACTATTTCAAATTAATTTCCCCAACAACAATTTTAAATTAATCAATCCTGTTTACGATAGTAGCTTTATGATTGGTTCAGCAAATAACAGCTCTATCATAAAGGCGTTATTCCAAGACAATAATGGAGATATTTGGATGAGTAATAGAAGCTCTGAAGTTTATCGATTAAGTGTGAATGGGATAACAAAAAACAAGTTCTCTGCAAAGAATTTCAATATTGGAAATGTGTATCACATTATGCAAGATGATGAAGGCACAATGTGGTTTTCAACAAAAGGGCAAGGATTAGTAAGTGCAAAGTTTGATAGCAATAGTGAGCTGGGATTTCAATTCAAAAGATTTTTACACGATCCAGACAATACAAATTCGATAACAAGCAATGATGTGTATTTCTCTTATCAAGATACTAAAGGTAGAATGTGGGTTGCTACTTTTGGTGGTGGATTGAACTTGTTTCAGAGCAATGATACACATTCAATATTCAAGCATAAGATAAATTCATTTGCGAATTATCCTGACTTTGGGCAATATATGGAGGTTAGAACAATTGTGGAGGATAAAACTGGGCGTATTTGGGTAGGAACAACTGATGGGTTGATGTCTTTTGATGGTGATTTCAAATCAGCAAATGAAGTGAAATTTGAAACTTATCTAAATGATTTCACAGTATTCAATAATGATGTGTATTATTTGTTTCGTGATAAGAGTGATGATGTTTGGGTTAGTATTTTTGGTGTAGGTATAAATAGATTAAAAGGATATGACCATAAAAGGCAGCAGCCTGTATTTGAAACTTATGGAATAAGAAATGGCTTAAATAGTGATGTGGTGTTGACAATTAAAGAAGATAACTCTGACAATTTATGGCTTTCTACAGAGAGAGGTATATCAAGGCTTAGCAAAAAGAGTCGGTTAATTAGAAATTTCGATAAGTATGATGGATTGAAGGATATGTCTTTTGTTGAATCAAGCTCGCTTTGTTTGAATGATGGAAATTTGTGGTTTGGAACTTTAGACGGGATTCTTAGCTTTTGTCCCGATGGTATCGTAAATAACAATTTTGACTACCCAACGTATATAGTTGACGTTAAGGTGTCAAATAAAGATTATGATATTTGGAGCAATGACAGTATTTCTGTAGAGTATTTAGATAAGATAGTATTAAAGCATAATCAATCTATGTTTTCAATTGAATATGCTGCGCTGAATTATTCTACTCAAAACCATATCAGTTATAAGTATATACTTGAAGGATTTGAAAAGGAATGGCATGAGGTTGGAAAGAATAGAGTTGCTTCATTTAGTAATATTCCTCATGGCAAATATGTGTTTAGAGTGGTTACTGAGGATGTTACTAACCCTCTTCTAAAATCTGAAAGAAGTTTGCAAATTCAGATTTTGCCACCTTGGTGGAAATCCAACTGGGCATATTTTATATATGCTATTCTTTCGATAATATTGTCTTATGTTATTCTGCGACTTACTCTGCTATTTATTAAGATGAAAAATGATGTTTATATAGAGCATGCACTATCAGATTTAAAGCTAAAGTTTTTTACTAATGTTTCTCACGAATTACGCACGCCTCTTACATTGATACAAGTTCCCATAGAAGAGTTAAAGGAAGAGGAAAATTTATCTGAGAAAGGAAGGAAGTATATAAGTATGGTTGAAAAGAATGCCACTCATATGGTGGATCTTGTGAATCAAATATTAGACTTTAGGAAAATCGAAAACAATAAGATGAGATTAAAAATCTCTCTAATTGACTTAAATCAGGTCTGTAGATCACTATACAATGAGTTTGTTATTTTATCTGATGAAAATGAAATCAGCTTTGATTTCAGTAGTGAAGAAGAAGAAATTGTATTATGGGCTGATAAAGATAAACTTGAAATAGTCATTAGAAATATCATATCAAATGCTTTTAAGTTTACGCCTATTGGTGGTAGTATTTTGATCACTACTGGCAAGAACTCAAATAATAATACATCTTATATACGTATTGATGATAGTGGTGTAGGGATTCCTGAAAATAAAATTGGTGATATTTTTGAGAGGTATTCTCAAAGTAATGTTCTGTTTAAGGGTACAGGAATAGGCTTGGCTCTTTCTAAAGAGTTGGTTACTCTTCATCATGGGGAGATTAAAGTAAAGAGCGTTCAAAATGAGGGGTCAACATTTATTGTCGAACTTCCCTTAGGAAAAGAACACTTTAATGAAGCGGAAGTAGATTTCTATTTGAGTGATATCGTTTATGAGCCAGAAAGTGATAACGAGGTTGATTTTGCTTTATCTTCAGATTGTATTGAGGACAAGGCAATTGATAATAGGGAGCGACCTGTTCTAATGATTGTAGAAGATAATAAGTCTCTTTGCAACTTGTTAAAACTTCAATTAGAAGACATGTATAATATACACATTGCTCATGATGGTGAGGAGGGTTTTCAGAAAATTCATCTATACCATCCCGATATAGTGATTACGGATCAGATGATGCCTAAGGTAGGAGGACTTGAATTATTAGAGCAGATTAGAGAGGATTTCCAAGTAAGCCATATTCCAGTTATTGTCCTCACCGCTAAGAATGACGATGATGCACGCTTAAAGGCATTTCAATTAGGTGCTAACGCATATATTACCAAACCGTTTAGTAAAAAACATCTTATCGCAAGGATTGAGCAGCTACTAATTGAAAGAAGAAAGTTTAGAGAAAGACTATGGAATAATGAAGTGGAGGACACTCAAGTTTCAAGTTATGGGGAGTTCCTAATACAAAAGGATGTCGAGTTTTTGGATGAGGTTCATAGAATCATTGAAGAGAATATGAATAACTCCGATTTTAACATTGATGTCATTGCCGAATCATTAAATATTAGTAGATCTTCATTCTTTAAAAAACTAAAGAGTATCACAGGACTGTCTCCAATTGATTTGGTTAGAGAGGTAAGATTGAGCAAGGCCGTTGATTTGATAAAGAAGACTGATATGACTGTAACAGAAATTGCTTTTGCTGTAGGATTCAAAGACCCTGGATATTTTGGTAAATGCTTCCGAAAAAAATTCAACCTAAACCCAAGAGACTACGCTAATGAGTATCGCACCACAAATAACTGATTACAAAATACGATATTATTCGTTCTTATAATAAGAATAGAATTCAATAAAAATAATATCTGACTTTATGAATAAATCAACCATTATCATTATCTTGTTATTTATAAGCAACATAGCATATGCTCAGTATCCTGTGATACCCGATTCTATAAAAGAGCAAGGGGAATCTAAGAGTGCCGAAATTAAATTAAAGTCTGATCAGGCATGGGAAAAAGCTTTGCCAATAGTTATGGCTCAAGATAAAGAGGGGAGACCATATAGACCATGGGCTTCAAAACCTTCAGATCTTCTCAAAGCTAATATCATCGCATTTCCTGGTGCTGAGGGTGGAGGTGCATACACACCAGGTGGAAGAGGTGGACAAGTTGTTAAGGTTACAAATCTTAATGATAGCGGTCCTGGTTCATTGCGTGAAGCTTGTGAGCATGGTGGGGCAAGAATTATAGTTTTTAATATAGGTGGAGTGATTAATCTGAAAACTCCAATATCAGTAAGAGCTCCATATGTAACTATTGCAGGTCAAACCGCTCCTGGAGATGGCATATGTATCACTGGTTCTTCTTTCTTGATAGACACGCATGATGTAATAATTCGTCACGTTCGCTTTAGAAGGGCATCACAAGATGTTGCATTTAGAGACGATGCTTTGGGTGGCAATCCTGTTGGTAATATTATTATTGATCATTGTTCAGGGAGTTGGGGATTAGATGAGGTGATGTCTTTGTATCGTCATGTATATGATAGAGATGAGGATGGATATGGTGAAAAGCTTCCAACAGTAAATATTACGATACAAAATAGCATTTTTGCCGAAGGTTTAGACACTTATAACCATGCATTTGGTGCAACTATTGGTGGTCATAATAGTATGTTTGCAAGAAATTTGTTTGCCTCTAATGTCGCCCGTAATCCATCTGTTGGGATGGATGGAGATTTCAACTTTGTAAATAACGTAATATATAATTGGTGGAATCGTTCTGTTGATGGTGGTGATGACAATAGTTATTATAGTATTATCAACAACTACTTTAAACCAGGACCTATTACGCCGAAAGACAAACCTATTTCTTATAGGATCTTAAAGCCTGAATCAAGTAGAGACAAAAACAAACCCGACTCGTTTGGCAAAGTTTACGTCAAAGGTAACATTATGGAGGGCAATAAAAAAGTGACAAAGAATAACTGGAATGGTGGGGTTCAGGTTTATAATCAGCCAGATGCAGGTGAATTTGCCAAGCAAATGAGAGTAAACAAGCCTTATCCATATATGCCAAAAGTAAGAATAACAAGTGCTAAAAAGGCATATATAGAGGTCTTGGAAAATGTTGGAGCTACATTCCCTAAGCGTGACTCAGTGGATGAAAGAATCATCAAAACAGTTATTACTGGCAAAGCAATTTATGCTAATGATGCACCAGAATATACACCTGATTATATTCGAAAAAGACTCCCTGCTGATTCCTATAAGCAAGGGATTATTTATGACATCAGACAAGTTGGAGGTATGCCTGTATATGAAGGTGGGCAGCCTTTAGTTGACTCAGACGGAGATGGTATGCCAGATGAGTGGGAAATTAAAAATGGATTAGATCCTCTTGACCCAAGTGATGCAGTTCTTGATTGTAATGGTGATGGCTTCACAAATATTGAGAAGTATATCAACGGTATTGATACTAAAAAGAAAGTAGATTGGACAAATCCAAAGAACAACAAAGATACTCTTACTAAGAAAAATAGCTTACTATAATGATGAAGTTGCGTTTTCAATCAATTATATTCCTTGTATTATTATACTTATCGTTGGGTTCTCTCTATGCACAAGAGTTGTCGATGCGGATAACTGAAGGCAACATCATATATAACAAAGATGAGATGGGCAATCGTGTTCTTGATTTCTCTTATTGTGGATATATGAATTCTGATGAGGATATACCTTTGATTGAGAACGTAGTTTTTGTTTCGCATCAAAATGAAGACGCTTCTGTCATTATTCAGCAAGCAATAAACCATGTTGAAAAGTTGCCTCTCAACAAGAATGGTTTTAGAGGAGCGGTTTTGATAGATGTTGGGGAATTTGTTTTATCTAAACCTATACGAATATCCAAGTCAGGAGTGGTCTTAAGGGGAAGTGGAAAGAAGAATACTATTTTAAAGAAAATAGGCTTCCTTCGTGATGCACTTATCTATGTTGAAGGGTCTGATGATATATCAGGCAAAGATACCATAGAAATATCTTCTAAATATGTGCCTATTAATTCTCTTGAAATAGAACTAAAGTCAACAGAAGGATTGCTACTGGGGGATGATGTTTATATTCAAAGACCATCAACTAAAGAATGGATTTCAAAAATTGGATGTGATCATTTTGGTGGTGGCATTACTGCTTTGGGATGGAAAGAGGGTGATGCAGATCTACTCTGGAAAAGAAAAGTTAAACGGATAGATGGCAATATTATTCACATAGATGCTCCATTATCTATGTCCTTAGATTCTGAAGAAGCAATTTCTAAAGTAATAAAGTACTCATGGAGTGGAAGTATTTCAAATGTGGGTGTGGAAAATTTATTATTGAAATCTGATTACGATATAAATAACGTAAAAGATGAAGATCATTGTTGGACAGGCATATCTATTGACAATGCTGTAAATTGTTGGATAAGACAGATTACATTTAAAAATTTTGCTGGAAGTGCAGTAGTTTTACAGCCAAATAGCTCTCAAGTAACTGTTGAAGACTGTATATCTTTAAATCCAATTTCAGAAATAGGCGGAATGAGAAGAAGAACATTCCTGACAATGGGGCAATTAAATCTATTTCAAAGATGTTACTCAGAGTATGGCATTCATGATTTTGCGGCAGGATATTGTGCGCCAGGTCCAAATGCATTTGTACAATGTGAAACTTTTAATAGCTTGGGCTATAGTGGTGCCATAGATAGTTGGGCGTCTGGGTTGCTATTCGATATTGTCAATATTGATGGGCATAATCTAACATTTAAAAATTTGGGTCAAGACAATAATGGTGCTGGTTGGGGCACAAGCAATAGTCTATTTTGGCAATCTACTGCTGCTGAAATTGAGTGTTATTCTCCTGATAAATATAATGTTAATAGGGCATATGGTTGTTGGGCTCAATTTTCGGGGGATGGTGAATGGGCTCAATCAAATAATCATATCCAACCACGAAGCTTTTTTTATGCCCAACTATCAGATCGGCTGGGAGTAGATGTGTCCGAACGAGGAAAAATTATTCAATTAAACACGAATGCTACAAGCAGTCCCACTGTTGAGCAAGCAATGCAGATGACTAAAGAGGCATATGAGCCTAAAATGACTTTACGTCAGTGGATTGATATGCAAATATTGGATAATTCAACCATTCACACCCATCTTGCTGGCTTCAAACCTAATTATATTGCTAATATTGGAGTGAAATCCACAAAACAAACTGTTTCGCCTGAATTTCTAATTATTAACGGAAAGATAAGTTATGATAATAAGCTCTTGATTGGTGGAAAAGCCGATGTCCAATGGTGGAATGGAAAACTCAGACCAAATAATATTAAATCTTCGAGTCCACATGTAACGAGATTCGTACCTGATAGAGAAGGACTTGGATTGACAGATAGAATAGATTCTGTGGTTTCCTTTATGACCAATAACCATAAGGTAGTGCTTGACCACAATTATGGGTTGTGGTATGACCGGAGACGAGATGATCATGAAAGAATAAGACGTCGAGATGGATACGTGTGGGGACCATTTTATGAACAACCATTTGCAAGAAGTGGTGAAGGAGCTGCATGGGATGGACTGTCAAAATATGATCTAACAAAACCAAATAGATGGTACTGGACAAGGTTAAATCAGTTTGCAGAAAGTGCTCATAACAAAGGAATCCTTCTCTTCCACCAAAATTACTTTCAACATAATATCATAGAGGCAGGTGCTCATTGGGTTGATTCTCCATGGCGAACTGCTAATAATATGAATGGTACAGGTTTCCCAGAACCAGTGAACTTTGCTGGTGATAAGAGAATATTTTATGCAGACATGTTTTATGATATTGAAAATTCTACACTACGCAAGTTGCATAAACAATATATACGTCAGTGTTTGAATGCTTTCAATGAGAAAAATAACGTAGTACAGCTAATAAGTGAGGAGTTCACAGGACCACTGCATTTTGTTCAGTTCTGGATTGATGAAATTGCTGCCTGGAAAAGAGATTACAATAAAAAAGCTTTGGTAGCATTGAGCACAACAAAAGATGTTCAGGATGCAATATTAAATGATTATGATAGATCTTCAATAGTCGATATAGTGGACATTCGATATTGGCATTATAAAGATGAAGGAGAACTTTATGCTCCCGAAGGTGGAAAAAACATGGCCCCTCGTCAGTTTGCCAGAAAGATGAAAGTAGGTAAAACCTCCTTTGGCGATGTTTATAAAGCTGTAAGCGAATATAGAAAAATGTATGCAGATAAAGCTATAGTATATTATTCTCAAAAATACCCTGAATTGGGTTGGGCTATTTTTATGGCTGGCGGTTCTTTACCAAATATTCCCAATATTTCGGATTCTTCTTTTTTGAGTGATGCTTTATTTATGAATCCTATTGAAGATGTGAATATCAATTATTACCAATTAGGAAATTCTGATATTGGCAGCGTCTTCTATTTGTCAAATTCTATCGAGGATGTATCCATTACTATCGAATCGGGAAAGTATCAGATATTGTCAATAAATGAAAAAACTGGACATATTCAGGTTCTGAATAAGAGAGTAATTATCAAAGATTCATTTATTATTGATAATTCCCTTAGCAAAGAGAGAATTATTTGGTTTAAACGCTAGGATAGACCATAGTGATACTTTAACTGGTTGAACATCTTGCTCTAATAGTTTTATGTTATAAAGCATAGATACCAATTATTACTCATCTAATACCATAAAATACCATTTGGTGCTACAATTCTCCAGTATGTTTGCATTACTATAACAAAAAACAGAGGGTTTCACCATGGCTACAAAATTTAATATTACGCAAGGAAATTTATTGGATAATAGTTCAGTGATTTTTGCCGAATTTCAAGCAGGAAGCATTGATGCTTTTTCTAAATTGTATGATGTTTTTTCAAATATTCTTTTTAATTATGGTTGTAAAATAACGTCAAATCATGAATTGTTGAAAGACTGCATACACGATGTCTTTGTTAAAATTTACGACAAGCGTGAGGATTTAAGCAACGTTCAAAATTTGAAATCATACCTATTTGTTTCCCTAAAAAATAGATTACTTGATGAATTTAGAAAGAATACTTTTACTGTGGAAAAGGAGGTGGATGAATTTTATCCAATAGCTTTAGAGAATGTTGAGAAAGATTATATACAAAAAGAGAAGATTGATTTTCAGAACAAGACAGTAATAAGATTATTGGGTATGCTTACAGAGCGCCAACAGCGAGCCATTCAGCTTTATTATCTTGAAGAAAGAAGCTATGAAGATATTTGCGGTATAATGGATATCAATTATCAA
>CAZNRT010000105.1:0-9435 GCA_964575445.1 uncultured Proteiniphilum sp. | reverse complement strand
TTTAATTTTCATAAGAAGAAGCAACTATTAAATAGATTTCTGTCTTTCAATAATAATTTCTACCTTTATCACAGATTGTAAAGCTATGTTTTTGCGAGCAATTTTATCAATAGTAACTTATCAATAACCATACAAATCATGCGAAACTTTATACAGGAATATATGGTGTCATCGCAATACTTTGCACCACGGGGCAAGGAGCGGTTGATGTTTCTCGGTGAACAAATATCACACAGACACATTAATTATGACGATAGAATAATAGGTATAGTGGGTGATGCTGGTGCTGGCAAATCATCGCTCATAAAGGGAATGTTTCCAGGTTTGCAATTGTCAAATGATGATGATATTGTGAATCCTCGAAAGATTATGCAGGTGCGCAACTCGCTGACTGATGTGCAGGATGCCACTACATTCCATTTAGATATTCGTTTTCAGATGGCTTTTACGCAGATGTATGAAATAGTAGATTATGTAAACATGCTATTGGAGCGAAATAGACGTGTGGTAGTCGAGCATTTCAATTTGCTTTATCCCGCTTTGGGTAGAAATGCCGATATAATTGTGGGAATTGGTGAAGAGATAATTGTTACTCGACCCAGTCTGTTTGGACCTCACCCCGAAAGTGTTTATCAAATTGTGCATAGTTCACTCAGATATCGCAAAATGGCTCACTCTGCCGAAGAGGTGGCTACAACTCTCTTGCATGAGGTGTTTGACATTCCCGAATCTGAATACTTTTTCTCTGATATCAGAAATGGATTCCTCATAAAGTTTTACAAGAAGCCAAATATAGATCTCAATTATCTTGCCGAGATGATAGATGAGGCAATTGCACAAAACATGGATATATCATATTATGACGAAGATCATATCATAATGGGTGATAAAATAATACCTTGTGATGGACCCAGATTTCATGTCAAGAATACCTCTGAAATAGAGAATTTTACGTTGGTAAAAGAATTTGTACATGATCCAGGAACAAATACTTACTGTTTGATAGGACTTGTGGATAATTATAAAGGGGACTTGAGAAATAGGAACACACATTATTTTTTAACAAGAAAGAATATAGATGAAAAAGGTAAAATCAGCTGATATCACAGCTCTTGTAGAACAGTTGTGCATTGATGCCTGTTGCATTATAAGTGATGATATCAATAATAAGTTTAAGAGCAGTTTGCTAACAGAGCGTTCACCGCTTGCAAAAGAGGTGTTGGGGACATTGATAGAGAATGCACGTATAGCACGAGAGGAGTTCTCACCCATGTGTCAAGACACGGGTATGACTGTGGTATTTGTGAAGATGGGACAAAATGTTCATATCGAAGGGGGATTTATAGAGGATGCCATCAATCAAGGAGTGCGTCAAGGATACGAAAAAGGATTTTTGAGAAAATCAGTAGTTGGTGATCCTTTCAATAGGGTTAATACTAAAGACAATACTCCAGCCATCATACATTATGAATTGGTCCCCGATGATGAAACATTTCATATTACTGTTTCGCCCAAAGGATTTGGTAGTGAGAATAAAAGTGCACTCAAGATGCTTACACCAAGCGAAGGAGTGGAGGGTGTGAAAAAGTTTGTGATTGATACCATCATAGCAGCAGGTGGAAATCCATGCCCCCCGATTATTGTTGGTGTGGGTGTTGGTGGCACTATGGAGCGTGCAGCATATCTTAGCAAAAAAGCGTTGTTAGTTTCATTAGATGAAAAAAACATTGACCCTGATATTGCTTCATTAGAGGCGGAATTGCTTGACGAGATTAATAAATTAGGGATAGGTCCTGCTGGATTTGGTGGCACTACTACTGCGTTGGGTGTAAATATACTTGCTAATGCTACTCATATAGCAGGTTTGCCAGTGTCAGTGAATATTGGCTGTCATGCCACAAGGCATGCTGAAGGAGGTCTATAATAACGTAGATTATATAAATTGATAACTTATGAGTGATAATATATCTAATAAAATAATACTATCAGCACCTTTTGCTGATGACACACTAAGCACACTAAATGCTGGAGATATGGTATATATCTCTGGTGTAATATATACTGCGCGAGATGCTGCCCATAAGCGTCTATTTGAAATGTTGGAGCGTGGTGAAGATATGCCATTTGATTTTACTGGGCAAGTAGTTTATTATGCTGGTCCCGCACCAGCCAAGCCAGGTAAGCCCATTGGTTCAGTAGGTCCAACTACTGGCGGGCGAATGGACGCATACTCACCAACTCTTATTGCTAATGGACTAAAGGTGATGATAGGCAAGGGTACACGCAGTGATGAGGTGGTGGATGCAATTGTGAATCATACGGGTGTTTACTTTGCTGCTATTGGTGGTGCAGCTGCCTTGATGGCTAAGTGTGTTGTTAGTGCCGAAATGGTTGCATTTGAAGAGTTGGGCACTGAGGCTATCCGTAAGCTTGTAGTGGAAGAGTTGCCAGTGGTAGTGGCAGTAGATAGTAAAGGGAATGATATTTATAAACAAGCAATAGAGAAGTATAGGGAGATTTAGGTTTATTATTTAATGTCAAGATATAATGATTGAAATATTATCTCATCATAATATCTTTGACAACCTCCATCCCAGCTTGCTCATTTATACGTTTGATGAGATTTTGTTTGTTCATAAGTAGTTCGGCTCGCAAGACCGATGATGTTAGCTGAACATAGAGAATATTACGTTTGAAAAAAATCTTCTTTGTATATTGAGATACGCCTTCACCCAACAGCTCCCTCCATGCAGATATAGCACGATGCTCAGCTAAAGATACCTTTAGCTTAGGATTGCCATTTAGAAATTCAGATAGCATGTCTGATATTGATTGTGCATCTTTTTTGTGCATCATCTCTTTATTTATTTTTAGTCGTTTATTCTCTGTATTTCACCATCATTTACGTAGTAGATGTGGTGGTCGTTACCTATTCTCTCTAATATCTTGTCAAATGATTCACGGTTGGTGTCAGAGATAAATATCTGACCAAATTCATTTCCTGAAACTAACTTTACAATCTCCTCTACTCGATTAGCATCTAATCGGTCAAATATATCATCTAATAACAAGATTGGTGTTTTGCTGCCTATGGTACGAAGGTAGTCAAATTGTGCAAGCTTTAGAGCTACAAAGTACGTTTTGTTTTGCCCCTGCGACCCAACTTTCTTAATGGGGTATCCATCAATAAGCATCTCAAGTTCATCCCTATGTATGCCTATTGTGGTGTGTCCAATAATCATTTCACGCTGTCGATTATTGATCAGTTTCTCAGCAAAGCTGCCTTCTTGAAGTTGAGAAATGTATTGAAATGAAACATTCTCACTTGACACGCTCACAGTCTTGTAAAAGTGATTGAATATTGGTGTGAACTTATCAATAAACTGCATTCGCTTGTTGAATATGTGTTCCGCTTCCACCACCATTTGCTCTTCCCATATTTGTAGAAGCTCTGCATCAATCTTTCTATCGTTCATTTTTAACAGTGCGTTGCGTTGTTGTAGTGCCTTGTTATATCTGATCAATGCCTGCATATACTCTTTGTCGAACTGCGATATGGCAATGTCCATAAACTTTCGACGCTCCTCGCTTCCACCCTGAATAATTTCGATATCAGCTGGTGAAATCATCACCAATGGTATTTGTCCAATATGGTCAGACAATCTTTCATACTCCTTCTTGTCTCTTTTGAATTGCTTTTTTTGTCTTCGCTTTAGTCCACAATATATATCAGTAGTTTTGTTAGATTCTAATATATATTTTCCTTGAATCATGCACACATCACTTTCATGATTAATGATTTGCGAATCGATGGGATTAGTATAGCTTTTGCAAAACGAAAGATAATATACAGCATCCAATAGATTAGTTTTTCCCATTCCATTATTACCCACGAAACAGTTAATCTTTGGTGAAAGGTCTAATTCTACTTGTGCTAAGTTTTTGTAGTTTATTATTGATAGTTGTTTTAAAATCATGTTGATAATTATCTTTTCATCTTGCCAGATTATATTTATTGAAATCCGCTCTGTTGTTGTTCTTATTCTGTGAGAATTAGTTCTTGAAGTTCTTCAGGATTCACATTAATTTTTAATCTGCCATCTTGAGCAAAAGATATTTTGCCCGTTTCTTCTGATACTATTATCACTTTTGCATCAGTCTCCTGCGTGATGCCTAATCCTGCTCTGTGTCTAAGTCCCAAGCTTTTGGGTATATTAGGATTTTGAGATATGGGTAGTATGCACCCTGCAGCTTTTATTTTGTTTCCCACAACAATAGTAGCACCGTCATGTAGAGGACTATTTTTGAAGAATATATTTTCTATAAGTCTCGATGACACATCTGCATTTACAATTTCTCCAGTTTGCTCATATAAGCTTAGTAAAATATCACTTTGAATAACTATAAGTGCTCCAGTCCTTGTTTTAGCCATATTCATACAAGCGAGAACTATTGAGGTTACATGGGTTGCATCCTTCTGTTGTTTCTCACCTTGGATAAATAATTTTGCAACAAATCTCCAACCTTTCTTTGATCCTAATGAGATTAAAAATCTTCTTATCTCATCCTGAAACAGTATCACAATCAGAATCAATCCAATATTCACAAACTGATCAAGTATGGAGCCTAATAATACCATGTTGAAAATACGTGATACAAGTACCCATATCACAAGAAATACTACAAGACCTATAAACAGAGGACGCATACCCGATACTTTTACCATTTTGAATAAATAGTATAAGAGAAATGCTACTAATATTATGTCCATTAAATCCTTTATTCCAAAATGTTCCAACATCTTCTTTTATTGTTATTCGGGATTATTACTTTTAATTTTCTCAAAAATCTTGATACACTCCATAGCCTCTTTAACATCGTGAACTCTTAGTATGTTTGCACCAGATAATAAAGAATACATATTGAGAGCCGTTGTCCCATTTAAGCTCTCTGCTGGCGTGGTGTTCAATAGTTTATAAATCATTGATTTCCTCGAGATTCCAACCATTATAGGGAGTTCAAAGATATCAAAATATTTCAGATCTGCCATTAACTCATAATTTTGGTCTAATGTCTTACTAAATCCAAATCCAGGGTCAATAATTATATCGTTTACCCCAAGTCTATTTAGCCTTGTTACTTTTTCAGAGAAATAATATAGAATCTCTTGCGTCATGTTTTCATAATTAGTGTGTTGTTGCATTGTTTGAGGTGTGCCAAGCATGTGCATCAATATGTAAGGAACATTAAGTCTTGCTACTGTCTCAAACATCATATCATCTATCTGTCCGCCAGATATATCATTTATGATATTGACCCCACATTCTTCCACCGCTGCGCTTGCTACTTCCGAGTAGAAAGTGTCTATCGATAGAATCGTCATCGGGAACTCTTTCCTTATTTCTTTTAATATGGGCGTCACTCGTTTCAATTCTTCCATTGCACTCAGTGGCGAAGAGGAGGGGGACGTTGATTGTCCGCCAATGTCTATTATTGTTCCACCCTCAGATACTATTTGTTCTGCTTGCTTAATAGCATCTTTAATGTCAAACTTCCTACTGCCAGAATAAAATGAATCTGGAGTAATATTAATAATCCCCATCACTACGGGTGATGATAGGTCTATTAGTTTTCCTTTTATGTTGATAAACTTATTCAAAATGCCAAATTTTATAAACGTTCCAATTAGCAAATAGGTTCTTAGTAATCATATTGCTTCAGTTTTGTGAGTTAGAGTTCCGAGTTTGGGTCTCTCTCGGGGTAGTCAATATTGTAGTGCAACCCTCTGCTTTCCTTACGTGCCATAGCTTGTTTGATAACCAAATACCCAACCTTTATGATATTGCGAAGCTCACATATCTCACGAGTAACCACCGATCTCTGAAAAAGGTTCTCGGTTTCTCTATATAATATATTCAGCCTATCCATTGCTCTTCTCAATCTAATGTTTGAACGAACGATGCCTACATATGATGACATTATTTGTCCCACTTCTTTGTAGCTTTGAGTAATTAAAACCATCTCTTCGGGGGAAGTTGTGCCCTCTGCATTCCAATTTGGGATATCTTCTCGGAAAGAGTAGTCTTTAAATGTTGGCAAAGAGTGCTTGGCTGCCAAATCGCCAAACACCACTGCCTCTATTAGTGAATTAGAAGCTAACCTATTAGCACCATGCAAACCAGTACATGAGCATTCGCCATTTGCATAAAGTCTTTTGATACTTGTTTCCCCATCAAGATTTACATCAATTCCCCCACAGAGATAGTGTGCTGCTGGTGCTACAGGAATCATCTCTTTCGTGATGTCAATACCATAATCGATACACTTTTTATAAATTGTGGGAAATTGTTTTATTGTCTCTTCAGGTTTTTTGTGTGTAACATCCAGATATACATGGTCATCTCCTCTATTTTTCATTTCTGTATCTATTGCTCTCGCCACAATATCACGGGGTGCCAAAGATAGCCTTGTGTCATACTTGTGCATAAACTCCTTGCCATTTTTTGTTTTTAGCACACCACCATATCCTCTCATAGCTTCGGTGATGAGGAATGACGGATGAACACCTGGTTTGTATAAAGCAGTGGGGTGGAACTGTACAAATTCCATTCCTTTCACCATGCCTTTTGCTCTCGCCACCATGGCTATGCCATCACCAGTGGCAACAAGTGGGTTGGTGGTGGTTTGATATATGCAACCTATACCTCCTGTTGACATCATAGTTATTCGAGATAAAAAAGTGTGAACAATATTTGATTGCAAATCTAATATATAAGCTCCATAGCATTCAATATTGGGCGTGTTGTTAGTTATTATCTCACCCAAATGATGTTGTGTAAGTATCTCTATTGTGAAGTGATTATCGTAAACATCAATGTTCGGATCTCTGCGAATGGCTTTTATTAGGCTTGTTTGAATCTCCATCCCCGTGTTATCTTTGTGGTGCAGAATCCTAAACTCCGAATGTCCTCCCTCTTTATGCAGATCAAAGTATCCATCCTCATCTCTGTCGAAGTTTACTCCCCACTTTACCAATTCTAATATTTGTTCGGGGGCATTTTTTACTACTGTTTCCACCACTTCTCTGTTGCACAATCCTGCACCAGCATCTATGGTGTCGTCGATATGTTTTTCGAAGTTGTCCCAAGGGTTAGTTACAGACGCTATTCCACCCTGAGCATAGAAGGTATTTCCATCTTCAAGTTTTGTTTTAGCTACAAGTGCCACTTTGCCATGTTTTGCAACTTTCAGAGCATAACTCATGCCTGCTATGCCCGAGCCAATGATTAGAAAATCGTATTTGTGAACCATTTTCCTATTATAATTTTCAATGAATTACAAATTTACATATTAAACTTGAAATAGTTGATATTTCTCCAACCAGCTCATCAATAATATTGTTATATATAAGTAATTGCATGTATATAGATGACTGAATAATTTGTTTTTCTTCTAATAATTATTTACTTTGTAGTGTGTTTGAAAGTTTGTAACATATTAAAATACAGAGAGCAATGAAACATCTTGACTTGATTCTTTTTTTGTTGCTATTTCTTTTCTCCTCTCCTATGCAGGGGAGGCAAAATGACATTTCACAGCAGCAGTCTTTTCTCTTGAAAGGAAGAGTTATTGCGAGCGACACCAAAGACGTGTTGGCTAACGCAAGCGTTACACTTGAGGGTGGCAGCATCTCAAGTATAACCAATATGGATGGGTATTTTAGGCTTATTGTGCCTTCATCGTCAGCAAATTCAAATATTATTATTCGATATTTGGGTTATGAAAATCTCAAGGTTCCTGTTAAGGATTTGATTGACAAATCAGATATTGATATTGTATTGTTGCCATCCTCGATCAGTCTAAATGAGCTATATGTTGTGTCTGGCGATGGCTTGGACATCGTGAGGGAGGCTTTCAGGCTTGTTCCCAAAAACTACTCTTCCGATCCTAATATGATGGTTGCCTTTTATCGTGAAACGATTAAAAAGAACTCAAATTATATTTCGTTAGTGGAGGCGGTCTTAGATATTTATAAATCATCATATGCTAAATATGGCGATGATCAGGCTAAAATCTATATCGGGCGCAAGGCTTCAGATGTATCCCCTCGTGACACAGTTATTATGAAATTTCAGGGTGGTATTAGTACTGCTTTAAACTTGGATATGGCAAAGCATCCCGAAATTGTTTTTAGTGATAATTATGAGCAATGCTCTTTTAATATTGAGGGGATAATCAATATTAATGACAAACCTCACTATGTGATCAAGTTTGAGCCACATCCTTATATTACCGATATTTTGTATAGGGGCACAATGTATATAGATGTGGAGTCTAAAGCCATTTCACGGGTGGAGTTTAATATGAATGTAGAGGATAGGAAGGATGCTTCTGCTATTTTTATTATCAAGAAGCCTTCAAAAATGAGAGTGGAAGTGCTTGAGGCTCGTTATGTGGTAAATTATATTGAGCGCAACGGCAATTGGTATTTTGATTATAGCGGTACTAATGTCACTTTTAGGGTGAGATGGACTAATCGGTTGTTTGGCTTGATAAGGACCACTTATGCCATAGGTGCCGAGATGTCCGTTACTGATAGATACGATTCGGAGATAAATAAATTTCCTCGCAAGGAGCGTATTCGCTCATCTGATGTTATTGCAGAGAAAGTGGAGCACTTTCAAGATCCACACTTTTGGGGTGATTACAATGTGATAGAGCCTGATATAGAAATTAGCAAAGCTATAAAGAGGCTTAGTGGTAAGCTTTTGCGACGAGAACAATAGCACTCATGGGTCACCATCATAAAGGGTGCTTGTTTTCTGCAAGTGAATCATAATTAGATGATAGACTGCTTGTAATCTAAAAAAAAGATATATCTTTGCAATCCTAAAAGATTTTTATAAACTATACAAACAACTTTTATGTATTTAAATTCTGAAAAAAAGCAGGAGATCTTCGCAAAGCACGGAAAGTCTAACACTGATACTGGCTCACCAGAAGCACAGATTGCATTGTTTTCATACCGTATTTCGCATTTGACTGGACACTTAAAGTCAAACAAGAAAGATTATAACACTGAGCGTTCATTGAAAATTTTAGTAGGTAAGCGTCGTCGTTTACTTGACTACCTCATCGATACTGATATCGAAAGATATCGTGCAATCGTGAAGGAATTGGGTCTGAGAAGATAATATTTTCAATAATCAAAGATCTAAAATTAAGAGGGTGTCATTGACATCCTCTTTTTTGTTAGTTAAGTAGCTATGTTTTTCAAAATGTGTTTTATAGCATATAAATTTAGTTTGCAGGTGTGGTAAAGTGTTTTACCTTTGCTGTCGATAACCTAAAACAATCATTTAACTTTTAAATTTAACATCACGAATCTTGTTTCGAAAAAGAGGTCATCTCGTCCGAGGTGACCTTTTTTTTATT
>CAZNRT010000104.1:0-9656 GCA_964575445.1 uncultured Proteiniphilum sp. | reverse complement strand
ATCACATGTTTTGAACAAAATATGGGTCAAATTTAATTTAGATCGATGTGTTTTGAATTTTGAGTGCCAATCTAAATTTAGGATGGGTCAGAATATTTATTTTGGGAAACAAACACATGCCTTGAAAGGCATGCCTATTGAATCTATAATCATGTCATCCTGATCCCGTCAAAACGGGAAAGGATCTCATGAGATTTCTCTCCGCCAAAGGCGAGATCGAAATGACAGGCGTCATTAGTGCATAGGTGGGTGGGTGTAGGTAGGTAGTGGTGTCAAGGAATAATATTAATAAAATAATAAAGATGTTATTTATATTTTGTAATTTTGAACTTGATTATAATAACGTCATATTTAAAAACGGAGGAGATACTACATTGCCAGGTATAAAGCAACAATTCGAAGAAATTTATATTACTCACTATTCAAGAATGAAACGATTTGCGCAAGAATACGTCATCAGAGAAGAAGATGCCGAAAACATTGTGCAAGATATCTTCATGGAGCTGTGGGAGAATAGGATTTTATTAGAATCTCACTCCAACATTTTTTCTTTTTTGTTTACTAATGTCAAAAATAGATGTATCGATTACTTGCGAAGAGCCACCATTGCGCAAAGAGTGAAGGACAATATTCAAAACGAACACACTAATATTCTTCAAATGAAGTTAGATTCTCTTGAAGATTTTGACAATCATATTTTTCAGCAATCAAATATTGAAGACACCGTTGAGGATGCAATAAACAAACTGCCCGAAAGATGCAGACAAATATTTGTGTTAAATAAAATAGAGGGCAAGAAACAAAGACAAATTGCCGAAGAACTTGGCATATCCATACATACCGTTGAAAGTCAGATGTCTATAGCAAACAAAAGACTAAAGGAATTACTAAAAGACTTAGCTCCATTACTTATTTTCTTTTTAATTTGATTTTTATTTGTTTTTCCTTAGCGGTTTTTTGAAGTACGTTCGTTTATACTTTAAAGAACCGAAAAATAATGCAAGATAAATTACTAAAATACTTCAGTGGAGAGCTTGATAATAACGAAATAGAATCTCTGTTTGACGCTATGGAGTCTGACAAAGAGCTAAAGGCTGAATTTGTGGAACTTCAGAACGCTAATGCTATGGCTCACCTTTCGCCTCTATCAATAGACCGCGAGGAAGGACACAAAGCACTATTAAAATTAAACAAGACGATACATCACAAAAATAACATTAAATACCTTCGCAATGTAATGCAATATGCAGCAATAGCAATTGTGCTGATAGCATCTACATTTTTTGCCACACGATACATATATAATAATGTGTCGAATACTGAAGAGATGAACACGCTCTACGTGCCAGCAGGACAAAGAGCAAAACTCACCCTACAAGATGGTAGCACAGTGTGGCTTAATGCTAACTCTACATTGAACTACCCATCTAAGTTCGTTGGTAAACAAAGAAATGTTTCGATAGAGGGGGAAGGCTTTTTTGATATAGCTCAGGACAAAAAAAAGCCGTTTGTGGTGAGCACAAAGGAGGTGAAAATGAAAGTGCTGGGCACTCAATTCAATGTGCACAGTTATCCCGAGACAGACTATGTGAGAACAGACCTCGTGGAGGGATCAGTGAAAGTATATACACAAAATCTTGAAGCAGAGAGTGTGACCCTCAAGCCAAATGAGCAGATAACAGTTGCCCACGGACAAATGATTTTGAATAAAACTGGAAATATTGATTACTTTCTATGGAAAGATGGCATATACGCTTTTGAAAACGAAAAGCTAATTGATATTATCAATAAGCTACAGCTATATTATGATGTGAAAATTATTGTGGGAGACCCCGAGATATTTAATATTCCATACACTGGCAAGTTTAGACAAAGAGATGGAATAGATGAAATACTTCGTATTATTCAGAAAATCAGAAAATTCAATATTCAAAAAGTCACCGACAGCAACACAATTACACTTACAAAATAAATAAATTATTAATCACCTAAAACAAAAATATGAAATGCCTATGAGGAATTGCAAAAGACTAAAATGAAAAAGGCGATAAGTGCGCCAACACCTATCGCCATAAATAAAGTAAACACAAATGCTTAAAAATAGTATTCACTTAACAATACAAATATATGAAAATTAAACACTTTGACGATCACTTTTTGATAAAAAAAGGTGACATTAAACAATTATCAAAAATCATGAGAATAACTTTATTTCTCTTCGTTGCCTTCACCATGCAGATGATGGCAACCAACACAAAGGCACAAGATGCTGTGGTGGAGCTAAAACAAACGAGCACCACCGTGGGACAACTGCTAAGTGAGATAGAAAAACAGACTGATTATCTTGTTGTGTATAGCAATCGAGAGGTAGATACGGCACGGAAGGTAAAGGTCAAAACCAAGTCGGGCAAGGTTTCCGCCTACCTCAACGAGGTGTTTGGCGATACTGATGTCAACTATGATTTTGAGAACAACTATATAGTGCTCGCAAAGCGTGCTACTAAAAATGCGACATCAATAAGCGAAATGATTGTGAGCTCGCAACAGACAGGCAAAACAGTAACTGGCACTGTGGTGGATAACACTGGAGAGCCCATTATTGGTGCAACAATAGTGGTAAAGGGCGATGCAAGCAAGGGAACTATCACTGATATTGATGGCAAATTTACTCTAACCAATATCCCCACAAACGCAGTACTTGTAATATCGTACGTGGGCATGAAGGGACAAACTATCGAGACTATTGGCAAAACGTCGCTGAGCATTGCTATGGTGGAGGATATGGAGATGCTGGAGGAGTTGGTGGTTGTGGGGTATGGAGTGCAGAAGAAAGTGAACTTGACGGGTGCAGTGGCTTCTATTTCTGCCAAAGATATTCAAGACAAACCTGTAGCAAATACATCTACTCTTCTTCAAGGCAGAATACCAGGATTAGTACTAACACAGAATGGTGCCCAAGCTGGCAATGATAATCCTGAGATGAGGATTAGAGGTATTGGGACATTTGGGAATAACAATCCAATGGTGATAATAGATGGAATAGAAGGAAGCATTTCACAAATTTCAGATATTCCATCGGTAGATATTGATAATATTTCTGTACTAAAAGATGCTGCATCAGCCTCTATATATGGTGTTAGAGCTGCTAATGGAGTAATATTAATTACGACAAAACGTGGGAAAAGCTCAGATAAGGTTAAAGTTTCTTACTCAGGCAACTATACACTTCAAACCCCAGGAATAGTTCCAGACTTTATAGATAGCTATAATTGGGCTCTAATGAGAAACGAAGTAAAACCTGGAACGTTTTCAGAAGATGCTTTGAGAAAATTGAGAGATGGATCAGACCCAGATCATTATGCTAATACTAATTGGATTGATGCAGTATTGCGCAAAGCAGACATGCATCAACACCATTTGGCGGTTTCTGGTGGTAGCGACAAAACTCATTATATGACTTCTATTGCTTACTCAAATCAAGATGGCATTATGAGACAGACTGGTATTGAAAGAATCTCATTTCGATCTAATATTGATTCTCGTCTTGATAGATTCACTTTTGGAATGAATGTATCAGGAAACAAAAATAACATAACAGCTCCAGCAGTTGCTCCATCTGGAGAAGGAGGAATTATGAGATTTGTTTCTTGGTTTACCAGACCTACAGTACCCGTAATGTATTCAAATGGGCATTATGGATACGTAGATGGATCAATGGATAATGCAGAAGATATAAAAAATCCTGTTGAATTAATGTCGTTAGGTTATAGATTAAATGATGCATGGAGATTTAATGGAAATGTTTTTGCTGGAATAGACATTTTGAAAAACTTAACCTTCAAGACTAGTTTTGCCTATGTCTTTAATCTTAACTCAACAAAATCATATAATCCAAAATCACCCGCTCGCTATGATGCTGAAGGCAATATTAAAAAAATAGCAGGCAAAACTAATCAATCAACTGACTATTGGTATAGAAATGGAACTTGGACAAATGAAAACATCCTTAATTTCAATAAGGAATTTGGTCAACATACAATTGGAATATTAGCTGGACATTCTTTGATTGGATCGAGATATTATACTACCACTGCTTCAATTCAAGGTTTTCCTACAGAAAACATATATGAGCTAAATGGTGGGACCATTAATCCAAATGCAAAAGGAAATTCAGAAGAATATAAACTACAATCATTCTTTGGGCGGATCAATTATAATTTCGAGAATAGATATTTGTTTGAGTTTAATTTACGCCATGATGGATCTTCAAGAATGCCTAAAGCACATAGATATGCTACATTCCCATCGTTATCTGCTGGATGGGTGTTTACAAATGAAAAAATCATGGAAGATCAAACTATTCTAAGCTTAGGAAAAGTTCGACTATCGTGGGGAAAACTTGGAAACCAAGAAATTGGAAACTATGCATACTCTGCAACCTTAGGGGCAAGCGGGAACTATTATTTTGATCAAAGCTCAGACAAACAAGCTGGTATGGTGCAAACATCTGTACCAAATGAAAATATAAAGTGGGAGACCACATCTTCGATTAATGCTGGTTTGGATCTTGGTTTTTTGAAAAACAAAGTGCAAACATCAATTGAGTTTTTTGAAAAAGAAACAAACGATATTCTTATGAGACTATCAATGCCAGGGATTTTCTTAGGTTCATTATCTGCACCATATCAAAACGTAGGTTCTGTAAGAAACCGCGGTTGGGAATGGAGTTTAAACTATACAGATGGCAAGGGGGAATGGACATGGAATGCTGGGGTTAACCTTTTTAAGGTAAAAAATGAAATTCTTGAAATGGGAGGTCTTGAAGAAACCATAAGTGGTAGCACAATAAACAGAATTGGGGAGCCTATAGGGGCATTTTTAGGATACAAAGCTATTGGAATTTACAGAACTACAGAAGATCTCCAACGCACAAATTCTAATGGTGTAGTTATTAAACAAAATGGTGTAGTTCCAAAACTTGGAGACATAATGTATGAAGACCTAAATGATGATGGTAATATTACTGCAAAGGATAGACAAATTATTGGTAACCCATTTCCGAAACTGTCTTATAGTTTTAATCTTGGTGCATCTTGGAATAGATTTGACCTATCAACATTTTGGCAGGGTATATCTGGAATCTATAGATACAATTGGGAAACGACAACCGATATAAGGGGAAATTTTACTGAAAGATGGTTAGATAGATATTCACCAGACAATTTAAATGGCTCTATGCCAATTTTAGGAAACTCTATTAACGATACCTATTCGTCATTTTGGCTAGAAAACTCAAGCTATCTACGCTTAAAAAATTTAGAACTGGGTTATACCTTCCATCAGTCAAGTTTAAAAAAGATAGGAATTTCTCAGATCAGAGTATATTTCTCAGGTACAAATATGCTGACACTTACACCTTTGAAAAATTGGGATCCTGAAAAAAGTTCAGGTGACAGCAGAAATGATATTCATCCAAATATGAAAACATATTCTTTTGGTACAAGTATTCAATTCTAAAAAAATGGAGAAAATAATTATGAATAAGAAATACAATTATATATTAAAGTCTATATTCTTAATGAGCATTATATTATCAATCACCTCATGCTCAGACAGCTTCTTGCTTACAGACTCACCAAATCAACCATCTCAAAGTACCTATTGGCAAACAGAAACCGATGCGTTGATGGCTTTAACCGCATGCTATGATGCTATGCAAAGCAAAAACCTATATGATGACAATATTGATGGTTGGAATTATGGATTTTTACTACGCGAAACCTCAACAGACAATGGAGATCATACATGGGGTGATTGGATGCTGGGAAGTTCAATATCCAGAGCAAATTCATCTACTACTGACGAATGTTTTTCAATGTATTGGAATGCGAACTATGAAGTGATTAAACGTTGTAATATGCTAACGGACAACATTGATAGAGTACCTATTGATGAAGAAAAAATCAATGTTTATAAAGCTGAGGCAATTGCCCTTAGAGCATTAATGTATTCAAATCTGACTTCAGTTTTTCGTGATGTACCTTATCTTACAAAAGCATTAACACTCAAAGATGCTGAAGCTCCAAAAATTAATCGTGATGAAATTATAAATTCTTTGTTAGAAGATTTAAAAGTCTGGATTCCAAAACTCCCTACAATTGGAGATGAACTAAAAGGACGGATGCATCGTGAAGCTGGATATGCAATTATGGGAAGAATAGCTTTATTTAATAAAAAATGGGATGACGCTATTTCAGCATACAGCAATGTTTTAGGCAAAGTGGAACTTTTCAAATCTGGTAATGGTACCGATTTCCATAAAAACTATGCTGATCTTTTCAAAGAAGCAAATGAAGAGCACGAGGAAGTACTACTTAGTGTAAAGTACAAAGGACCTGGACTGGGTGAAGGAAGTACTTTTGGAGTAGCTTGGGGAACTCCTATGAATGCAATTGAGGCATCAATGAATTTATGTGATGACTTTTACTGTATTGACGGATTACCTATTGATAAATCACCATTATTCAAAGGTAGTATGGAGCAAGGAGCACATACAAAGAGTAATCCTGACTATCTGCGTTATGAAAATAGAGATCCAAGGATGAAAGGGACGCTTATGCTACCAGGAATGGAGTGGAATGGACGACTTTTTACAAATAATTTACCCGCTAGCTCCACGGCCTGTATTTTGAAGTGGTTTACACCAGAAAATACTGCTAACGAGTATGATGGAAGTTTAGATTTTTATATAATAAGATATGCTGAAGTATTATTATCAATTGCAGAGGCTCAAATAGAAAAAGGGAGTATTGCACAATCTGAAATAACTAAGCATATAAATGAAGTACGAGATAGAGTTGGAATGCCTAGTGTTGAGGAAGTAGAGGGCACAGGATTAAGTCAATCAGAATTACGGAAAATTGTGCGTCACGAACGACGCGTAGAGTTAGCATTTGAAGATTTAAGATTTGCGGACTTATACAGATGGGGGGAATTTGAAAATTCTCAGAAGAGAATGCAAAATGATAAAACTTTTTATGGATTTGGTGCAGTTCCTAGAGGCAATCTTCGAGGACCTCAAGATTTAGTTTGGCCTATTCCACAAAGTGAAATAGATACTAATCCGCAACTAAAACAACATGATGAGTGGAAATAGTGTTTATTTGAGATTTTCAGATTATTCATAACATTTACATCAGTGGTATATCAGCAATGTGATAAATGCATGTTACTCATTATTAGTGCATATATGATATGTTGGTATACCACAAACATTTTTACATTAAGAAAATGACTAAATTTATTTTTATTATAGTATTAATTTTAAGTTCATGCACATTCTCAAAAAACAGTGATGCTAAGATTAATAAAGAACCAGTTTTGTCAAATGAGGTTATATTTATAGATGAATTTGACACAGGCGATACTATACCCAACCCTGAGGTTTGGGGGCTTTGCACGTATGCCAATAATACATGGTCGCAACATTTTAAATATGTGGAGGGGTACGAAAATATTAGAATAGAGGACGGGTACTTAAAGATATGCGCAACGAAAAAGAATGGAGTTTACAAAAATGGCGGAATTAGAACAAAGAAAGGCTTTCCTAAAGAAACTCGGGTAGAAATTAAAGCCCGATTAAATAAGAAAGTTAGAGGTGGCTTCCCCGCTATTTGGCAAATGCCAATAGGTGGAGAGCCTTGGCCAAGAAGTGGTGAAATTGATATTATGGAGTGGGTTCAAGGAACTCCTGATCAGATATATCAAACTATTCATACCTTTTACAGCAATGGACCTAATGGATCTGCTGGAATCACAAACCCAGACCCAAAAAAAGATTTTGATGTTACTAAAGATCATGTTTATGCAGTTGATAGAACTGGTAGTGAATTGATATTCTACATTGATGGCAAAGAAACATGGAGGTATAACAATATGAAGTTGGAAGATGAGGAAGTTCAAAAGCAATATCCATTCGCCAAGTATGACTTTGATATAATTCTTAACTTTTCGCTCGGCGGTCTTTTAAATGACAATCCTACTTGGCCTGGTGAAATAGCGGATGAGGATCTTCCTGGAGAAATGTGGGTGGACTGGGTGAAAGTAACCAAACTATAATCTGTGAAATTATGAAAGGTTCATTATTTGTACCAGTTTTTCTTGCTTTGATTTTATTTTCATGCAAAGATATAAATACTGATTCAAGAGTATTTTATGTTGATTCAGTAAATGGCAATGATACTAACACTGGTCTCTCAGAGAGTGATGCCTGGGCATCACTCGATAGACTTAATGTTGAAACATTTTCACCTAGTGATAAAATCTTATTTAAGTCTGGCACTGAATATATTGGACAATTTGAGCCGAAAGGAAGTGGAGTAAAAGACAAACCTATTATCGTAGATATTTATGGTAATGGAGATAAGCCAATCCTAAATGGAGGTGGTGAAAAGCTGCACACTTTATTGTTGGAAAACATTCAATTTTGGGAAATAAATAATCTTGAAATTACTAATTTAGGAGAGGAAAATACGCCAAAAAGAAATGGAATTCTCATTAATGCATATGATTTCGGTGAGATGGAGCATATTCACCTTAAAAATATTACAGTTAGAGATGTTAATGGAAGTCTTGTTAAAAGCGAAGGTGGGGGAAACGGAATTTATTGGAATTGTGGGGGAAAAGAAACCCCTTCAAGATTTAAAGATTTACTAATTGAGGATTGTCATATTTACAACTGCCAACGTAATGGAATAACAGGCGATGGAAATTCTAACAGAAACGAGTGGTACCCAAGTTTAGAAGTTGTAATACGTGGCAATTTAATAGAAAATGTTCCAGGTGATGGAATAGTTCCAATTGCTTGCGACGGAGCTTTAGTTGAAAATAATATAATGAGAGGTAGCCCAGATGTTTTAGGATTTGAAGATGCAGCAGCAGGCATTTGGCCTTGGAGTAGCGACAACACTATAATTCAATTTAATGAAGTCAGTGGACATAAAGCTAAATGGGATGCTCAAGGATTTGATTCCGATTACAATTGTAAAAATACAACTATACAATATAATTTTAGTCACGACAACTATGGAGGCATGATTCTGATCTGCAATGATGGGGAATCTCTTGGCAAACCTTGGAATCATGGGACTATTGGAACTAAAATATATGGCAACATAAGTATTAATGATGGATTAAGGCCATATCCTACCAGGCCTGGATGGTTTTCACCAATAATTCATATAGCTGGACCAGCCGAAAATACTGAGGTGTCGAACAATGTATTTATAATGATAGGAAAAGATATGCCTGATATAGATCGAACAATTATAGAAATTGATAACTGGGGTGGTTCTTGGCCAAATAATACAGTATTCAAGAATAATTATTTCTATAACCTTGCAAAAGAACATTCATATAACTTTCAATTGGGTAAAGGGGAAAAAACAATTTTTGAAAATAATATTTTTGAAGGAAAGTTTACTAACAACCCAATAGATCTTTATAAAGAAAATAATAATTTTGATCTATTTAATAATTTTCCTTTCCCAGAAAATTATCCTGATTGTTTAAAGAAAAGAGTAATAGATCGAATAAATCAGTTCCCTTTATGATTCAATTATCTTTATCTGCTTAATTAATATAATCAATTTATCTCA
>CAZNRT010000103.1:0-9923 GCA_964575445.1 uncultured Proteiniphilum sp. | reverse complement strand
GGTCCCATAGCTCAGTTGGTTAGAGCACCTGACTCATAATCAGGGAGTCACTGGTTCAAGCCCAGTTGGGACCACCAATCCAAAAACGCAAGTATCTACTTCTTAGATATTTGCGTTTTTTCTTTTACTTAAATAATAACTATTAGCCTCGACAGATCCACTTTGGGAGCTGTTTTGATGCAATACCACTAAATTAAAAACGAATCTATACTAACAAACCAATTATTGCTGTTTTCGCAAAAATCTTAGCAATATGTCATGCCATCCAGACTATTTCCTGGACAACAAGCGATATTATAATAAAAAACATATAAATTTGTAACCTCAAATATATAATTAAACAATACAAAACATGTTGACAGTAGAAAAGATTGGTGGAACATCCATGTCACAATTCCAGGATGTGCTACGAAACATAATTAAGGGGAATAGGAATGAGAGTGAATTATATAACCGTATTTTTGTGGTTTCGGCTTACAACAATGTTACAAACTGGCTGTTAGAGCACAAAAAAACTGGTGAGCCTGGCATCTACAAGAAGTTTTTGAATGGAGAAGATTATAGTAGTGCTTTAGACTCTTTCTGTCAAAGGCTGTTACTTATAAACGATGGCTTTGCCGATATTGGTTTAGATCTCAAGGAGGCTCGTGACTTTATTCGTTTTAGGGTGGATCAAGCCAAAACACTTCTATATAGCTTAAGCAAAGTATTAGCTTCAGGATATGTTAACATGGACGACATTCATTTAGCAGCTCGTGAAATATTGGCTTCTATCGGAGAAGCTCACTCAGGATGGAATTCAGCGAATATACTTAACAACAATGGTATTAATGCACGATTTATCGACTTATGCGGATTTAACGATAACGAAGTGCTAACCATTGACGCACGTATTCACAAAGAATTTTCGGAGGTTGACTTCTCAAATTTTGTTTGTATTGCTACTGGATATACTAAAGGAGTAGAGGGAATTATGCGCGCATTTGACCGTGGATATTCTGAGGTAACATTTAGCAAGATTGCTGTAGAAGTGAATGCAGACGAGGCAATAATTCACAAGGAATATCACCTGTCCAGTGCCGATCCAAAAATAGTGGGCATTGAGAATAGTGTTCCTGTTGGACAAACAAATTACATAATAGCAGATCAACTTGCAGATATTGGAATGGAGGCAATACACCCTAAAGCAGCCAAACCACTTGAGCTGGCAGGAATAAATATACGAATCAAAAACACGTTCGAGCCAGAACATCCAGGCACGTTGATATCAAGAGATTACGTATCACCAGAAGCTCGTGTTGAAATTGTTTCTGGTTCACGACAAGTTATAGCGATCGAAATTCACGACCCTATGATGGTGGGTGAAGTTGGGTTTGATGGGCGTATAATGAACTACTTTGTCAAGCATGGTGTAAGTTATATTCTGAAATCTACAAATGCTAACTCAATAACTATGGTGGTGTGGGAAAATGAAAAGAGCACTGAGCTTATCAAAGTTTTAAAAGATAATTTTTACCAAGTAGTTGCCAAACCTTCAGCTATAGTCTGCACAATGGGTACTAATATTGCAATGCCTGGCTTCCTTTACCGATCGGCAAAGGCACTGTATGAGAGAGGTATTAATGTGGAGAGCTTTGCTCAATCGCTTATGCAGGTAAATATGCAATTTGTAATTAATCGTGATATGTACGAGGAGGCAGTAATTGCACTAAATGACGAACTGTGCAACAACAAATAGGATATTAGATTTCTATATACATAAACTGTTAGCTATCCCGCATAAGCGGAACGGCTAACAGTTTTATTCCAATAACCAACATCAGTTTTACTCCGCTGGTTTTAATTCAATTGTAAAGTGCCTCATAATAGGCTCTTCTGACAGTATTTGATATCCTTTATTAATTGTACTACTTCTATCGCAAACATTCTTTAATGCTACTGCAATAACATCCATATGATTATTTGTATATGTGCGTCGAGGAATTGCTAAACGCAATAGCTCCAATTCAGGATAACGATTTTCACGAGTTACTGGGTCTCTATCTGCCAAAAGTGCTCCAACCTCTACACCTCTCACTCCAGCCTCTAAAAACAATTCTATACCTAATGTCTGAGCCACGAATTGCTCTTTAGGAACATTTCTCAATATCTTTTTTGCATCTAAGAATATTGCATGTCCTCCCGAAGGGCGTTGGTATGGTATATTATATTCATCCAATTTTTGAGCCAAATATTCCACCTGCTTAATTCGGGTTTCTAAGTAATCAAAATCGGTTCCCTCATCAAGCCCAACAGCAAGTGCGTTCATATCTCTACCACTTAGTCCACCATAGGTAAGGAATCCCTCATTCATAATACAAAACTTTTGAGACTGTTTCCACAGTTTCTCAGATTTGTATGCCACAAAGCCACCAATGTTTACTATTGCATCTTTTTTGGATGACATTGTCATGATATCTGCATATGAGAACATTTCTCTAACAATCTCCTTTATCGATTTGTCAGCATAACCCTCTTCTCTGACTTTAATAAAATATGCATTTTCAGCAAATCGAGCCGAATCCATTAACAGAGGCACGTTATACTTTTTACATAAAGCTGAAACCATACGAATATTCTCCATAGATACTGGCTGCCCACCAGCTGTATTATTTGTAACAGTGAGTACCACGGCAGGGATTTTCTCACTTGGATATTCTTGCAATACATTTTCCAACTTAGCAATATCCACATTCCCTTTAAAAGGAATCTCAAGCTGAGTATCATTTGCCTCAGCTATAGTGCAATCAATAGCTTTTGCTTGTCTATACTCTATATGCCCTTTGGTAGTATCAAAGTGCGAATTGCCAGGCAAGATATCTCCCTTTTTAATAATTGTTGAAAAAAGAATATTCTCAGCAGCCCTACCTTGATGTGCTGGAAGGAAATATTCAAATCCAAGTATTTCTTTGATAGCATTTTTCAAATTGTAGTAAGAGCGAGAACCAGCATAGCTTTCATCGCCCACCATCATTGCCGACCATTGATTATCGCTCAATGCCCCAGTTCCAGAGTCGGTAAGTAGGTCAATAAACACATAATCACTTTTCAAGCCAAATAGATTGTATTTAGCTTCTTTAATCCACTGCTCACGTTGCTCACGCGTACTTCTTTTTATTATTTCTACAGTTTTGATACGATACGATTCTGCAAAAGGTAATTCCATTTTATTGATATGATTTATTTGTGTCGAATAGTCATGCTATTCAACAAAGGTTGTTTATAAAATAATAGTTTTGAAAGCTTCAATATAGTAATATCTATTGAAGCACATGGGTTAAGATTATTCAGAATGGCTATTCTGAGTATATTGCAAATTCAATATACTCATCCCGTCTTTTGATATTTAGGTATTTTAATTTTCTGGGCAATGATTTATATTTGCTCCTCGTCATCATAGTTTTGATATAAGAAATCATTGTAAGGGAATCGTTGAATATGAATATCCTTTACCTTATCATAAATCATTATTTTGAGTTCATCAATATTTGTCTTCTCTTTAGCTGAAATAAATATGCAGTTTTCCTTTAGCTTACTCATCCATGATTGTTTAAGCTCATCAAGCGACAGATTTACCTTAGTTTTGGGAGTTAAGTCATCCTCATCTTTAGCTATATACTCAAAAGCATCTATTTTATTAAACACCACAATAGTTGGTTTCTCCTCCTTTTCTATTTCAAAGAGAGTCTTTTCTACAATTTGGATCTGGTCCTCAAATGCAGGGTGAGAAATATCTACAATATGAATTAATATATCTGCTTCACGCACTTCATCGAGTGTAGATTTGAATGATTCTATAAGCTTAGTGGGTAGTTTTCTTATAAATCCAACTGTATCTGTCAGAAGGAATGGTAGATTTTCGATAGTAACTTTCCTAACCGTGGTATCAAGAGTGGCGAATAGCTTATCTTCTGCAAATACATCAGATTTGCTCAACAAGTTCATCAATGTAGATTTACCAACATTTGTATATCCCACGAGGGCAACTCTCACCAATTTTCCTCTGTTCTTTCTTTGAACCACTTTTTGCTTATCAATGCTTTTAAGCTCTTCTTTTAAGCGAGAAATCTTATCAAGAATTATTCGTCTGTCAGTCTCGAGCTGAGTCTCACCAGGACCACGCATGATAACACCGCCCCCACCTCTTTGTCGCTCCAAGTGCGTCCATAATCGAGTTAGTCGGGGCAATAGATATTCATATTGAGCCAGCTCTACTTGCACTTTGGCATGCGCAGTCTGCGCTCGCATAGCAAATATATCTAATATAAGACTTGTTCTATCAAGTATTCTAAGGTCAAATTCTTTTTCTATATTTCTTATTTGTCTTGCCGAGAGTTCATCATCAAAGATGACCACTCCCACTTCATTATCCTCGTCCTGAACATAAGATTTGATCTCTTGTAGTTTTCCAGTACCAACGAAAGTTACCGAGTTTGCCATATCAAGCCTCTGCACAAAGCGTTTTTCAGGAATCAATCCTGCAGTTTCGGCCAAGAATGCAAGCTCATCTAAGTACTCATTAACAGTCTCTTCGTTTTGCTCAGGCGTTATCAGTCCCACCAAGACCGCTTTTGCACTTTCTATTTCACTCTTTATAAAATCTTTCATCTGATGATTAAAACAATTAAATTAAAAACTTAGCCTAAATCCAAAAACCCACTCCTAATGAAAATGCAACTTGCGAATAGTCTTTTATTGACTGATATTTAACTTCAAAATTCATACGTGTTTTATAACTAAAATCGTATTGCAAGCCCAAACCCGCATTCAACCCCAATCTCGTGTTATATATTTTGTTGACTTTGTCATCAGTTTTCATCATCATATTCTTCCATTCCGAGAAATGAAGTCCCGCAATGGGATATAAAGAGAACAGTTTGCTTGCAGATATTACGTAATGCAAATCTCCATCTACACTCCACATACGTTTATCTTTTATCTGCATATAATAAGTAAGAGAGGGAGCGATACGTACATTATTAGTAAGATAGTATTGAATATCAATCCCCAGACCAGGTCTCTGAATTTCGGATGCATAGTCAATATGTGCCCCCATTCCGAATGTTCCCTCATACTGAGCCATAAGTTTGGCAGAGCTTAATGACAATATAAAAAGAAGCGATAATAATATTTTTCTCATATTTCATTTTTGAATAAACAAAGATAATGAAACAATTGGACAGTAAGATAAGCTAACGAAAATGTTTCATATTGATGCCACTACACTTGCATTTCAATATGTGACAAAATGGTGCTAAGGTGCTCCTTTTACTTTTGGAAGATGCCATTGATATTTTACCGCCAATATCCTTACCAGTATCACTATCGAGGCTGTAAGTATTTCATTGACAACCATATTGAGGTTTAGAGAATAGCCTATTGTAAAGAATACCCCCCCAATGACGCAAGCAAATGCGTAAATCTCTTTCCTAAATATTAAAGGGATTTGCATAATCATCAAATCGCGAAGCATACCTCCAAATGATCCAGTAATAGTACCCATAATTACAGCCACCCAAGATGCAAACCCCAGAGCGAGAGTCTTTTCGGTACCTACAACCACGAATAGTCCTAAGCCGATACTATCGAAAAGAAAAACTGTGTAATGAAGTTTTACCACTTTGGCTTTAAATAGCATCACAAAAATCATAGCCAAAAGCGTTGCCCACAGATAAATACTATTCATCATCCAAAAGGGCGTTACACCCAATAATAAATCACGAATTGTACCACCACCAATTGCAGTAAAAAGCCCGATGGTGAAAGCACCAAATAGGTCAAACTTTTTTGAAGCTGCATGTCTTACACCGCTGACTGCAAATGCAAAAGTTCCAATAAACTCAATTATATCGACAAACTGGATGTTTCGGAAGATATCCATTTACTATTGTATCTATTTATAAAAAAAATTATTATATAATCATTCCACTCCCCAAGCAGAGCTTATTGTCAGTATCATATACCACACCAAACTGTCCAGCGGCGATGCCCTGTATTGGTTCATCAGAAACGATGCGATACATATCCCCCACCTTTGATATTCGCCCATGAGTAAACTCTGGAGTGTGCCTAATCTTAAATGAGACTTCTTTCTCATCATCAAAATCACCCCACATATCACGAGTAATAAATGAGAATCCTTGTAGATTTACTACAGAACCATACTGATGTTGAGTATCATATCCTTTGGATACGTATATAATATTGCGATTAATGTCTTTCTTTATCACAAACCAAGGTCCACCACCCAATCCAAGCCCTTTTCGTTGGCCAATGGTATGATACCAATATCCTTGATGACGACCCAGTATATTGCCAGTTTCCAACTCAACGATTAGCCCCTCCTTGACACCAAGATATCTTCCAATGAAGTCGTTGTAATTTACTTTTCCAAGAAAACATATTCCCTGGCTATCTTTTCGTCGTGCTGAAGGCAGGTTGTTGTCTATCGCAATTTGTCGCACTTCCGACTTTAGCAAATCACCTATGGGAAACATCAATTTAGATGCTTGAACATATCCAATCTGCCCTAAAAAGTATGTTTGGTCTTTCACTTTGTCTTTGGAGGTGGATAACCACACTTCATTTTCGATTTCGGTAGTGGTAGCATAATGCCCTGTTGCTATCTTGTCAAAATGGCACCCCCACTTTTGTTCAAATGTCCCAAACTTGATAAGCTTGTTGCACATCATATCAGGATTAGGCGTCAAGCCTCGCTTCACCGAATCAATAGTATATTTCACCACGCTATCCCAATATTCTTCATGCAAAGACACCGTTTCGAACCTACAGCCATATTTTTTGGCAATCAAGGTCACGAGCTCTATATCCTCTTCGGATGGACAATCAATATATCCATGCTCGTCCTCCATGCCTATCTTGATATAAAATAGTGTGGGATCGTAGCCCATCTCTTTCAGCTGATGAACCACCACTGAACTATCTACTCCACCCGACACTAATGCTGCAATTTCCATTATTCTCCTTTTTATTCAGATGCAAAGTTACAAATAAGAATCAAAAAAGAGGGTCTTAATATATTGCCTTTGTTTAAATTGTTCTAATTTTGGGGTTTATTTAAATTAATAAGTATGTCAACCACACAACAATCTCACCCCAAGGGGTTATATTTCATTTTCGTAACAGGCATGTCGGAACGCTTTAGCTACTACGGTATGCGCGCAATTTTTGTGCTATATCTTATCAACGCCCTAATGTTGGACAAGGAGTTAGCCTCCGCTATTTATGGCAACTACACAGGCTTGGTGTACCTCACTCCACTAATTGGCGGCTATGTAGCCGATAGATATCTTGGTATGCGAAAATCTATATTTTGGGGTGCACTCATGATGGTTCTTGGGCAATTCTTGATGTTCTTTAGTGCTCTCAACTACGAAAACATTGAGCTTGCCAAATGGCTGATGTATGCAGGACTTGGGGGATTAATTTTCGGAAATGGTTTCTTCAAGCCAAATATTTCTTCAATAGTTGGGCGACTATATGCGCCTGGTGATAAAAGATTAGACTCAGCCTACACAGTGTTTTATATGGGCGTAAACGTTGGTGCATTCTTTGCCCCATTAGCTTGCGGTTTTCTTGGAGACACGGGCAACCCCGAAGATTTCAAATGGGGCTTTTTGGCTGCAGCACTCACCATGATTGTGAGTCTCATTATTTATGTTACCCAACAAAATAAGTATTTGATATCATATGATGGTCAACCCATAGGCATCACACCCGCCTCTAAAGATAAAGCAAATATAATTGATAACGAAAACACAAAGCCCAAACAAAAGCTTAATCCCGCCAAAATATCATTGTGGATTATTGCTGGAATTGGTCTATTTTCGTTATTCCACCACTGGTTCTCGGGCGATGTGATTGGTGCCATTATTTATGCTGCATGTATCATTGTGCCTGGGTTTGTGATTTCAGATAGTTCTTTGTCCTCGATTGAGCGTCAAAGAATTTTAGTAATTTATATCATAGCATTCTTCGTAATTTTCTTTTGGGCTGCATTTGAGCAAGCAGGAATATCTCTCACCTATTTTGCAGACGAGCAGACCAATAGAACTATCTTGGGCTGGACTATGCCCGCAAGCTGGTTCCAATCATTCAATGCCATATTTGTGGTATTGTTAGCACCAATATTCTCAACCATGTGGATAAGACTTGGACAAAAGGGCATGGAGCCCGCCTCACCCACAAAGCAAGCAATTGGCTTATTCTTACTTTCATTAGGGTACTTATTAATTGCAGTGGGAGTAAGAGACGTAGAGCCAGGCACCAAAGTGAGCATGCTATGGCTAACAGGGCTATACTTCATCCACACCACGGGCGAACTTACATTGTCACCCATTGGTTTATCAATGGTAAACAAGCTATCACCCGCTCGTTTTGCCTCATTGCTTATGGGTGTGTGGTACCTATCAATGGCTACGGCAAATAAATTTGCTGGCTCATTAAGTTCTCTATATCCCGAGGCTGGCAAATCAAAAATGTTCATAGGATTTGAAGTATCCACACTTTACGACTTCTTTATGATATTCGTAGTCATGTCTGCAATTGCATCACTAATTCTATTCTTGCTTTCAAAATGGCTTCAGAAGTTGATGCATGGCATTAGATAGAGAGGTGAGCTATTTAAAAATTTCTGTGGGCAGCACCAAATAACGCTTAGTACTGCTCACAGTTTTTTTTTAGATTCACCGCATGTACGGACAGCCCTCAAAAAGATTTTAAGTACTCTCCGCATGTGCGGACAGTCGCCAAAAAGTTTTGAAGCACTCTCCGCATGTACGGACAGCCGTCAAAAAGTTTTTAAATACTCTCCGCATGTACGGACAGTCGTCAAAAAGTTTTTAAGTACTCTCCGCATGTGCGGACAGCCGTCAAAAAGATTTTAAGTACTCTCCGCATGTGCGGACAGTCGTCAAAAAGTTTTCAAGCACTCTCCGCATGTGCGGACGATTAACAAAAAAACTGTTAACCACATGCAACAAATGAAATGCTGAGGCAAAAACCATATTTCATATTATCGTTTTTATCAACTTCCTAAAATAAAATCATAGTAAAAACACAAATTCTTGAAAGTTTTTATATAAGTTTACAGATTAGTTTGCCAGAGGTGTATATATTAATGACAATACCGAATGATTTATTAATTCAATATGCCATAATTTGGCATACTTATCCTTTACCTTTGTACTAATATTAATAAAACAGGTATGAAAAATTCATTTACTGCTATTGATTTTGGAACTGCACAAGGATACCGATGGAGCATATGTCAAATTGGGCTTGTGAGGGTTGAGAATGGAGTTATCACCAAGGAGATTGATCTCCTTGTGCAACCACCTGACAATTACTATTGGAATAAACTTATAGCCATACATGGAATCACGCCACATGATACTGCAAACGAACCTACATTTGACGAACTATGGCACTTGATAGAGCCATACATTACAGATCAAACAGTTGTAGCACACAATGGTATATCATTTGACTTTCCCGTAATGGAGCAAACATTAGCTTACTATGGAATGCACACTCCACATTACCTCAAAGCCTGTACGTACAGAATTTATAGAGACAATTTAGCTTCACTTTGCAGAACTCATTCTATACCATTAAATCATCATGACGCATTGAGCGATGCGCGGGCGTGTGCAGAATTATATTTGATGCATTTGAAAGATGGCTAACTACAGATAACAACATACATAAATTATAAACTTTAAAAATATCATTATGGTAAATTATTACTGTGAATATTGTGGCACAAAGTTCCGAAACGTGAACAGCCTAACATCTGCTAATTGCTTTAGACACCCATATGGTGGAAATAAAGGAAAACATAAACTTTATCAAGGTAGCGAAAA
>CAZNRT010000102.1:0-9954 GCA_964575445.1 uncultured Proteiniphilum sp. | reverse complement strand
ATAGCTTAACATAAAGTAATTATGATTTATGATTGCACCAAACGCCAAACGCCAACTAAAACGGATACCCAATAGCAAAGTGGAATGCAAAGTCACGACCAATGCTGGGCTTTATCACCGACCACCTATCCTTGCCCTGCAGAGCAGGATTGTAAGCCTTCATACCCATATCCACACGAAGCAACAAGAAATCTAAATCAACTCTAAAGCCTGCACCATATGCAGCAGCGAGCTCTTTGTAGAATGATGAAAACTGAAAGTACCCACCTGGTTGCGATTGATAATCTTTGATGGTCCATATGTTACCCGCGTCTATAAATGTGGCAAGCTCAAACATCTTCGTGAGTTTGTGTCTATATTCTATGCTAAAGTCAAGCTTTATATCACCAGTCTTATTAGCAAAGTCATATCCTGCAGCTTCATTATTATAGGTTCCAGGACCAAGAGAACGAGTGCTCCACCCCCTAACGCTATTTGCTCCACCTCCATAATACCTCTTCTCGAAAGGCAGTGCCAAAGAGTTGCCATAAGGGAGGGCAACCCCAATTGATATATGTCCTGCCAGCGAGTTCTCGTCATCAATGCGATAAGTGGGAGCAAAGTCTAAATCACCTTTCACATATTCGGCATAGGGCAAACCCATAAGAGTATATCTACCAGATTCATTTTGTTTGGCTCCGCCCAATGATGCAATCAATCGAGGAAGATATCCTGCCAACTCAACCCCTGCTCTAATCCTGAAAGGCACTCGGGGTGGCACTCTACCAAAGGAGACATTTGAGTATGTAACAGTGTAGGCAGTGCGGGCAATAAGTTGCTCCTCATAACTTGCTTTCAATATTGGATTGATACTATCATTCATATAAGCATCTGCAAACCGCTTGCTCATCCATGGCATTCGCACATATGTAATGTCAAGAGGATTGACCACGTTAGTCAACTGCCAATTAAGACGCGACCATTGAAAACGTGACGATAAGTTGAAGAATTGACGAAGATACTCACTACGCTTTTGAAAGTTGATACCCACCGAAAACTCAGTTGATGCTGAGGGTTGGTCTCTAAAGCTCTTCATCATCCAGGGCAAAAGCAATTGAGGAATATTCAAGAATGCTTCAGCTCCATATTCATAATACCCCTTGTCTGCAAAATTAGCACTGTCTGAAGATGCAATAAATTCGTATGCTGCATTCACTTTCAGCCTCAACACCTCCCCACCCTTCAATATATTTTTGTGTTCATAAGTGGCATCTGTGGCTATACCCAAGTCACCAGCCGAGTTAGTGCCATCCACACCAAACTGCATAAAGTGGAGATTGCCAGGAAATATTGATATACTTGTATCAATGAAGTTAGAATCATTTCTCATCACGGGGGTGAGTGATATATTAGTTTGACTAACGGGTCCGAGCCTATTTAGTGACGAATAAGTTCTCTCAAGTAGCCTATCCGAATAAACTCTACCAGGACGAATGAATGTATTGTAGTAAATAGCCTTAGGTAAAAGGAATTTATTTCTTTGCGACACTACTTTAATATCTCTATATTGAACAGTATCCAACAAATAGTGTCGAGAGCTATCACGAAGCAACACTTGGTCTATCCCATTATTCACAACAATATCTCTAAAATAGTAAATAGGATGACGTGTAGTATCCGTCGGGTTGTTCAACCCCAGTGTGAGGTCCACTTGATTATTGCCAACCGTTGTATCAGCCAAATAATAAATATTCTCTTTAGCGAAGTTGTAATATCCATTACTTCTCAGCAAGTTCACAATATCTACTCTTCCATCTTCTAATACCCCAAGATCAAATATATCTCCCTCTTTCACGAAATCCAATCTCCGTCTTGACTCCAAAAACTTATAGATGGTAGAATCAATTGAGGCTATTGTATCCGAGAAATGTCTGATAACATATGGGTCATTTGCTTTTATGCGATATGTCACATTAGCCTTCTTCTCTTTTTTCTCAACAATGGTATCCACCTCAGCATTTAGATATCCCTTATTGCCAAGTTGCAATCTAATTTGTTCAATAGAGATGCCCGCCAAACGATCACTATAGAGCACTGGAGGTTCACCGAATTTAAGCAATTGGCGATTGAGCCATGTAGAATCATTGTTTGGCACATTATAAGCACCAAGCTTCACACGCCCCAGCAATATCATTGAAGAGTTTGGCTTTTGCCTAAGAAAAGGTTTTAGATTGGATTCACTTATTCCCTTTACATCACTTTCAATCTTCACCTTGTTGAGAAGATAACTTCCTGATGGCACTTTCTTGGTGACACTGCATGATGCGAGCACAATAGATAATACGATTGCGAATACCAACCATGTGGGCGAAGCATCTTGTAGCCTTGCGTGCCCGATCATTATTATATTTCGTATCAGTTTATTCATTAGATTTCTTCCTAAAAGTAAACTTAAATAGATCTTTGAAGCGAAGCGCATTTCGGGTAACCACCACACCGGCACCCTGAGTGGTGGGCGATCGTTTGGAGAATCTTTGATTGGAGCGATTGTAGGCACGCAACATCAACCAGTTGTTGATATCATACTCAAGCTCAAACTCACCCATAAATGCTTGTTGACTCGCCAGGGTAGAATTATCTCCATAACTAAGATTTGTTGTAAGACGAAGCTTATCATCAAACAGTCTTGTAGATACATCTACCCCCATTCGCATATTATCAAATGTGCCGTCAGTGCTTTGCAGGTTTGTATTAATAGACCAATTGTCATTAAGCGCACCCGCAAGTATAGCATCCATACCCCTTGAGAGCTGCCCTATTGCTAATGAAGTAGCGAGATTGCTATTCATGCCAAAGTCGGAGCCATCATCACCAGGAAAGAACCCACCCGTGAGGATAAGGCTTGCAAACTGCTTATTCTTTTGCTCATCTGTGCTAATAATACTATTCAGTCGCTGTCTCACATCGTTGGCTGCATCTGGCAGCTCGATACCATACTTCAGATTCATCTGACTTAGATTCCCTTGTATCTCTAATGTAGCATTTACTGGAATCCTCGAATTTGTGACCTCATTAGTGAAAGCCTCGCTCAATGCTGCCAAATCGGCATTCACTTGATTGTATGCAGTGATATTAAACTGAGTGCTAAGAGGATCGCCCACCAATGTCACTGTGCTACCCGATCGGATATTAAAGTCAATCGATTTCAAGCTTTGAAAGTTGTAGTGAAACTTACCACTCTCGGCTACATAGTCTCCATACAATCTCACTTGTGGTTCCGATCGTGTATCATATATTGCTCTAACCTGTCCTGTACCTTTTATTTCAAAGGCATCCCCATTGACTGGATTAATCACTACACCAGCCTCCAACATAGGATTGAGGTTTAGGATAGCCTGTATATTAATTGGGATTTCGGACTTCAGTCGAGTATCTAATTTAGCATTTTCTATTCTCTTTTTCAGGAAAGAAAGCGAGTCATTGGTTTGCTTTGTATTAACATATATAATGCCGCTATACTCAGTAGCCTGAGCCGTTTGTGGCAGCTCTATCATCACCTTCGAGCGGCTATCATTTCTCAGATTGGCATTGCCAAATATACCCGACGAAGAGCCATCTATATTTATTTCTCCGCTCAGCTTCAGAGTACCATAAGCCATCTGATCCGTTTGCTTCTCATTGTTAAGCAGCAAGAAGTCATCAAGCTTCAGTTGCACCTTGTAGTTCATCCCATCAAAGTTGCTATGATTGAGCGACAGATTAAGATGAGCCTCATTATTATTATCATCAGTGATGATAAGATTGTTTAGCCCAATGTTTTGTGGCGATATACTTATTGTATCCGATATCTTGTAAGTCACGTTAGTAAATGCAACAGTCATTATTCCATCATTCACCCCCACCCATCCATTTGTTTTGATGGCATCCATCTTGCCCGACAATTTGATTTTGGAATCTATTGTGCCAGATAGCTTGCTAAAGGCTGATACGGCAAATGGTTGTACCCAAGCCAATGGCACATGAGATATATTCACATCCATATCCATTGGATTATCTCCAGCCATTGGTATAAATCCTTTCACGGTTAGATAGTTTACCCCCTTGTTGTTTAGTCCAGCATCTACTGTCAGTCCATCTTTCAATATATCCCAATCGCCATTCACGATGAGCGTGCCCAAGGTATCAGTTAGGGTGTGTATGTTTTCTATTCTAAAGTTGTCTGTCCTAATGAGTGGGTCAGCCAATGCTTGGTTCACTATGACGCCCCCATTTATTGCCCCTTTGAGGTTGGCAATCTTGAATGTAGCCAATATTGTTTCTATATCTGTATTATTGAAAAACAGGCGAACAAAGTCTTCCTGTCTTTTTGAAGCCACTCCATCTATTCCTAATAGCAACATCTGATCTTGCCTCAACTCAAATTCGTTTATCGTTATTTTATCTTTCTGATATACAACAGTGGACGGAGCAACGTTGATTACTTTATCATTGAAGTTGATATTTGTGGGGTTGATAGATATATTTGATACCAAATCATTGTTGATATCTTTCTCAAAGCCCGCTGCAATATCTAATCTACCGTCAGCCGCCGCCACATTATTGAGCATATTAAATGATAGATAGTTGCTAATAGAATCATTCTTAGCACTTGTATTTAGTTTTGCATTGATATGTCCATTCTCCTGCACCAAGTATGTATCTGCATTTATTTTCAGACCAGACTGCTGCCCCACAGATACATCCAACTTGCTTTCGCGCACATCATTTTGTCCAAACATCAATCGGGGAATGTATCCCTTAATAGTTGCCGACTTGGTATCTGCCAAATCCACACTGCCCTTGATGGTGGCAGGCTCCACATTGATAAATGGCAATGAAAGTGCATAAGAAGCATCCTCAGTATTCTTGAGCACAAAATCAAAATTGAAGGAACTAAGATGTTCTTCTTTTTCTTTCCAATTTGGGTCTTCGATAAGAGTGGGTAGATGGATGCTCAACAAGCTCTTCATGTCGTTGCCAATAGTTTCGAGATGATAATCGCCAGCTATCTCGCCTTCTATGATAGAAGAATAGATTTGAATCTTCTTGTTATTATTGCCCTCTATGGTAGATTGCAAATAGATTGGTCCGGGATTGAACACAAACTTCTCGTCATACAATGATGTGCTATCAATCACGACAGTGCCCACAAGATCATCAATATCATTACCCCTTAGCTGCACATCGATACGGGTAGTGAGATAGGGGTTCACCCATTGTTCCACCTCCATTATCGGATTCAGATATAGCTTATCCACAATGCCCTGCACTTCTATTTTCATTTCGTTTGTGAAATTGAGATTGGCATTCAGGTCAAAGATATTATCTTCGGTATTGCTGGTTACGTGTCCGTATATTTCTCCATCTTCATAACTGCCTGCCACACCCAAGTTGTGATAAGTATAATCTTTATATATCACCGAACCAATATTGCCATCGGCAGTGACGAGCAGTGGCTCATCATCATTTATCTTAACACTGGCATGAGTATCCAGATATAAATCATCCACACCCACATCATCACCAATAATCTTAGCTACACGAAATCCCTTTGTTTTGACACGCCCGTCAAACAACATGTTTGAAAACATATCTGTAATGCTTCCATTGCCATCATAAGTGATGGAGCCAGGATTGGTGGCAACCTTTACCGAAGTGGTGAAGCGTCTCATCTTACCTTTGGCATCCATAGATATATCTATCTTCTTGAGGGCATCAAGTTGGCTGATGTTCTCAAAATCCTTTGGTCCTATTCTGATGAAATCATATATATCCTCTACGGGCATCTTCAGTTGGCTCACCTCCAAGGTGAAGTCGGCATCATCAAGATTGTTATAGTCAGATAGCGCAGCATTGAGCGAGATAGTGGTTTCATCACCATATGCAAACTTGAGGTTTTTGACCTCAGCCTGTGGCAACTGCCCTTTGACTTCTGTTTCTATTACGAAAGTCTTTTTGAGATGCGAAAGCATGGGGGCAAATATCGATATATCGGCAGGGTCTATACCTTCACTCTTTAGCTCAGCGTTGTACTCTTTGCTATCTATTTGATAGGCAGCCCTCTTAATCTCAATGACTGTGTTGTTGAAATCCAACTTAAATCTATTAGTCCAATACTTATCTCCCTTTGAGCGGAAGCTCCCCTTTAGTTTATTGATATTGATACCCGCATTATGTTCCACAAAGCTAAGATTGCTAATGTTAGCCTTTAGGCGTTTCATATCCAATGATGGTGCGTCGGCTTTCAGATTAAAATCTGTCACGCTGAAATGATTTGCGTTAAACTCACCTGGCGTCTTTGGCTCTGAGTGTATATCATAATGCACAGTGCCATTAGTCAGCTTTATATTATTGATGGATATCGATAATGGATTCTCGCTTGGCGGTTTGGTCACGGTGTCAGTGGGTGCAAAGGCATCTATAATGAATTGAAAATTGAATGGAGCGTTTGCGCTATCTCTATTGATGGTGGCGGTGAAGTTTTCTAACCTTGCGGAGGTTATCGATAGCTTGTTGTGTAGGAGTTCGCCCAATCGTATGTTGGCAGCCAGCTTGTCGAAATACAAGAGCGTATCCTTTCGTTGGTCTTCTACGTACAAGCCCCCTATCTCTACCGAGTTGAAAAACTTTATTCTTATTCTATCTATTGACACCTGTGTTTGCAGCTTTGGTTGCAGCTTTTCTAATGCAAAGTTGGCAGCTCGCTTTTGCACTGATGGTATCATAAATGTCAAAAAGAGTATAATATTCAACGCTATTATACTCAGTACTACTATTGAAAATATCTTTATTAGTCTCTTCGCCAACTTCATCAGTATGCAGATAATCAATTTTGCATTACAATATTACAAATAATATATTCTTAATTGATGATTATCAGCTATTTTAACTTATTAGATTGGCTGTTGGCTATCCTCCATTAGCAATATGTCTCAATAGTACTGTATTCTTTAGATACTCAAACTCGAGTGCAAAACATTCGGAGAATACATTAGAGCCAATGTTGTCCTCAATCTGTTTGATAGTCCACAGTTTGCCATCCACAAGAGGTAGGCTGTTAAATAGCTGTTCATCATCTACCACCGATACGTATAGCAGTATCAAGCGGCGAGTATCATCATTTTCAAAAACATATTTCAACAAGAACTGTATTGGCAATTCATGGTCACCAATCACCTCCTTCATCACGTTCACCACTCCCTCTTGAATATCATGACGATATCTCACATATTTCTCAAACGGATAGTCGAGCTTACCGGGATTGAGGATTCTGTCGGGCTTTCTCTTGACGAGATATAGACGCCCCTTGTTTATGAGAGCTACTCGCACCACGGGGTGCAGATATTTGTTCTTCAAAGAAATAGTCACCGATTTAGCCACTCGCCCTGTCACTTGTCCCGCTTCATTTACCACTGGCAACCACTCCTCGCCGTTTAGCTTTTTGTCGAGAATGCGCAAGCGCAATATCTCTAATACCATTATTGATACGTAGATTATGATTGCTATTATTATGATTGGCAAATTGTTGGAGGGGGGTATCACGGTAGTAGAGAATACGAAATACACCAATATCAGAAGAAGATGAAAGAAGAGAGAGTATTGCGTATGAAACGCCACCCTGAAGGATTCGGACAGATAGTTGCGCACATCAGATCTATCAGTGCGAGCAAGGCGAGATATCACCTTTGCCCGAGTGAGGCGAGAGGCTATAAGTGCCACTACGAATATTATCTCAACAAGTATAAACTTCTCAAACTGAGCAAGCGTGGGATACATCAGATTCATCACCAATGCAAAAGAAAAAGTGAGGACAGAGATATCATATAGCATTCTGCTATGAGTTTTGACCACAAAAGCCCCCACCGATGCAATAGCGAAGCCCACGGCAATAGCTACCCATATATCCACAAAGCACACGAGCACTGTGAATACAAGCATTGGTATGAGCCCATAAGCGGGATTTCGCAATTGTTTTATTATTCCATAACCTTCTAACATAATTCATTTCGTAAGGGTTGGCTTTAAAGACATGCTGACACATTGTGTTTGTGAAAAAACAATCAGGATTAGACTCTATTTATATTTTAGGCTAATGCAACTTTGTTTGTCAGGTGATTTTCAACCCCACACTAATAACACAATAATATCTATTTTGTTTTTTATTGTTGCAAAAAAAAGGGCTATGCATCACGCACCGCCCTTTTATTTTTGTATGACTTATTTTTAATAACTAAATAGAAAAAAAATTTCTATATAGCCTGTTGACTACTTTCCGACGGAGTTCCGTTGGCGTCAATATCAGCAGGCTTGTCTAAAAAGTCATTTGATGAATTAATGTCAGAATCAGATTTCTCTGCAGCTGGCATTGGCACGGCAGAGCTGCTACTGGCAGGCTGTGGATTGCGCTTGTTTTTGCGTAGAGTTTCGGCTTGCAAGATTATTGCCTTGATCCGCTCAAACTCTAATCGCACTACCTCTACCAATCCTTCGGTACCTTCAACTTTCCATTTGTCGAATGATTCTATTGCCTGTAGCAAAATTGATAGATCGCCAACTGCCTCATTTTTGATTTCAATAGAGTTGATCTTCGGCACTCTTTCGCCAGACCACAGTATTAAACGCTCCAAACGCACCGAGACGTAAGCACTATCAATTGTTCGCAAGGAGCTAAAGGCATCGTCAAGACCCATCTTAGTGATAGCATCGCTAAATTCCTTGTTGTCATCAACCTGCTTAAACAACTCTTCGATGGCACGAGTGACGCCGTCCTGCGAACCATACGGTAGCACACCAGCATTATGCTTAAACCATCTATTGACAAGTTTTGCAGCATTTTTCATTTCAACATCGTCATGAATCAAGCGAGCTTCCAAAATCTTTTTGATACTTCTCACACAATCTACTCGTTGTTTATGAAGATCGTCAATAGTTGCAGTAAGCACATGCCCCTGCTCCTTTGCCACAATCTTGTCTAACTGCACCGAGTGAGCCTTAGACTTATTGAATGCTCTAATGAAATACTCATCTTCAATGTTACTTGAAAAGTTTGAAATTGCTGCCATCAATCTGGAATAGGCAGCGATCAAATCGCAATTCGCAATCTGCGTAAATACGTAAGGTAAAAATTCTTTTTCATATTTATTAAAAATTGAAATTAATTGTCCACTCATTTTCTTATGTTTATATGAATGGATTTGTTTATTATTCTCCTAAAATCATAACTGCACGCAATCAAATTCAATAATCTATGTACATACTTATCCTAAGATGTGTTAGCATTAACACTTCTAAAATGACAAGTAATACATCGCTAACGTATCTGATTTTGATACAATTATCCTATGCTTAGCCACGTTACTGACTATGCACACCCGATGGTGACAAAAAATGTCACAATTACTGTCCATTATAATTATGGATTATTGAAAACGAAGTTTGTTCCGAAAATATTGAGAACACCCACGCCTGTCAACTTCAATTAAGGAATAAAACTTAGCTTATCATCATAAATAGATAATGTCATGGCACATCTAATCGAAGCTAAGAATTTTATCGGTTTGGTTTATTCACTACGAGTATGAAAGAAAAATCACAGTTCGCACTCGTTTTTGTATTGTCTATTGTAATATTATATATTGCCTCCTTTCTTTTTTTAAAATTTAAAACTTCATATTAACTATACTCAAATACCGTGCCAAAGATATGAAACCTAAGAAGAAAGTATCAATTTTGACTATAATTCATAGATAAAAGAGAAAAAAGTGCGCCAAAGCCCCAAGTATAGATATTGTGGCTAAAAAAAAGGCAGAATTGCAACTCATCTTTTCTCCAACATCTCAATATTACAGTTTTATCAGCAAAGCAAAGCGTAAAAAATATGCTTAACATTTTTTTGCGTTAATAGGTGTGAACGTTTAACATAAAAACCGACCAATT
>CAZNRT010000101.1:0-9989 GCA_964575445.1 uncultured Proteiniphilum sp. | reverse complement strand
TCGTTTTGAAAAAAATCTAACTCAATAACATTTGTAAGAGATTATGTCTGGCTCCAGGGATAGACGATTTACTTTTAGATTGGCTCATAATTTTCATTTTAGTGCCGTTTGGAGACTATTTTGGTTAGTTTATGTTAACCGGTGTAGCCGTTTCATTTTGTAATTGGGTCTAAATTTTCGAGAATCAATCATTTTAATCTTAAAATGGGTCATTTTGAAAAAAAACTAACTCAATAACATTTGTAAGAGGTTCACCCTTGAAAAAAGGGTAATGATTTCATTTTTGAATCGATTCATAATGGGAAATTCTGCCCCGATAACAAAATGTATCGGGTACCCCAAAAGCAAATTTTGCCCCAATTACAAATGCTATTGGGGCAAAATGGCGAAATTCTGACCCAATAACATTTGTAATTCTCATTTCTGGACTCCAGTTGTTATCTTCTCAATTTGTTATTGAGGCATAATGAACTCAGGGTAGCTTTCTAAATTTGTTATTGGGTCAGAATTGTTTTTTGGGGTATATACTTACCAACTTAGAGGTACTGGTTAATTGGTAGCTTGACAGTGACTATTCCTAAACAAGGTTTACATCATCCGCAACTCTATAATAATGTGTTGGATTAGAAAATAATTGAGAAAGTAGCACATAAAGAGATAACAAACATCCTCAAGCCACATAGTATATATAGGTATAAAATTAAAAAATAACTTTTATTGAAAATAATTGCCGAAATGTTTTGCAGGTAATAAAAAACCTCCTATCTTTGCACTCGCAATTTGAAAGTAACACTATTTACAACTCAGGTTCGCACAAACATTTTGGCCCATTAGTCTATCGGTTAGGACGCAAGATTTTCATTCTTGAAGGAGGGGTTCGATTCCCCTATGGGCTACCAATTATAGAAAAGATATAATAGTCAATAAAGAAAATGGCAAATCATAAATCAGCAATAAAAAGAATCAGACAATCGAACGCTCGTCGTTTAGAAAACAGATACGTTTCGCGCACAACAAGAAATTCAGTTCGCAAACTACGAACTACAACTTCTAAGGAAGAGGCTCAAAAAATGTATCCTGAAGTTTGCTCGATGTTAGATAAGCTTGCTAAGAAAAAAGTTATCCATAGAAATAAGGCTAACAATCTAAAATCAAAATTAGCAGCTCACGTCAATAGTTTAGACTAAGTTCTAAACAAGCACAAAACAAGAAAAAGTCAGACATTAATATTAATGTCTGACTTTTTCTTGTTTATAGTCACCACTTCTATATATTTAAAAACAAAAACCCTAACCATATAAAACAATCTACACTACAACGCCATATTTAGGATACTCAAAATCATTTAAATAAAGTATCTTTGCCTAATAATAATAATCACTCATTGAGAAAAGATAAAATGATAAAACATATTGTACTATTCAAACTTGCAGACGTAGCTGAAGGTAGAACTAAATTAGAAAATGCATCTATATTGAAGGAGCAATTAGAGAATTTGCAAAACTTAATACCCGCAATACGCAAAATAAAGGTAAGCATCAACCACGCAGCTGCAGATCAAGACAATTACGATATTATATTAGATAGTGAATTTGACTCCTTTGAAGACCTTAACGAATATGCCAATCATCCTGAACATCTAAGAGTTGGAGATTATGTGAAAAAAGTAAGAACCTCAAGGTCTGCAATAGACTATGAGTTGTGACATAAATATCTACACAATTCTTAAGTTTTAAAAACCTTAAAACATTGCATAATTGCACTTATTTTGGTATATTTGTTCGATTTTTAAAGTCAGACAAATTAAGGACAAAACCACTCATAAACAAACAGATAATAAAACATAAAAAATGATAGAGGAAGAAAAAAAAATGCAAAGCAATAATTATTCGGCTCAGAACATCCAAGTTCTCGAAGGATTAGAAGCAGTGCGAAAACGTCCAGCAATGTACATCGGCGATGTTGGCGAGAAAGGGCTACATCACTTGGTTTACGAGGTGCTTGACAACTCAATAGACGAAGCCTTAGCAGGATATTGCTCAGAAATAAATGTAACAATAAACGAAGACAATTCGATAACCGTATCTGATGATGGTCGAGGAATACCAGTTGACTATCACGAAAAGGAAAAAAAATCAGCCTTAGAAGTTGTATTGACAGTTCTGCATGCTGGTGGAAAGTTTGACAAGGGCACATACAAGGTGTCTGGTGGACTACATGGAGTAGGTGTATCATGCGTTAATGCTTTGTCTGAATACCTGAAGGCAGAGGTGTATCGTGGTGGTAAAATATACACTCAAGAATACTCATTAGGAAAGCCATATTATGACATAAAGACAACTGGCGATACAGATCTAACTGGTACTACTATTACATTTAGACCAGACAAGTCTATTTTCATTACTTATGAATATCGCTATGACATACTATCAACAAGACTTCGCGAACTTGCATTTCTAAATGCAAATATAAAGCTTACTCTTACAGATCGAAGAACAACTCAAGCAGATGGAAAAGTAAAATCTGAAACTTTCTATTCAGAAGAGGGACTTAAAGAATTTGTTCGTTACATTGATAAAACAAAGGACCCTTTAATAAATGACCCTATTCATATTGTAACTGAAAAGAATGGAGTTCCGATTGAAATGGCTCTTACTTATAATACAGCATATAATGAAAATGTTTTTACTTTTGTAAATAACATCAACACCATAGAAGGTGGGACTCACCTCACGGGCTTTAGGCGTGGCTTATCCCGCACACTCAAAAAGTATGCAGAGGATTCTAAAATGTTGGACAAAGTAAAAATTGAAATCAATGGAGATGACTTTAGAGAAGGGCTGACCGCAGTACTTTCAGTAAAGGTAGCCGAACCACAATTTGAAGGTCAGACAAAAACCAAACTTGGCAATAGTGATGTTATGGGTGCAGTAGATCAAGCAACTGGTGAAGCTCTAACAAACTATTTGGAGGAAAATCCCAAAGAGGCTAAAATAATAATTGAAAAAGTTATCTTGGCAGCTACTGCTCGAAATGCAGCACGAAAAGCTCGTGAGATGGTACAACGCAAATCCCCATTAACTGGAGGAGGATTGCCTGGCAAACTCGCAGATTGTTCAAGTAAAGTTGCTGAAGATTGTGAAATATTCATTGTCGAAGGGGACTCGGCTGGTGGAACTGCAAAACAAGGGCGCGACCGTCAGTTTCAAGCAATCTTACCATTGAGAGGTAAGATTCTTAATGTAGAGAAAGTCATGCCTCATAGGGTGTTTGAGAATGAGGAAATCCGCAACATATTTACAGCCTTAGGTGTAACAATTGGCACAGAGGAAGACTCTAAGCAATTGAATACTTCTAAGTTACGATATCATAAAGTGGTAATCATGACTGATGCTGACGTGGACGGTAGCCATATCGCCACACTCATCCTAACGTTCTTCTTCAGATATATGAAACCTCTTATTGAAAATGGAAATATTTATATAGCTACACCTCCATTATACCTATGTAAAAGGGGAAAAAACCAAGAATACTGCTGGGATGAAAGACAACGTCAAGCATTTATAGATAAGTATGCTGATGGAAATGAAGCCTTAGTAAATACTCAACGATACAAAGGTCTTGGAGAGATGAACGCTGAACAGCTTTGGGAAACAACAATGAATCCTGGAATGCGAACACTGCGCCAAGTAACAATAGAAAATGCAGCGGAAGCTGACCGAGTATTCTCAATGTTGATGGGGGAAGAAGTTGCTCCACGCAAAGAATTTATAGAAGAAAATGCTACATATGCTCACATTGATGCATAAGCCTTAAGACATTAAATACAGAGCGATATCATTATCTCTCTGTATTTTTTTGCCAAATTTTGAAATAAATGATTCAACCTCCAATAATACAAACTAACGATAAGGCAATAATCATCTCTCCTGCTGGCAATATAGAGCCTGAACTAATCTCTGGAGCTGCTACTATTCTTGCTAAATGGGGATTGAATGTTGAAATTTCAACTAATGCATTATCTAAAATTGGACGATTCAGCGGTACTATTGATGAGAGATTGTCTGATTTACAAAATGCAATTGATGACAATGATACAAAACTAATATTCTGCTCACGTGGTGGATATGGTCTTGTACATCTTATTGATAGACTAAACTTCTCTAAAATAAAACAACATCCAAAGTGGATTGTTGGATATAGTGATATAACTGCACTTCACTCCACTTTGCAAACAAATGGCATAATGTCTATTCATGGTCCCATGGCTAAACATTTTACAGAATGCGGAGAATTTGATGAAGCAGTAAGATATACAAAGTCAATATTGGAGGGAAACAATATCAACTACAATATTATTACTGAAGAATATAATACCTTAAACAGGTTTGGCAACGCACAAGGAAATCTTTTTGGTGGCAATTTGGCAGTGTTCTGTGGTTTACTGGGTTCCGATTTAGCATATTTACCCAAGAAAGGAATATTAGCCTTAGAGGATATTGGAGAGGAGCCATACAAAGTGGACCGATATATTCACCAATTAAAGTTTGCAGGAGTATTCAACAATATTTCTGGATTAATCATTGGGCAATTTACAGGATATGAGGAAGATGACAAAATGTACTCTTCACTTTATAAGTCAATATTCGATGTATTAGCTGAATACAATTTCCCAATTTGCTTCAACTTCCCCATTGGTCATGTCAAAAAAAATTTGCCACTAATAATGGGTAAAGAAGCAACATTAATAGTGGAAGAAAATCATACAACATTTACACAATTATTTTAATATATACTGATGGAATTATCTACAGAACTAATATTACTAATAGGCTCCTTCCTGTTTTTTGTAAGCATGCTGGTTGGAAAAGCTGGTCATAGATTTGGAGTTCCAGTTCTGTTGCTTTTCCTATTCGTAGGGATGGCATTTGGTGGAGACGGGTTTGGGCTCGATTTTGAAAATATACAAGTCGCACAAACTATAGGTACTGTATCGCTTACCATGATCCTATTCTCTGGTGGACTTGACACCAAATTCCACGAGATAAGACCCGTATTGAGAAAAGGAGTTATTTTAGCAACAATCGGCGTTCTGCTAACCGCTTTATTTACAGGAATATTTACCTGGTGGTTATCAGAAAAGATATACGCTGGATTGGGAATGGGATTTCTTACGGCAATGCTTCTTGCCTCCACAGTATCCTCTACTGACTCAGCCTCTGTTTTTGGAATACTCAGATCTAAAGGTCTGGCATTAAAAAACAATCTAAGACCAATGCTCGAATTGGAGAGCGGAAGTAACGACCCAATGGCATATATGCTTACTGTAACATTTATAAGCATCATAAACTCGGGAACCAATCCTAACTATTGGATGGTTGGGCTAACTATTCTTGTACAGTTAGTTCTCGGAACGGTTTTAGGTTATTTATTAGGTAAAATAGCTGTATTCATTATCAATAGAATCCGAATGGATAATATTTCCCTATACCCAGTATTGCTACTAATTGTTGGCATATTCATTTTTTCCACCACATATTACCTCAAAGGCAATGGATATTTGGCTGTGTACATTGCAGGATTAGTAATTGGGAACTCAAGATTTGCTCACAAAAGAACTTCGATGAACTTCATGGATGGTTTTGCATGGATGAGTCAAATTCTGCTCTTTCTTACCTTAGGACTACTTGTTAACCCCAGTGAATTAGTACCTGTACTTGTACCTGGTATTATTATCGCATTATTTATGATATTTATAGCACGACCTGTGACAGTGTTTCTCTGCTTGCTACCATTCAGAAAAATATCATTCAGAAGTAAGGCGTATATATCGTGGGTAGGTCTGAGGGGTGCAGTTCCCATAATTTTTGCAATTCTTCCTCTGGCGGCTGATGTGCCAGGAGCAAGAACAATTTTCAATATCGTTTTTATTATTACAATCGTTTCATTGCTATACCAAGGCACAACGCTTCCTATTGTTGCAAAGTGGTTGGGCTTAGCAGAAAAGCCAATAAAATACAGGAGCTTTCAAGACTTTGATGTTGAATTTGCGGAAGAAATAAAATCAGTAATGACAGAGATTATTGTTACCGAAGAGACACTCAGACATGGCAAAAACTTAATGGAAATGCCTCTACCTGACAAGACATTAGCCGTTATGGTAAAAAGAGATAATAAATTCTTTGTTCCAACTGGACAAACTGATCTCTTTGTAGATGATAAGCTTTTAGTAATCTCAGATGATGAACAAGCACTAAAGGATACATATAAAAATTTAGGAATTTCTGATTTCACGTATCAAAAAAACCAATAATGAGAACTTATAAATGGCTTATGATCTGTGTTGCATTAATAACTGGGCTTACCCTTTCAGTTTCATGCAATTCGTGTCAATCTTCAAAAGGGTTGATACGAGAACATAACACCAAACCCTATACAATGATATCACCAGAGTTTAATCCTGATAGTGCTTATGACTATATAGAAAAGCAGTTGAGTTTTGGACCTCGCGTTCCATCTACATCGCAACACAAACAATGTGGTGATTGGCTAACAAATAAGTTGAGAGATGTTGGAGCAGAAGTATTTGAACAAAAGGCAAATGTTTTCCACTTCAACGGACAAGAAATTGAGTTGCGAAACATAATCGGAAGCTTTCAACCAGAAAAGGAAAAAAGAATTTTATTATTTGCTCATTGGGATACTCGACCCTATGCAGACTGGGATAACGACAAAGAGAAACAAAACAACCCCATAATGGGAGCAGATGATGGAGCAAGCGGAGTGGGTGTATTATTAGAAATTGCAAGACAAATTCAAGAACACCCCACTGACGTTGGTATTGATATTATATTATTCGACATGGAAGATTGGGGGCAAGCGGATTTCGACAAAGACTTTATTCCTGGGGAGTGGTGGTGCGTGGGCTCTCGATATTGGTCAGAATCCCCTCATGTTCCTAACTACAAAGCCTCCTATGGCATATTACTTGATATGGTTGGTGCTGCCAATGCTACTTTTATGAAAGAAGGATATTCAATACAATATGCTCAGAGTCTGCTAACTAAGATTTGGGGAACGGCTTCAAAGTTGGGATACAAAAATTATTTTATTAATAAACAAGGAGGATACATCACTGATGATCATGTGCCCATTATTGAGAATATGGGGATACCTTGTGTGAATATAATTAATCTAAAAGATAGCGACTCAGGCTTTGCGCCACACTGGCATACACATAATGACAATATAAAAAATATAAACAAAGAGACTCTCAAGGCAGTAGGACAAACTGTTATGGAGATTATATATCAAGAAAGATAGAATTTTTACAATAAAAATAACACCCAATATAGAGCTATGACATTAGATCAAATAGAACAAGATATTATAGATGAGTTCAGTATATATACAGACTGGATGGACAAGTACGCATATATAATAGAACAAGGCAACTCACTTTCACCACTTGAAGACAAATACAAGACACCAGAAAATATTATAAAAGGGTGTCAGAGTAGAGTATGGCTACAAACTGACTATATTGATGGAAAACTTCAATTTCAGGCAGAGAGTGATGCACTGATTGTGAAGGGATTGCTTGCCTTAGTATTGAGAGTATTCAACAATCGAACGCCAGACGAGATCCTATCCTCTGAATTACGATTTATGAAAGAAATAGGTTTGACAGAACACTTATCTCCTACCCGCTCGAATGGATTATTATCTGTAATTAAACAGATACGCTTCTATGCAATGGCATATAAAGCGAAAGAAACAAAATTGTAAATCTTGACAATCCTAATCAGAATAAAAACCATATGAAATGAAAAAATCAATTTATCTATTATTAATTATGACTGTATTATCTACCGCATTAAGAGCGGACGAAAATCCTTTCTTTAGTCCGTTTGCGACACAACACGGCACACCATCATTCGACAAAATAAAGATCGAACACTTTGAACCCGCTTTAGACGAGGCAATCAAACAACACAATCTGGAGATTGAAGCTATAGTTGATAATATTGCCAAACCTACTTTTGCTAACACAATCGTGGCTATGGAACATGCTGGTGAATTAATGAACAGAGTTACAGGCGTTTTCTTCAACCTATTGAGCGCTGAAAGCAATGATGAAATGATGGATATATCTCAACGTTTAAGTCCTAAGCTTTCTGAGCATAGTAACAACATCAACTTAAATGAGAAGCTGTTTGCAAAAATCAAAACAGTGTATGACAACAGAAATAACACAGGGCTAAATAATGAACAAATCAGATTAGTTGAAAAATACTACGAAGGATTTGAGAATAGTGGAGCTACCCTTTCGCCTGAAGATAAAGAGAAATACCGCACTCTCTCTATGGAGCTAAGTAAGGCAACCTTAGAGTTTGGACAAAACAGTTTGAAAGAAACCAACAAATTTGAAATGCTCCTTACAGATAAAAATGAGATATCAGGACTGCCTGAAAGCGTTTTGGATGCAGCATTAGCTAAAGCAAAGTCAAAAGGAAAGCAAGGCTGGATGTTTGACTTGTCAGCACCAAGTTATATTGGTTTCATTAAATACTCTACTCGTCGCGACTTGCGCGAGAGGTTATATATGGCATCCAATACCAAATCTGTGATGGGTGGCGAATATGATAATCAAAACAACGTTAAGAAGATTGTGAATATCCGCTTACAAATAGCTAATCTATTAGGATATAAGACGTATGCCGACTATATCCTAAAAAACAGAATGGCTAAAAAGCAAGAGTCTGTATATGAGCTACTAAACAACCTTGCAGATGCTTATAAAACAACTGCATACCAAGAAGTAAAGGATGTTTCAACATTTGCCTCAAAAATGGAAGGGAAGTCTATGGATATCCAGCCTTGGGATTGGAGTTATTATTCCGACAAATTAATGGATGAACGATTTGAACTAAACGATGAAATGACTCGTCCATATTTTGAGTTGGAAAATGTAAAGAAAGGCGTTTTTGGTCTTGCAACAGACTTGTTTGGAATAACTTTTAAGAAAAATGAAAAAACTCCTGTATATCATCCCGAAGTTGAGGCATTCGATGTTATAGATAGCAATGGCGATTTCTTGGCAGTATTATTCACTGACTTTCATCCAAGAGATGGAAAAAGAGCAGGAGCTTGGATGACATCATTTAAGGAGCAGTTTGTGAAAGATGGAATAGATAGCCGTCCACATGTATCAATTGTCATGAATTTCACTCGCCCAACAGAAACCAAACCTGCACTACTAACTTTTGACGAAGTGGAGACATTCCTCCATGAGTTTGGACATGCACTACACGGAATGCTTGCCAAATCCAACTATGAAACACTATCAGGAACAAGTGTATTTAGAGACTTTGTGGAGCTACCTTCTCAAATAATGGAGAATTGGTTGATAGAAAAAGAATATCTTGACAAGTTTGCATTCCATTACGAAACGGGTGAGAGAATGCCTGAAGAGTTGATTCAGAAAATTATTGACGCTGCCAATTACAACGCTGGGTATATGTGTCTTCGTCAACTTTCATTTGGATATTTAGATATGACTTGGCACTCGCTAACCGAAGAATTCTCAGGAGATATCAGAGCATTTGAACGCAATGCAATGGAAAGAGTGAAGCTTCTTCCAGTTATTGACGAAACTTGTATGTCAACATCATTCTCTCATATTTTTGCAGGTGGCTATGCAGCAGGATACTACGGATACAAATGGGCTGAAGTATTAGATGCAGATGCTTTTGCAGCATTCAAAGAAAATGGATTGTTTGACAAGAAAACTGCTCAATCATTTAGAGAAAACATTTTAGAAAAAGGAAATACGGAAGACCCAATGGTTCTTTACAAGAAATTTAGAGGTCATGAGCCGTCAATAAATGCACTGTTAGAAAGAAGTGGAGTGAAGAAGTAATTATCCAAGTAGTTAACCCATCTTGCAGGCTTTCTCCCTGGAAAGTTAAATATATAGTTAAATTAGA
>CAZNRT010000100.1:0-10202 GCA_964575445.1 uncultured Proteiniphilum sp. | reverse complement strand
TAATATTAGATCCATTGGCAATGCCTCCAGCATCAGCTTGGCTTGGAAACTTCGAGCCCATTCGTACTCTCAGAAATCTAACAATAGTATTATTAGCTCCAGATGCTGACAATCTTCCTCCATATAATACAATACCACCCCCAGGTGCAGTTTGTCCTAAGATTGTTTGATTACTCTTTAGAACAATTGGACTAGAACTAAGATTAATAACTCCAGATACATCAAAAACTATTATGCGATGTGGCTTGCTTACTGCATCTCTAAATGAGCCTTTTCCATCATCATTTAAGTTTGTTACATGGTAAACTTCCCCTCCTCTTCCTCCAACAGCATTTTTCCCATATCCTTCAGCACTTGGAAACGCAAGTGTACCACCTTGAAAAATCGGGAATCCATCCTTTTCATTATTTGAACCCCCATTAGGATCATCATCATCTTCCTTATCAGCAACCCCAGTCGGGAAGATTGGATTCAAATCATTAGCACCAATCTTGTCAACACAAGAGGTACCAAACAACACTACACTAAGACTAACACACAAGAATATTTTTTTGTACATATTCAATATAAATAGATTAAGGGTGTATAAATTAATTAAATTATTCAGTATCGATCATTTGGTGAGACCAATATGCCACGTAATAGATTTACTAAATCATATATGTTTAAAGTACGCATATTAAATCGTTACAAAAGTAAGAGATAATAACTCCAACAAATTAATAGTTTTGATATCCATACTATACAAAATGACATTTATTCACAAACAACTGTACATTATACACTATATTTAATAGTCAGTTTTGTCATACATTTATAAAAATAATATTATCTTTACTGTTATAAATAAAAAAGCAAAGCACCTAACAACAATAAAACAACATGAGATTCAACGATCTTGCTATAGACTTTAAATACCTGTTAGTAAACGAAAGAGATAAGAAGTTTGGGATAACAGTAAATACAGTTGGATTTCAACCAATAGCTCCCAATGCCCTATATCCTTCTACCGATCATCCATCATGTTATTATTTCAATCCTGACAAAGGGAGAATATTATCAGAATATCAAATTGTATATATCAGTAAAGGCGAAGGGACATTTACATCTGAAACAACTAAGCAGACCAAGGTAACCAAGGGTCAAGTCATCTTACTTTTCCCTGGTGTATGGCATTCTTATTGTCCTTCCAAAAGTTTTGGTTGGAATGAATACTACATTGGATTCGAGGGGAATATTATTGATAGTTTGATCGAGGGAAATTTCATATCAAAGGATAAGCAAATATTAGATGTGGGAATAAATGAAGAACTAACAAGTCTTTTTATCACAGCAATCAAGATAGCTAAGGAAGAGAAGAAATCTAACCAGCAATATCTTGCAGGTATTGTATATCACATTTTGGGCACAATACTTTACTTATCTGAAAATATTAACTTTGATGACGATGAATCTTCGCAGATTGTAGAGCGCGCCAAGATAATAATGAATGAGAATTTACATAAAGATATAGACGTAAAAGCCATTGCATCCAAATTAGGCACAAGCTATTCGTGGTTTAGAAAGTTCTTTAAAGAATACACAGGTTATGCGCCTGCTCAATACTTTAATGAGCTTAGATTGCGAAAAGCAAAAGAGTTGCTGATAGAAACCAATCAGTCTATAAAAGAGATTGCATACCAACTCAACTTTAGTTCGATTGAATACTTCTTATCATTTTTCAAAAAAAGAGTAAACATTACACCAACAGAATATAGGAAAATGAACTCTCCCTCCAATTAAATTAAACATCCACCACATACAAAAAAAAGAGAATGTCTGAATCATTTAATGATTCAGACATTCTCTTTTTTATTAGATATATGTATATTAATCTATTGAATCAAAGCCAGTATAAGGAACAAGAACTTTTGGAATCTTTATTCCTTCAGGAGTTTGATTGTTTTCTAATATTGCAGCCACTATACGAGGTAATGCCAATGCACTACCATTGAGAGTATGACAAAGATTAATTTTGCGATCCTCATCACGATAACGGCATTTAAGTCTGTTTGCTTGATAGTCCTCAAAGTTTGATACTGAGCTTACTTCCAACCATCTTTCTTGAGCAGCAGAATATACCTCAAAATCAAATGTAAGAGCAGATGTGAAGCCCATGTCACCACCACACAAACGCAATATGCGCCATGGTAATTCAAGCTTCTCAACTAATGTCTGCACATAGTTTACCATTTCATCCAATCTATTATATGAATTTTCGGGTCTCTCTATGCATACTATTTCTACTTTGTCAAACTGATGCAATCTATTCAAGCCACGAACATCTTTGCCATATGAGCCCGCTTCACGGCGGAAACAAGCCGAATAAGCAGTGTTCTTTATTGGCAAGTCTTTCTCCTCTAATATTACATCTCTATATATATTCGTTACAGGAACTTCTGCCGTCGGTATCAAATACAAATCATCCAATCCCACATGATACATCTGTCCCTCTTTGTCGGGCAACTGTCCTGTTCCAAAGCCTGATGCTGCATTTACAACATATGGTGGTTGAACCTCAACAAAGCCAGCGTCACGAGCACTATCAAGAAAGAAATTGATAAGAGCACGTTGCAAACGACTACCCTTACCCTTATATACTGGAAAACCTGCACCCGCTATCTTAACACCTAATTCGAAATCAATCAAATCATACTTCTTTGCTAAATCCCAATGAGGTATGGCATCTTCATGTAGTTCGGGCATTTTACCACCCGTGCGCTCTATCAAATTATCTTCGGCAGATTTACCTGAAGGTACAGACTCGTGAGGAATGTTGGGAATAGTTACTAAAAGGTTATGAATTTCATCTTCGGCATCTTTCAAGACTGCCTCAATTGACTTATTTGAATCTTTAAGGTCTGACACCTCCTGTTTTGTCAACTCAGCCTCTTCTTTTTTGCCTTCCCTCATCATATTACCTATAGATTTGGACAAAGCATTGACCTCTGAAAGATTCTTATCTAACAAAGTTTGTGCATTTCGACGCTTTTCGTCTAACTCAATTATTTGATTTAAGATATTAGTAGCTTCAAAGTTCCTACATGATAGTTTACGAATTATCTCTTCGCTGTTTTCGTTTATTTCTTTTAGTGTAAGCATAATTAGCAGTTTCAACTATTATTCTAAGTAAGTAAAGTGCAAAGATAGCAATTTCTATAATTCAAAAATAGGTGAATCCAAAATAATATTAGATATAAAAAATGAGCACAGAGTAACATTGTACTATATGCTCACAATCAGTAATCACCATCTAATTAATTAATAACAAAAAAGCAAACTAAAATATCTGAAAGTGTACAAATTCTCTCATTTGTTTTTCTGCTTTTTTCCTTTTCAAATAGTTCTTCATTACAAGATAAGACAAAGCGGAAACAGTCGCTACCACCAATACATCCCTTAAAACGCTATCTTTCATTGCTTTCAATTTGTTATAATAGTTATACAATCAGTTTTGGGTATGAAATTACAAATAAATATCATCTTTCCAAAGTTATATGACCATAAACCCCCATAAAAGTTTAAAACATGCTACTTCATAAGCTCAATAATCAGAGCTCTTTTTGTTTTATTCGTTACTCTAAACCTTTCATCACCTCGATGCCCCACGATCCATACAATATCCTTTCCAGAAGTAAGTATCCAAGTATTTTCTTTATCCTTCAGGCTGAATTTGTGATCAGCAAAATAATCACTTACTTTCTTTTTACCCTTCATCCCAAATGGAATAAACCAATCACCATGTTTCCATTTTCTGAGCATTAGAGGAAACGACAACAAATCGGCGTCGGCATACAGATAGGCTTTGTCTTTTTTGATATCTACCAATGATTTTGGAATAATATCTATCCTCATTTTTAGTGGCAAAAGCATGTCACTCTCTTCACTGTCTATATAAAATATGTGTACATCATCTTTATCGATATCAATTTCATCTAATATAAAGCAATCACGATCTTTAATCAATCTATGACTATTTGAATAGAATACTTTGCCAGATGTAGAATCAACAGACTTATCGATATCATCAATCACAGAAGCAGTAAAACCCAACGGAGACAATATCTCAAACAAAACTGACTTTGGAGAAATGGTTTTTCTCAATGAATTAATATTAATTCTATCTCCAAGTTTTACTCTGTTGATGTCATCATTGATATGCGATCTGTATATTTTCTCTACCTCAGCAAGATTATTTGAAGTCCTTATTATGGAATCATAGATAGATGGATTAAGCTTCTCCAACATTGGCAATACATTGAGCCTTATATAATTTCTCATATATATATCTTTAAGATTAGTGCTATCAGTTCGATACTCTATAGATTTTGAACGAAGATAATGCTCAATTTCGTTTCGATTGACAGACAATAAAGGTCTCACAATTCTTCCATTTTTTGGCATAATCCCTGTGAGCCCACTAATCCCTGTTCCCCTAATCATATTAATAAGCACAGTCTCCACCGAGTCGTTCTCATGGTGTGCCACAGCAATATAATCAGCTTGATGTTCCGTTCGCACTTGTTCAAACCACTCGTAACGCAATTCTCTTGCAGCCATCTCTATTGATATCTTTTTTTCGTGGGCATATTGATGCGTGTCAAAATCAATAGTTGCTAACTTAATGTCTTTTTCTCTACACCATTGTGACACAAACGTGGCGTCGTCATCAGACTCCTGACCCCTCAGATGAAAATTGCAGTGAGCAGCGATACAATTATATCCCAGCTCAATAAGTATCACAATCAAAGCCATTGAATCTGCTCCGCCACTCAGTCCAACAATTAGTTTTTGATTGCTTTCAAATAGATTATAATCATCAATATATTTACTTACTTTATTCAACATCATCTATTCAGTTTAGTTTAGTTTGCGCTATGGCACAAAAATACAACATGTTTTTATAAAAGCTTACAATATGATTTCTTTATTCAATATCAAGGAAAATAGATAAGAAAACCTTACTTTTGTATCAAATTATTACAATAAACAAATAATATGTTAGATAAAATCCACTCGCTTTTAGCCGAAATTGAAAATTTGAGCGCAACAAATAATGATGAGATTGAAGCTCTTCGCATTAAGTATTTAAGTAAAAAGGGCACTATCTCTGCCCTGATGGATGACTTCAGGAATGTTCCCTCTGAGCAGAAGCGTGAAGTGGGAATCAGGTTGAATGAATTAAAACAATTTGCACAAGATAAGATTAGATTGATAAAAGAAGAGTTTGGTAACGCTTCAGCACAAAACACAGGATTGGATCTTAGCAGAACCTCCTATCCTGTTCCCTTAGGTAGTCGCCATCCACTATCAATAGTGAAAGAAGAGATCAATGATATCTTCAAACGCTTGGGGTTTTCGATAGCCGAAGGACCCGAAATAGAAGATGATTGGCACGTGTTTTCGTCACTCAACTTTGCTGACGACCACCCAGCAAGAGATATGCAAGACACCTTCTTCATACAAACTGATCCACAAATTGTATTGCGCACTCACACCTCATCCGTTCAGACAAGGGTGATGCAAAACAACACTCCCCCTATACGTATCATCTGCCCGGGTAGAGTTTATAGAAACGAAGCCATATCATATCGTGCACACTGTTTCTTTCACCAAGTGGAAGCATTATATATTGACAAAGACGTATCTTTTGTTGACCTCAAACAAGCTCTTCTATTCTTTGCGAAAGAGATGTTTGGAGAGAAAACAAAAATAAGATTGCGTCCTTCATATTTTCCTTTTACAGAGCCAAGTGCCGAAATGGATATCTCTTGCAACATTTGCGGTGGAGAGGGTTGTCAGTTCTGCAAGCACACTGGTTGGGTTGAAATTCTTGGATGCGGCATGGTTGACCCCAATGTATTAGAAAATTGTGGAATAGATAGCAATGTATATTCTGGATATGCTTTAGGAATGGGTATCGAACGCATCACCAACCTCAAATATCAGGTTAAAGATCTACGGATGTTCTCGGAAAATGATATCAGCTTCCTTGAGCAGTTTAAGAATGCATACTAATTGAACAATAAATTATTGATAAAAACATGAAACTTAAAATTAAAGCCCTAATAATTACGATACTGTTTGGTGCTACTATGCTGCAAGCACAACAAACAGTGAGAATGAACGCCATCAAAGCAAACAACTATGGCGTTATTTATTCACTTCCCAAAACATCAGTGGTGATAACCTTTAAGATTAAGAAAACAGTTCTTCAAAGGGGTGAGTTTTATCAATATTCGCAGCGATACCTCAACATCGACCCTATTCTCGAGAGCAATACTCAATACCAACTTGAAGAGGTGTGGGTAGAAAACGTGGGAGTTGCCGACCCCAACAATTCATACATGGTCATATTCAATCCTAAATCTGTTGCTCCTTTTATAGAACTTACACAGGATGGACTTATAGCTGCTATCAATACTGATTCTGAGATAAAGGAAAGAGCTACTCATTCATTACCCCCTGCTGATGCAGCCCCACTTAATGCAAGGCGCTATCTGTCGGAAGAGGTATTATTAGCAGGCTCAATAGGCAAGCAAGCAGAGGTGGTGTCACGACAAATATTTGATCTAAGACGCAGCAAAAATGATATTTTAATAGGCGAGGCAGACAATATGCCACCCGATGGTGAGGCATACAAGATAGTAATGTCGCAGATTGATAGTCAAGAGAAAGCTCTTTCAGAAATGTTTACTGGTAGCTCTCAGTCAGAATATTTCACCAAGCAAGTAACTATTACTCCCGAAAACAAAGATATCGACAAGCTAATCGTGGGCAGATTCTCTGCAAAATTAGGGCTCGTAGATGTTGACAATTTAGCAGGTGCGCCAATATACTTATCACTAAAGAGCAAAGCTCCGATGCAGGAGGTGTTTTTAAATGATAAGGATAAAGCCAATTTTGAAAAGAAACTGTCGGAAGGCATTGTTTACAACATTCCAGCAAAGGCACAATTATCAATAGAGTATAACAACAAAGTGATATACAACCAAGAGACAGATGTAGCACAATATGGAACTAAAGACGTATTGACCAAAAAAATGTTAGACAATAAGAAGCAACCCATCAAAGTTACATTTTTCCCAAACTTGGGAGCTATCAAACAAATCATTCAATAACTAATACACCTTAACAAAATGAAGAAGTCAATTATTTTTTTCTCAATTATCTTGACCACATATATTGGATGCTTGTTTACGTCGTGCAAAATTACCCCCAAGGATGTGAACACCATTGCCTATGATAGCATTGTAGTGCGCAAGCAAATTCCATTATTGGAAGTCAACGACTCCACTAAGCCATACGCCGACATAGATGTAAGCTTTACTTACCCCACAAAATTCAGAACTGCTGAGGACTTATTGAGATTACAAGAAATATTTATTGGCACATTCTTTAGCAACGTAGATATAGACAATCTCTCACCGCAGGCAGCAATGGATTTATTTATCAATGATTATGAATCAGACTACAAATCATTGTCTGAGACATATTATGAAGAGGTAAAACAGTTATCTGATGGGAATACTCCGATGTGGTATTGGTATTACATGAATCTGAATAATAAAATTATTTTTCAGAACGAAGCTTTGTTGAGCTATGCTGTACATTATAGCGACTACACTGGAGGTGCGCATGGCTCTTACTATATAACTTATACCAATATCGATCTAAACTCTCTAACCACCATCACCGAAGAAGATTTGTTTGCTCCTAACTATCAGAAGAAGCTTGCAGACATCATCATCAACAGGCTAATGATTCAAAACAATGTGAGCACCAAAGAGGAACTGTTAGAAATTGGCTATTTTGATATTGATGATATATTCCCCAACAAAAACTTTTGGCTCAATGATGAGGGCATTCATTATGCTTTCAATCAATACGAAATTGCGCCATACGTGATGGGAGTAACTGAAGTGGATATACCTTATGAAGATTTGACTGAAATTCTCAATCCTAATTTTCAATTAGCAAAGCTATTTCCCAATATTGAAAAATAGGCTTACATTAGCGGCTCAATAAGAGTTTATAAAATATTGCACCATCACACAAGATGTGTTTGCACCAATTAAAGGGTTTGACTCACAAAGTCAAACCCTTTTTGATTGAAAATACTTATAGACATGTCAACGTTAGACAATTATCTCCCCACATCAATCTTTTTGTCATCTCCATCATCTGATTTTTACTCATAAAACATTATGGAGCAGTGATCATAATTTAGCAATAAGTCCAAAAACTCTATCGTACACCTTTTGTCACATTGCAATGAGTCATAAAAGACTGTTTTGGTCACAAAATCATATTACAATTAGTCATAAAACATTGTTTACCACCAAAACTATATTACAAAAGGTCATAATCGGGCATCGACCACCAATTATCATTTAGTTTTGAGTCATAAATTTTTTATTGCGACGTTAGTAACGTTACAAATGGTATAATACGAGTTGATTACTCCATTTGTATTAATCCTTTTTAACCAATACGCTTTGATTGACCTATTTGTATTAATCCTTTTTGGCTAATACAACCTTATCGGGCAGTTTGTGTTAATACAAATTGCCCGATACAAAAATTATGACTAAAAAACATTCAGCAATCAGTATAAAACAATGTTAGATGACTCAAAAACATTATGTAATCAGTATAAAACAATGATGGATGACTAAAAAACATTCTGTAATCAGTATAAAACAATGATGGATGACTAAAAAACATTCAGCAAAGAGTACAAATAGTATGTTTTGGACTAAATGTCAAAAGCAATTGAAGAAAAAAATCACTATTTGTAGTGATTGACAATAAACATTGCAACCGCTAACTTTGTAACTTCAAAAAATATAATAATATAAAGATTGATGTAATGAAAAAACTATTCATACTACTATTAATTCTAAACTCAATACTATCGGCTACAGCCTCAGCTATCAATGACGAGCCCACTGATAAAGGGGGAACTCCTCAGGATACACTGAAATCATATTATTTGGATGAGTTTGTAATAACAACTTCAGCTAAGGAGACAAACGACATCAAGAAAATGCCAACGGCAGTTTCAATTATCACCCCCAAGCAACTTGTCAACAGTCGCATCGAATCTCTACCCGACATGAGCGCAGTAATTCCGAACTTCTTTATCCCCACATATGGCTCTAAAGTATCTACACCGATATATATTAGAGGTATTGGGGCAAGATCGGGGGCACAAACGGTGAGCTTGTATGTGGACAATGTGCCAAGCTTCAACCCCTCGGCATTCGATTTTGAATTTCAAGATATACAGCGAGTAGAGGTGTTGCGTGGTGCGCAGGGCACTCTCTACGGACGTAATGCCATTGGTGGTATTGTGAATATATACACCCTATCGCCACTTACATATCAAGGCACATCAATGATGATAAATGGTGGAAGCTATGGGGAGTTTGGCGGTAGCTTTTCGCACTACAATAAATTGTCGGACAACTTTGGTGCTTCGGCTTCGGCCTACTACAAGCGCAATGATGGTTATTTTAAGAACAGCTATATGAACAAGCGTGTGGATGGTACTGAGAATATAGGGGCTAAGGTGAAGCTTGAATGGGAGATATCGCCGAAGTTTAAGGCATTATACTCGGTAAATTATGACCAGTTTAAACAAAATGGTTTCCCATATATGCACGAGGATTCGATAGCTGCTACCAACAACGACCCATCTTCATACAAAAGAGATTTGGTAACTAATGGACTGACTTTAAACTATAAAGGCAAAGGCTATAGCCTAAATTCCACCACTGGATATCAGTATCTGAACGATAAGATGGTGATGGATCAGGACTACACAGAGTTGTCAGTATTTGCAATTACTCAAATGCAAAAACAGCATTCACTGAGTCAGGAATTTACTATCAAATCAGAAAACAGTAGCAACTACAAATGGGTGTATGGTTTGTTTGGCTTTATTGATCATAGAGAAATTGACACACCTGTTACGCTTAAAGAGGATGCAGTGGCATCACTTCAGTCTCAATTAGATAAAATAACTACAAAGGTAGGTGCTCCTTTGCGAATTGTATATGATAATAAGAGAATAGAGCTTCCTGGTATTTACACAAAACCCATAAAGGGATTAGCTTTCTTCCATCAATCGACCGTAAATAATATGTTTGGTGTTGATG
>CAZNRT010000099.1:0-10661 GCA_964575445.1 uncultured Proteiniphilum sp. | reverse complement strand
AGAACTGAAATAAATTTCAAACTACGAAATAAATTGATTGCGGAATTGAGGTATACTAAGAAAAAATCTGTAGTGCTCAAATCTGAATACCTTGAATAGCAAATTGCTGATTAGCAAGAAGCCTTTGAAATATTACTGCAATGTGGGCTAAAATCTATTTATGGAAGCTATTTAATGACGGCAGTTAAGTTTTAGATGACTGTATATAGTATTGTGGTATTATATTGCGAATACAAGCGAACTATATAGCATCTTGTGTTTGTGAATGATGAGGTGATTGTTGGACCACCGAGGGCATATTAGATAATACAGTTAGTCGATTATATTCTGTAGTTGTATATGTTTTGCCTTGCGTTCAGCTTTTATTAAACTAAATCCTATAATTGTCCAAATCAATTCACGAATACGACGACCAATACTTACATAAATAGCATATGCAGAAGCGAGCGATAGAATACTAAATACAATTAGAAAGCCTCCTTCGCGCGCAGCGAGTTGCATTGGCATAAAAAAGAAGAGATTGCCAATCATGGATTGTATCGATTCAATAATAATACTTTTAGCGAAACTTATTGGGGAACCAATAACAATCATTAGTATGATAATTTCAATGCATTGTACATACCTCGAAATCAACTCCAAAAGAATAGATTTTACAAAGTCTCTTTTTCTGTTTTTATACAAATCTGCAATTAAATAATCCATACGCTGAATTTTTTCAAAATGCTTTTGATAGTACACATCAATTTTTTTCCCAAAATAGGTATCTTGGAAAAAATCATAAGTGCTTTCAATACAAACCCATTAGAATAAATAGTAAAAGACCAGTATAGAAAAATTAAAGAAGTGATACTGGCAATTATAAGAATCATCCTCATTGAGAATGATACATTGGGTGCAATTAATAATATAATAGGAATGGAGATTATCCAGAAGACAAAGTGGGATACAATATGCATCATCATATAGAGCAATACTGATGAGGTAGCCTTTTCCACTCCTAATGTCGGCTTCAACCTTATAATTCTATAGGGCTCACCTCCCAATAGACCAAATGGTGTGACGCTGTTAATGGCATAGCCGGTGATTATAAGCTTGTATATTTTTGCAAAACTGACGTTTTTGCTCTCAGCACTACCATCACGAATGATTAATCTGAAAGACACCGCATTAATCAGATACACAAATGCCCACAAAGCAATAATTGCAAGAAACCACCACCGAGTACTTAAGATATTCTGCCATATAACGCCAACTCCAATTTTGTATATCATAAAAGCCAATATTATAACCCCAAAAGTGAAGAATATATTGGTAGTAGTTTTTGATTTGTTAAATCTCATATTGGTGAAAAATTAAAGTCAGATAAGTTATTCCATTTGTTTTTTGATCTCGGACATGCCAACCATTTCGGTAGTACTAATTAGCTCTTTTTTGATATTCTCATCCACATCTCTCAAATTAGCATGAAGTATCAGTTTTCTGGTATCCGAAAAATTTGTAACGATTAAGATGATTATAATCAGAGATGAAGAGTATAAGATTGAAGAAGGCATTATTACTTCCAAAATCAAAATTAATGCAATAAGAATTCTCACTTCAGTGGGTCCCATTATTCCAGAGTCGATGGAATATTTTCCAATAATTTTAAATCTCAATAGTGCTGTTATCATCTCCCAGCCATATAGGACTACAAAAAGATAGCCGAGTATGTAAAATGGACTTCCAACATAAATCATGAATCCAATGCCAATGAAAATGATTCCTATCCAGTCGATAGTTACATCTAACATGAATCCATACCACTTGCGTGGCTTATTTCTATAATATGCAAGTCTTCCATCTAATGAGTCGCCCAGCCAATTTATTGCAAATCCTATTATGCTCACCAATAACAAATTGATATGAATATAAGCTGCCATCACAAAGCTGATACCTACAATGATATTACCCAACAGACCTATGTATGTCAATGTGTCAGAAGTTACTTTTTTAGGTACTCGCTGAACAAGCCAAGCAAGCGCAGCCTGCTCAGGTCTTCTTAGTATATTGGTTCGTTTGCGATCTTTTGTAATCGTTTCCAATGCATCCTTACTTCTGGTATTCATATTCTTTTTCATAATTCTTGATTTTAATTGTAATATGGATTGATTTGTTTGAAATATATTCCAGAGTAAAGAATTCATTCATAAAGACCAAGGTTGATATATAATCACTTCTTACATCTTCATATGAATACTAAACGTTCACCGAAATATATAGTTCCCTCACACTCAGAATAGTTGCAACTATTCTGAATTGAATTATATGCTATCTTTAATCTTTGATTTGTCATAAGATGGCAAACAGTCTTTATCGTAAAATAGTGCTACTTTCATATCTTATAATATTTAAAATGCGTTGTAAAAATCTGATTTAATGCATATCCCAACTCTTGCTTTTAGGTCGTATCGTTTATAGTCTAACATGCTGTCACCCGTGCCATTATATATTTCTCCAAAAATATATTGATTAAATTTATCCGATATTTTGAATCCGACAGAGAGAGAAGTATTTGCAGTAAATATTTTATTTCGTGGATTGTAGCTACCCGAAATCCACCATTTATTATCGTGTGTTCTATAATCAAATGATAATGTTCCCAAGCCACGATAATCAATAATATCCTTATTCTCCTTTCCAATATAAAATGGAGGGTTAAGACTAAGTCGTATAAGCAAGTTATCGTTTATGAAATACTTTCCTGATAGGCTGATGAAGTTAAGATCCCTTGAGTCAGTGCTATCACGTCCATTTGATTCATGTTCAATTTGTAGAAAGGCTACACCTTTGAGCTTGTTATCCGAAATGATGTATCTTCCTAATCCAATACCTGGGTTGTAATTGTTGTCCCTAAAAGGTGCAGACTTTTTGTATATGTTCCAAAATGATTTTTGAGTAAATGTCAGATACAAAAATGAATCAAACGGTAAACGGCTGGTTGTTAGCCTTTGTCTGAAGCTAATCTGCAATTTTGCATCGGATGTCTCACTGTTCAAGTTCTCGTGAAGCGAAACGCCAGTTATAAAATAATTGTCTTTATATATTGAAAAAGCTGGCATCGAATCAATCCTTTTTATTACTTCTTCGTCGGTCATCTCTAACTGATTAGTTCTTAATTCACTCAAAGCACTATCCCAAAAAGTAGTATTAGTTCTGATTGAGTCAGTTGGGGCAACAACCCCTTGTCCATTAACAGAGAATGTACATAGCAAGACTAATATCCAAACAGCTTGAAATAGTTTCATAATAATCACCGTGTTTTTTTATAGTTCAGTATTGCCCACACATTGAGTATTATGGCAAAGCCCGACATGATTATAAAGTGATATTGAATATCCTTGAAGCCACTCCCTTTCAAGACAATCATCCGCATAACCTTTATGAAATATGTTATTGGACTAAACTGTGTGAGAGTATAAGCCCATTTGGGCATGCTTTCAATCGGAGTAAACAGTCCACTCATCAATGCAAAAATCATCATAAAGAAAAATGCAATAGACATGGCTTGCTGTTGCGTATGAGAATATGTTGAGATAAGCAAACCAAGTCCTAATACTGCAACTAAGTATAACGAGAGGTATGAATAGAGCAAAAGCAGATTGCCAATGGGTACGATTCCATAAATAAGCCAACCGATTCCAAAAAGTCCGACCGTGAAAATAATCATCCCAATAATCCAAAAGGGGATTAGTTTTCCTAATATAAAGAGATGCTTTTTTATTGGAGTTACATTAATTTGCTCAATTGTGCCTATCTCACTTTCTCTAACCACGTTAAGAGAACTCATGTAAGCACCAATCATAGAAACCAACAAAACAAGGATTCCTGGGACCATGAAGAAACGATAGTTCATCATCGGATTAAACCAGTTGGAATATGTAATATCAAGCGTGGGAATAGGCTTAAATCGTGGAGATTGTATTTGTTGCAATCGAATATCGGAGTTGAAGTCTGCGATAATTCGATTAAGATAGCTACCGCCTAAACTGCCTTTCATTCCGTTGATAGCATTGATAGCTATGAACAGTTTTTCATTACCCTCTCTATGCAGATTTCTTTCGAAATCAACTGGGATTTCCAAAATCAAATCAGCTTTATCACTTTCAATAAGTGGGAATGCATCTTTGAAACTATCTGGCAAATCAATCAGTTTGAAATATCCTGAAGCAATTATTTTTGATGATAGCTGTTGCGAATATCCTGACCTATCGTGATCAACAATTGCTATATTAATATTCTTAATCTCAAAATCTGCCGCCAATGGCAACACCAACAACTGCATGATGGGTGCGGCAAAAAGCATAGCCAAGAGGGGCTTATTGCGAAATATTTGACGAAACTCCTTATGTAATAAAAATTTTAATGTTCTCATTTTTTAAAATATTCAATTTGACAAGTTTATATATAAATATGTCTCGTATTATTCTAATCTAATTTTGAATTTCTTGATGTTTATTGCAAGCAAAACCAATGTCATCCCCACCAATATCAGCGTTTCTTTCCATATAGCACTAAAGCCTAACCCTTTGATCATTATTGACTTGATAATAATATAATACCACTTTGCGGGGCTGATATGAGAAATTAGCTGGAGTGCATAGGGCATGTTTTCTAATGGGAACATAAATCCTGTCAACAAAATTGATGGAACCATCATCCCCATCAGAGAAATCATCATTGCCACCTGTTGTGATGATGTGATATTTGAAATAAGCAATCCCAATGAGAGAGAAACGATGATGAAAAGAGTGCTGATAGCGTAAAGAAGCAGAATACTGCCATTTACTGGAAGATTCAATACGAAAATGCTAAGCAACAGTATCACCGTGAGATTAACCAATGACAGTACCAGGTATGGAACTGCCTTGGATACTATTACCAAAAACGAATCAAAAGGAGAAACTAATAACACCTCCATAGTTCCATTTTCTTTCTCTTTGACTATAGATACAGAGGTCATCAAGACACAGATCAATAACAGAATTAATGACATTACACCAGGTACAAAATTTACGACAGCCTTGAGTCCCGGGTTATAGAGCATTCTAATCTCTGTATTAATTTTGAGAGGCATACTTTGCAGGTTCATCAGTTCTTGCTGATAATCCATGATGATGATATTGGCGTAATTTATGAGAGTGGTTGCGGTGTTGGGGTCTGAAGCATCAGATATTAATTGTATTTGAGCACTATTGCTGTGCAGCAAATCATTGCTGAAGTTGGCTGGGAAAACTATTGCCATCTTTATGTTCCCTTTTTTAAATTCCTCTTCAATTTGGTCGTGACTCATCAATGATTGTTGAACATTAAACTGATTACTTGCTTGAAACTTTCCAATTATTTTTTGTGACGCATCATCCTTAGCGTAATCACAGATGACGATGTTGGCATTTTTTATTTCATTTGTTACTGCAAATCCAAAAAGAATAATCATTACTACGGGTAGCCCGAAAAGCATCAAAAGTGTTTTGCTATCTCGAAATACATGAAGAAACTCTTTTTGTATAAATGCAGTGAATTGATTGTTTGGTCTTTTTATAGTCATTGTTATATATGTTTATTTGATTCTTTATTCAGACCTCTTTGCGCCTCTTGCCAATTCATAAAACACATCATCCATTGAGTTTGCCGAAAACTGCTCTTTGAGTGCAGCTGGAGAATCCAAAGCCTTTATTTCACCATCAACCATCATCGAAATTCTGTCACAATATTCAGCCTCGTCCATATAGTGTGTGGTAACAAATGGGGTGATTCCTCTGTCAGAAGCATCATAGATTAGGTCCCAAAACTGACGTCTGGTAACAGGATCTACACCTCCCGTTGGTTCGTCCAAAAACACGATCTTTGGCTCATGAATAATTGCTACTGAGAAAGCAAGCTTTTGTTTCCATCCCAATGGTAGTGATCCAACCAATTTCTTAGCTTCTCTTTCCAACCCTAAAGTTTTAATCAATTCATTTCCTTTCTCTTTAATCTGCCTGTCTGATAAACCATAAATGCCACCAAAGAAGAAGATATTCTCTAAGACTGTAAGATCTTCGTATAATGAGAATTTTTGACTCATATATCCAATGTTCTTTTTGATCTCTTCAGTCTGTTTGTAGATATCAAAACCGGCTACAGAGGCTTTTCCAGAGGTGGGAATGGAGAGACCACACAGCATCCGCATCCCCGTTGTTTTTCCAGCACCATTAGCACCAAGAAAACCAAAAATCTCACCTTTATATACATCAAAGGTTAGTGAATTTGCAGCAGTGAAGTTGCCAAACATCTTAGTAAGCTTGTCTGCAACAATCACTTTTTCCTTATGATGATTAATGTTCGAATCTATTTCGGAAGTACTCATTTGTATTCAATATTTTTTAAGTTCTGCTCACTGCCCATCAACGCTATGAAGCAGTCTTCAATGGTTGGTTCAATCCTTTTAATTTCAATATTGGTATGCTTTAGTTGTTCTAATCTGTCAGCCAACTTTTCAATATTTACAAACTCTGGAGATTTTTGAATAGTGCCATTATCTTCACCGTTGTGTGATCGATTATTAACTTCATGAAATGTAATATGATGATATTCGCCAAAAGCGTTGCAACTTTTTATTTCATCTATCTTGCGCAAATCTGTCAGTAGCCTGCTCATATTGTTGGTTCTTATTGCGTACAAAGTATCGGAGTAGCTATCTATGATTTTCTGTGGAGTGTCTATGGACATGATTTCTCCATTTTGAATTAATGCAATTCTCTCGCACATGGTTGCTTCATCCATATATGCGGTTGAAACCAATATGGTTATATCTTGCTTTTTCAGTCTTTTAAGCATTTCCCAAAACTCCCTTCTTGAGACTACATCTACACCCGTTGTTGGTTCATCTAAAAACAAAACCTTGGGGCGATGTATTAATGCACAACACAGAGCAAGCTTTTGCTTCATGCCTCCCGAAAGTTTGCCCGCCTTTCGAGTTTTGAAAGGCTCCAATTGTACGTATATATCTTTGATCAGGTCGTAGTTTTCTTCAACAGTTGTATTAAATAGAGTAGCAAAGAAATTGAGATTCTCTTCTACCGAAAGATCTTTATATAAGGAGAATTTTCCAGGCATATATCCTACAACGCTTCGGATGGACTTGATATCTTTTTCAACATTAAGTCCGTTCACAAATGCTGATCCACTATCAGGCAGTAAAAGAGTTGTGAGCATTCTAAAGATTGAGGTTTTACCTGCACCATCTGGACCAATTAATCCAAAAAGCTCCCCTTTTTCCACTTCAAATGAAACATCCTTTACGGCTTTTACATTTCCTTTGTTGTAGCTCTTATATAGATTATTCAAAATAACGTCTGCCATTTCAATTAAATTTTATTTCGCCATACATCCCTATCTTATATCTACCATCATTCTTTACCTTCACCTTAATGGCATACACCAAATTAGCTCTTTCATTCTTGGTCTGAATTGTTTTAGGAGTAAACTCAGCCTTGTCGCTAATCCAGGTTACTACACCTTCTGTGGTGTGATACTCTCCCTTTCCATCATCTGTCATTACTTTGACAGTTTGGTTTAACTTCACACCAGATAGCTGATCTCCAGATATATAAACTCGAAGAATAATGGTAGAGATATCGGCAATCTTGTAAAGAGGCTTGCCCATTGCAGCCATCTCTTGTTCTTTGGCATATTTTGTCAAAACAGTTCCTTGAATGGGATTAATAACCTCGCACTTCTTTAGTTGATCTGTTAATTGTTCAATTTGATACTGTATTGGAACAATTTCCTTATTGACTCCTTCGCTCGAAATGCTGAGAGTAGATTTGTGAGCAGCAATCTGACTTTTTAAAACTTCAACTTGAGCATTTATATCATCTAATTGTTTTGGAGTGGCTGCATCTCCCTTGACTAAGTTAGACACTCTCTCTTTTTCCACCTCCGCTGCCCTTAGTTGATCTTGTAGTGCCGAAAGCTGAATAGATATATTAGGTTTTTTCCCCAACATTGCTATTATCTGCGCTTCAAGCTGTTTTTTCTTCAAATAGAGTTGGGTGCTATCGATGTATCCAATCTTTTGCCCATATTCTAATACTTGCCCCTCCTCAATATTAAACTCTTTGAGAACTCCCTGTGCTTCTGCCGATATAATAATTTCTTCTGCTTCAAAAGATCCTGAGGCATCAAATCCATTTTGCCCACTGTTGCAGGAAAATAACATTGAAAGGAGTGAGGCAATAATTGTCAATTTGCTTGTTTTTTTTCTCATAACTTTTTTTTATTGAAAGAATAATTCATTAATTCCTATTGATAGTTTAATTATTTAATTGCCAACGGTTGTCTTCAAGTCATAATTTGCTGCCAATCTCTTAATCTCATGATAAATAAGATTTTGCTTAGCCTGATCTTCAGCGTTTATGTATGTCAGATAATCATTAGTTGTCACTGTGCCATATTCTAATTGGTTTTGCGCAGAGACCCTTATATTTTCTCTTAGCTTGATAATTTCATGATCTTTCTCAATAATTTGATAGAGCTTTTCAATCTCACTGTTCTGACGAGTCACATCTAATTTCAAATTAAATATAAATGTATCCATCTGGGTGTCAATAGAGTTGATGTGATTAGATATAATCCTTTTTTCTTTTTTATGTGTGTAAAAGTTTGATATATTCCAAGTCAAACGAATGCCACCTACATAGTAAAAATCAAAATCATTTGAAAGCATATTTAATGCTGGTTTGCCATATCCCCCTTGTGCAAATAGGTTTAAGCGAGGCATGATGCCCGTGTCTAATAATTTCCCTTTGGTATGCAATGTCCTTTTTTGTGATTCTAAAACTCGCAACTCTGGTCGGTTGATGCCTGAAATTATCCCCGTCTCAAGTGGCTTTTCAAAGTAAGTATCTTTGTTCACATCTTTGTTTATAAATAATGAAAGCATTTCTGTAAATCCCTTCCTAAGTGCGTTCATCTCTATAACTCTCTGCTCAGCTTTAAGGAGTTCAGCCATGAGTAGGTCTCCGTTGCTCTTGAGTGCAACACCGTTTGAGATAGCAACATTAGTTTTATCTAAAGCAGCTTGAATATCTTTTTTCATAATCTCCACCTGAGTGATTTGAGCATCAATTAGAAGCACCCCAAAATATAGTTGATTGATTCTCTCCTTTATCTTTCGCATTTCCACATCAGTTCTACCTATTTCAGTATCAGCCTCAGATTTCACGATTTCTTTTCTGTGCTTTATAGTAGTGAATATGTCAGTGACTGGCTGCACCAATTCTCCCTGAACTCTATACTGGTCCTTACTTATTGTTGGTATCTCGGTGTTGGGCATAGAAAACGGAATCTTTGTAACATCAGACTGATAAGAGGCTTGTCCCAAAATAGCAACCTGTGGCAAATTGCCCTTGGATATGTTGGAAAGAGAGTAACCTTTGCTTTGCTCTATTAGTTCATATTGCTTCACCAATGGATAGTTGTTTTCGGCAAGAATATAACATTCATCTAATTTCAATGATTGCCCATTGGTGTGAGCAATAAGAATAAAAGCAGATAGGAGTGTGAGTGTAACTTTTCTTATCATATTGTTTAATTTATGGATTTAATTATTTGATTAAACTCGGTTTAAAAAAGGGGGCTTATAGCCCCATAGATGTTTTTACCCATTTCATTATATATCTTTTCCTCTCGTTCATTTTGACTCTGAACTCTTTTTCATCCACATAAAATATTGGTTTCGAAACAAACGGGAAAAGAATCATACCCAGAAGTGAAATAATAAACTGTAAAGGATCTTCATCAGGCTCTAACTCCTTTATTTGAGTGAGAATATATGAGTCATTAAAAAGCTTATCAACCTGAACTCTACCTTTGAAATTTTCTGGATCAACCTTAATCTCATTAAAGACGAATAATGGCAATTCAGGATTCTCTATTAAAAGGTCGATATAGTTATCCGTTATTGATTCAGCTTTTTCAAGAAGAGAAGTATCTCGATTGTTCACGATAGGGAACATTACACTAAAAAACTTTTTAGAGTTTTCGGTCATTACTATTTCAAACAGCTTCTGTTTGCTTCTAAAGTAATAATTTAGAAGTGCCATATTTAGACCAGCTTCTTCAGCAATATCTCTATTTCGTGTTGCTGCATATCCCTTTTGAGCAAAAATTTTGTGTGCAGCTTCAATAATTTTTTCTTCAGTTGTTTGATTCATTTTTTTATTACTAAATGATTTATGGTGCAAATATATAGCACGATTCTTCTTTTTCCAAATGTTTTAATCAGTATTTTTATATTTTTGATTAAAATATAATTTAATAGTATCTGTTGTTCTATTTGCACACATGAAATGGGCACAACTATTATCAAAGACTTTGATTCTGTATTATATCAATTGGTAAGTGTTAGGAGTAAAAAGATTTTTGATTCATTAGTGCCACTGATTTCGGCTTTGAAAGAGTTAATAATATTCTATCATTAATAGTGCTCTACGTCGTCAAATTTGTTATCTTTGTAATGTTAATTCGTGCACCCAAATATATTAAAATTTATTTTTTTTGAATACAAAACTATCCCATATATGTCATACTTCTCAATTTAGAGAATTTTTTGCGCACCAAAATTGTGGGATTATGGA